>NZ_CP021425.1:4333750-4682500 GCF_002162375.1 Oleiphilus messinensis | reverse complement strand
ACATCATAACCCACTACGCTTTCAGTATATTCTTTCTCATAGTAGGTCTCACAACGCTGTTCGTCACGATAGTGCGTGGTAGACCGATTATTTGTGTAGTGGCGGTTGGATAAATCATGACCGATTGATGCACCCAGTACCGCACCCACGGCAGTACCCACTTGCTTGTTGCGTTTTTTATGGCCGACTGCGTGACCCACCGCACCACCGATAATTCCGCCTAAAATGGTGCCGGTATAGGAGCGGTTATCGCGTGCGGGTTCCTCGTAGCGCACCCGCTCGGTCCAGCATTCTTCGTGAGGTACTCGCGTTACGATGGTCTCTGTCACTGGTTTCACGTTGGTCACTTTGGCGTACGTGATATGTCGATCTTTATGGCCAGCCCAGGCACTTGGCGCAGTAACCAAAGTGAACGCCAGTAAGGTCGTGGCCAGCTTAGGACCGTATTTATGGGGTCTTTTAGCTTCGGCCCGCATGACGGGTAACGTGTTGGTTGTTTCGTCGGTATGAGTCGAAATTGTTTTCAGATTGTCCATGTCGTAAGCCTCTTGTTCTGTTTTGCTATGGTTACAGCATACAAAAGTCAAACTGAATGAATCCTGAATGAATGGAGATGAAAAAACCGGATCTGGAGTGATCCGGCTTATATCAGCACAGTCGAGCCCGATGGGACTTAAAGCTCAAAATCAGTATCGAGTTTTTTCGCGACCATCTGGTTTTGCAATTGCACGTAATCCGGCAAGCCATTTTTGTAGGGCGGGTAGTTTTCTCCGAGTGTCAACGGCATGAGGTATTCCCGACACTCATCCGTAATGCCGAAGCCATCATCCGAGATGTAATGGATTGGCATTTTCTTCTCCTGGTTTGCCACCTGACTCAGTGGCGCTTCGCCAATGCTCCAGCTGTAGGTTTCACCAGGATTCCGGACAATGATAGGCATCACTGCATTTTTACCGGCCAGAGCGAATTCAACGGCGGATTTCCCGACGGCATAAGCGTGATCAACGTCGGTGGCAGAGGCAACGTGACGGGCAGAGCGTTGCAAGTAATCGGAGGTCGCCCAGTGATATTTATAGCCCAGGGCCTCTTTGATCATATTGGCCAGCATGGGCGCGACACCGCCTAATTGTGTGTGACCAAACACATCTGTGGTGCCGGCATCGGCGAGGAAGCGGCCATCTTCATACTGTGCGCCCTCGGATGCAACAATACAGCAGAAGCCATATTTTTTGACACTCTCGTCTACTTTCTTTAGAAAGCGGGTACGGTCAAAGTGGATTTCAGGGAAAATGATCACGTGTGGCGGCTGGCCTTCCTGTTCGGCTGCCAGTCCTCCGGCTGCCGCGATCCAGCCTGCATGTCGGCCCATGACTTCCAGGACAAACACCTTGGTTGATGACGCGCACATTGAGGCGATGTCCAGCCCGGCTTCACGAATCGACACCGCAACATATTTGGCAACGGAGCCAAAGCCAGGGCAGTTGTCTGTGAATGGCAGGTCGTTATCAACCGTTTTGGGCACACCAATACAGGTGATGGGATAGCCCATTTTTTCACTCAGTTGGGAGACTTTGTATGCGGTATCCTGTGAGTCGCCACCACCGTTGTAGAAAAAATAACCGATATCGTGTGCCTGAAACACCTCGATCAATCGCTCGTATTCACGCTTGTTTTCAGTCATGTTCTTCAGTTTATAGCGACAAGAGCCAAACGCCCCGCCGGGAGTGTGCTTCAGAGCACTTATGGTCGCATCGGATTCCAGGCTGGTATCAATCAGCTCTTCCCGTAGCGCGCCAATAATGCCATTATGGCCTGCATATACTTTTCCGATTCGATCAGCGTTAGCTCTGGCGGTCTCGATCAGGCCGCAGGCTGTTGCATTGATCACTGCGGTAACACCGCCGGACTGAGCATAGAATGCATTTTTGATTGCCATCGTCACAACTTGCCTCTTGTTCACTAAAAATAGCCGCGCATAATACGCGAATTCGAGTCGAAAAACAGTACACACCCAAACCAACATAGTACGAAAGAGTCAATAATGCATATACACATTCTGGGGATTTGCGGCACCTTTATGGGTAGCCTGGCCGTGTTGGCTAAACAAATGGGATTCGAAGTAACCGGGTCTGATCAGGGCGTCTATCCACCCATGAGTACTCAGCTCGAGAGCCAGGGAATCAAACTTATGCAAGGCTATGATCCCAAGCACTTGCAGCCACACCCGGATATGGTCGTCATTGGCAACGCCATGTCCCGGGGCAATCCTGCAGTAGAATATGTGTTGAATCAGGGGCTGGATTATGTTTCGGGCCCGGAATGGCTAGCCCGTTACGTTCTTCGTGAGCGCTGGACCCTTGCAGTCGCCGGAACCCACGGTAAAACAACCACCAGCACCATGTTGGCCTGGATTCTGGACTATGCCGGCATGGCACCCGGATTTTTGATTGGCGGTGTACCGCAAAACTTTTCAGCCTCGGCTCGACTGGGGGAATCATCGTTCTTTGTGGTCGAAGCGGACGAGTACGACAGTGCATTTTTCGACAAACGCTCAAAGTTTGTCCATTATCGGCCACGAACGCTGATCATTAATAATGTTGAGTTTGATCATGCTGATATTTTCCCGGATCTGGACGCGATTCAAACCCAGTTTCATCATTGTGTCCGGACTGTTCCCGGGATCGGCCAGGTGATTTATCCCGCCCATGATGCGCATATTCAAGCTGTTCTGGATAAAGGTTGCTGGGCGGAGCAACAACCCTTTGTTGTGGAATCAGAAAGCGAAAGCGGGGACTGGAACGCTCAATTGCTGCAACCGGATGGCAGCCATTTCCTCGTCAGTACTGGAGACTGCATGGCGAAGACTCATGAAGTGGAAGTGCGCTGGGGAATGACCGGTTTGCATAATGTCAGCAATGGTATCGCGGCGATGATGGCAGCGTGTCACGTCGGGATTATGCCTGAAGTTGCGGCGCAGGCATTGTGTGCTTTCGGCGGGGTAAAACGGCGTATGGAGCTATTGTCTCAAGCCGGCGGTTTGTTTCTTTATGATGATTTTGCCCATCACCCAACCGCGATAAAGACCACGCTGGACGGTTTGCGCAAGCGCGTGGGGGAGAGCCGAATCGTTGCCTTGATTGAACCCCGCTCCAACACCATGAAAATGGGGGTTCATCAAACCTCTCTATTGCCTTCTGCCGAACAGGCTGATCATGTTATTTGGGCAAATCTGGGTGGATTGGGCTGGCTGGAAAAGTCGGTAGCTCAGGTTGAGTCCGGTCAGCATGAACTGGGACAAAATATTGACGAGCTGTTGGCGCTCACCGAAAACGCCGTTCGAATGTTTCGCGAGCAAGATCCGGAAAAAGAAGTGCATGTTGTTGTGATGAGCAATGGCGGGTTCGGCGGAATCCATGAAAAACTAAGCCAGCAAATTTCAAAGTGGGCCTGATCGTCTCCGGCTGTGTCGTATTGTCTTTATCTGTGGTTGCAGTCCGTCTGGACTGTGACCGAGTCTTGAAAAATGAAATTTTTGCCGAAATGCGGCTGTATCCTGTCAATCTGACCAATAACCCCTGTTATGATCCCGCGTAGCCTGAAATTATTGTGTACGCCGGTGCCAAAGTCTGCGCCTCGGTTTTCAGGGTGTACCGATAAGTATTCTTAGAAAAAATGTTACCAGATGACCAGGAATAAATTTCATGACGAATCGATCCTCAAAGAGAGTGAGCGGCTTCCAGGCAATGCTCGCGGCAATAATGTTGTTCCCTGTTTTGGTTTTTGCGGCTGATGCCACTTTGCGAGATCGCATTTATGACCAGTCCTTGCCGATTCAGGAGCGCATTGCGGCCATGCAGGCGTTCACGGGTCTGAAGCCCGATGCCGACCGGGTTTATCGTATCTGTATCTGGGATATTTTTGGCCGATCCGGCCCTATTTTCGCGGCCGCCCAGCAGCAGCGCACCAAGATCATGAAGTACGGAATCAATGTTGAAATGGTGGCTTACACCAGTGAGTCGATCATGGTGGAAGAGTTAAAATCCGGTACCTGTGATGCAGCATTAATGAGTGGCTTGCGCGCACGGCTGTTCAACAAATACACCGGGACACTGGATTCCATTGGTGGCTTCCCGGAGCGAAATCAAATGCGTCTGGCGCTGCAATTAATGGCAGATCCACGCAGTGCAGAGCGTATGGTCAGTGGTGAGTATGTGGTGATGGGCATTGCACCGGGTGGCGCGGCCCATGTGTTTGTCAATGACCGCAGTATTAATACCCTGGCAAAAGCCTCGGGTAAACGAGTTGTGGTGCTGGATTATGATCCAACACAAGCGCGCATGATCGCAGGGGTAGGGGCCACGCCGGTGGTTGCCGATATCGTGAATGCGCCAAACATGTTTAACACTGGTGTTGTGGATGTGCTCGCTGCACCCTTGGCGGGTTATGAAGTATTGGAACTGTACAAAGGGCTGTCGCCCGATGGCGGGATTATCGATCTTCCCTTGACCCACATTACCATGCAACTGATTGGCCGAACGGAGATCGTGCCCAACGAGCTCGCGCAATTTGTTCGGGAAGCATTTTTTGAAGGGTTTGATCAAATTATCAGCCGCGTTGAGGTGGAAGAGAAGCGGGTACCCGAAAAATGGTGGATCAGTATTCCCGATCCAGACCGGGTTGAGTATGAAAAAATGATGCAACAGGCCCGTTTACAACTGCGAGATGAGGGCTATTACAGCGGGGAAATGCTGACCTTGCAGCGTAAAATCCGCTGTCGCACCGATAGCAGCCGAGAAGAATGCACCAATCCGGTTGAGTAAATTATGACAGTTCGAACTGAAGCCCTTGTTGCTGCCCAGGGAAGGGGGCTCAGTCGCTGGGTATCCGGGCTACCCATGCTAACCATCCTCCTGCTGACGTTAATGGCGTCAGTGGGTGAGACGCTACACTCGCGATTGCTTGAAATTGGTGGGGCAACCTGGCCAGAGTATTTTAACTTGCGAGTCCTTGACCATGTTCAGGCACCGACTTGTAATGCCACTCCAGACCTTGAAAGTGCAATCGACAAAGCGGTAAAACAACGCCAGGCGGAAATGGCTAATGACCCGTTCGCAGATGTGTTTGGTGGTGCCATTGATCGCTCGGAAATAGCCTCGTCCATAGAAGCGCAAGCGGCAGCCTGTGCTGCGCAATGGCAGAATTGGGAGCATATTCAATCACTGGATACACCTGCTGTTCGTGCTTTTGCAACCTTTGAGACGGGATTATCTCAAGGCGTGGTTCTGGTCACGGGTAATCGGCGAGTCCTGCTGGGGTTGATGTTGTTATTCTGTGCCGCTGCAGCGACGTTGCGCCGCCAGCATATTGCACTGAGACCGGTTGAAACCCAGCGTGATGATCTGGTTGCAACCGTTACACAGTTGCTGGCAAACGGCATTTTGACTTTTTCCGCGTTGCTTTATCGACAGCAGGAGTTAGCCCAGGCTGAAGCGGGTATGCCGCTGGCCCATCTGTTTATGCATGATGTGTGGGTGACCGGGTTTGGTGCGCTGACACTGATTTCCGCCTGGCAGTTACGACAGACCCGAACCGATTTGCCTGCAGGCGGACGCTGGGGGCGGTCTTTGTTGAGTATCCCGCTGTACAGCTTTATGTGTCTTACTGCTGCAGCTCAATTTGCCTGGCATGGTTTTTACCACGGTATTGCGGTTTATCTGAATATGATGGCGGAGCTCTCGGCGCTGTTTCTGAGCTTGGGTTTGTATGTCTGGGTGGGGATGCTGCTGGCAAGAACCCATCTACCGCAAAAAGTATTTGCCCTGATCCGGCCCTGGGAATTACCGCCGAAGTGGTTGGGGGTTGTGGTATTGCTCTTGACGGCATTGCCGACGGCCTACAGTGGTGCGTCCGGTATCTTTATACTTGCCGCGGGGATGACGCTGTACCGTGAACTGCGGCGTGCCGGGACCTCAGAGCAACTCGCATTGGCGACAACGGCCATATCCGGCTCTATGGGTACCATGCTGCGACCTTGTTTGCTGGTCGTCATTGTAGCGACATTGAATAACAGTGTGACCACTGATGAGCTGTTTGCCGCAGGAGCACGGGTTTTATTGTTGACAGCGTTCCTGTACACCGTCTATGTGCTGTTCCTGGGCGGCAAATCCACATTAAAAGTTGCATCACCCCGAGTCGCAATACCGGGTATGTTAAAGGCGCTGCTCCCGCTGCTGCCCTACATTGCCTGTTTTGTCGTTGTGATTATGGCATGGGAGTTTCTGCTCGGTCGGGGGCTGGATGAATTTTCCGCACCCGCGATTTTGCCAATTGTGATGTTGATGATACTGGCGATGGAACGTTTTCTGTTGAAAGAGCATGACCCTGAGCACGAAGCGGAAGAATCAGCGCCTCGCGGATTTGGCCCTGCCGTCATGCGGGCCACCGATGATTCCACAGCTCTGATTGGTGCGCTGCTTATGCTGATGGCGTTGTCTGTCAGCATGGGGGGATTAATAGAGCGTTCCGGATTGCTGGAACTGTTCCCCCATGATCTAGGCTCGGTTTGGTTAACGCTGGCCCTGCTGATGGGGATGCTGGTGATTATCGGCATGATTATGGACCCCTATGGTGCAGTCTTGCTCGTTAACGCCACACTGGCCCCGATTGCCTTGGAAAATGGCATTAATCCGCTGCATTTCTGGGTGATGACCGTTCTGGCCTTTGAAATGGGGTACCTGACGCCACCGGTTGCACTCAACCACTTGTTGACCCGGCAAGTGGTTGGAATGCCGACAGAATGGGAAAGTTTGCACGGTACTTTCTGGCAACGCAATTTCCGTTACATTCTGCCGGTACTGGTGATGGGGACCGCGTTGCTAATCGTGACCTTTACCCCGGAGGCATCGAGTTGGGCTTATAGTTTTTTATTGGGCGCACCGGCGCCAATGTAAGCTATCCAGCCGGGCCTGATCGGGCCCGGCATTTTCTTTCTTTCCTGAAAATCTGCTATTTGCCATGTGCTATTTGCCAGGTGTTAGGGGCTATCTGCCGTAGGTATTACGCCTGTCCATTTGCATCGCATTTGTATCGAGCGATTTTTGTCGCGATTTATGACGCTGTATTGCATTTCTGCCAACTTTCGATATCTTTGCCATTAAGATAGGGGGATATCATGAATCAATTCAATCGACATACCGTAACGGTGGCGATGACGGGGGCGTCTGGTGCCCAGTATGGCTTGCGCTTGGTCGAGTGCTTGCTGGAAGAAGGCCATACTGTTTATTTTCTGATTTCAAAAGCCGCTCAGGTTGTGCTGTCAACAGAGACTGACCTGAAAATGCCGGGACAGGCTGCGGCGATGGAAGCGTTTTTAACTGAATATTTTGCTTCAGACCCCGGTCAGTTGCGCGTCTTTGGCAAGGAGGATTGGATGTCTCCGGTGGCATCGGGTTCGTCTTCCCCCAGTCACATGGTGATTTGTCCCTGTAGCACCGGTACGCTGTCGGCAATTGCCCGTGGCGGTTGTGATAATCTAATTGAGCGGGCCGCAGATGTGGCGCTGAAAGAGCGTCGTAAGCTGATTATTGTCCCGCGCGAAACACCCTATTCTGCGATTCATCTGGAAAACATGCTGGCCCTGACCCGCATGGGAGCCATCGTGATGCCCGCGAGTCCCGGCTTTTACCACCAGCCGAAGAGCATTGATGATCTGGTTGATTTTATTGTGGCCCGAATTTTAGATCACCTTGATGTGCAGCAGACTCTGGTATCCCGTTGGGGCGAATCCCGCCTGACATGAGGTTGAACATATGACTCAAAAACTAAATCAAGATGACAGCGGCGCTGCGTTGAATTCTGATGACATAACAGAACGAGGCCTGGAGTGGAACCGGGTACCGGCTGCTATCTGGCGTGCCCGGCGAGGCATATTGAGGCCCGTAACCCGGTTGGATCCGGTCCGGTTTTCAGATCTTCTGGGGGTGGACCGCCAAGTGGCTGCGTTGCGGCATAATACAGAACGTTTCCTTCGCGGGTTGCCCGCTAATAATGTGTTGTTATGGGGGGCGCGGGGGACCGGAAAATCCTCACTGATTAAAGCCTTGCTCAATGAATATGTCACAGAGGGCCTGAGGATTATTGAGGTCGATAAAAACGACTTGCTCGATTTGAATGATATTATCGATGATATCCGGGATGAGAGTCATCGCTTCGTAATCTATTGTGATGACTTGTCTTTTGATGCCGGAGAGTCTCAATACAAAGCGCTGAAAAGCGCACTGGAAGGCTCCATTGAACTGCCTCCGGACAATGTGCTGGTGTACGCGACATCGAACCGACGCCATTTGCTGCCGGAATATATGAGTGATAACGACAATTCTAAAGTCGTGGATGGCGAGTTGCACCATGGCGAAGCCGTTGAAGAGAAAATCTCGCTTTCGGATCGGTTTGGATTATGGTTGTCCTTTTACCCGATTAGCCAGGACGAATACCTGAACATTGTCGATCATCTTTTTCCAGCGGTGCAAGAGCGCTCAGCACTACACCGGGCTGCATTAAAGTTTGCCTACACTAAAGGCGTTCGCAGTGGCCGGGCAGCAAAACAGTTTTATCGGGCCTATTCCGGTGAATTTAACTAAGTGTGAATGAAACGGATCCGGGCACCTGAAGTTCAGGTGCAATAACCGCTAATAGCCTTCGTCTATACTAGAACTATACTTTGAAAAAGTGAGCTTGAAAGTTACCTTATCTGTCGCCGATTTATTGTGGTAGTTAGAGTGAGAGGCTGTTGGTCTGGTGTTGATGATCTCCGAACTCCGTATTGTGCTCCTGTTTGTGTTCGGCAGCTTAATGCTGCTCGTGATGCCCGGTGCGCACGGTTCGCCCGATGATCCATTTTTTCCATTTTGGATCAGTGAGCGAACGCCAGACCCGCAACTGCTCGGGCTATGGCGTGTCCAGCTCGACGCTGAAATCAAAACGAAAGCCAATTCAGAATTCGCATCAGCAAAAGAGATCTACCACTGGGTCGAACATCAGGAGCGGGCACGATTTAAATTCGCCGGACCTCAAAGCCATGCCTTACAGCTTCAAGGTGGGAAATCTGAGTCAGGGGCAACGTCCGTATCGGAGACGGAGCACTGGTATTTCCTCCGTTTGGGCTTTCATTCCGAGCAATTGTCCGCTAGCGCGGATCAGGCTGAACTTTATTGGCTACTATTTGATGGTGCCAGTATCTGGGAGATAGAGACTTATGTTTACCCGGAGTGGTCGTCAGAAGTTAGTCATAAACGACCTACAAACCCTGATTCACTGGTGTGGTCTGAATTCCGTCACCTGCCACTTTTATTACCTTATCGGCTCAACCATCAGGTTGATGTGCTTGTCAACGTTCGCGGGAATGGACCGGTTTTCCCCACAGTCAGACTCTACACCACTTCAACACTTGAAGGCGTCGCCCGTGAGCGAGTTTATTTTGGCGGCCTGTATGCCGGGCTGTTGTTGGGGCTGATGATTTGGCACCTTTTTCTCTGGTGCCTCCATCGCCAGCCTGTTCAATTTCACGCGTTGCTCTTATGGGCGGTGTTTGGTGGCGTACAGCTTTTTGCCTCAGCATTGCCTATTCATGGATTGGCTGTGGTGGATGCCCTGGCCGACCGGCAGCGTTTATTACATTACGAGCAAGTACTGATGCCGTTGGCGTTCGCCGTGGCAGTCCTCTATTCGAAGTCTTTGTTCAATCCGCTCGTCCAGTCCCGGTGGGCGGGATACGGCCTGTCTCTCCTGATCCTGGCCGCTCTGGTCGTCGCGGGGTTGTCCTGGTGGGTACCCGGTCTGGCCACTATTGATGGATATATAAACGGGTATATGCTGCTGGAGCCGGTCTATGTGCTTGTGCTGTTGCTATTGGGCACCATTATGATTCGATACTGGCTCATGCCTGGAGTGTTGTTTGTCGGTGCCTGGCTGATTTACTTAATCGGTATGTGGATCGATGTATTAAGCCGACAAGGTGTTCTCAAAGACAGTCTGGCAGTTGAGAATATTCAACCATGGACGGTGCTGTTGGCGCTAATGTTGCTCTCTCTAGCCTTACTAAGCCGAATGCGAAATAGCGCACATCAAGCCGTCCGAGGGGAACCTTCTATACAGTCTGAAACCGTACCCATTCATAAACATGACATGGCGCAATTGGAGAGTTGGATTGAAGATCACGATGGTGACGAAAATGCGGCTCCTGAAGATAACGTTGCTCTTGAAGATAAAGATGGACAACATCCACTACGGCTGCTGGTCATTGTGTCGCTGGAGCAGTCCCATGCAAAAAATCTCAGTATTGAACCACCGCATCGTGGTGTCGCAGCCGTGAAAACGGATCGTTGGCAGTCTTCCGTAATCTGGGGTGGGGCGTTGCTTTTTCAAACGCTGACGTCAATTGCCCGGAACGGTTTTGACAGTATTGATCGAGTAATATTTTCCGGGTACAGCTTTGCGGCACTCATTAAAGACCTTCAAAAATGTGAGGGTATTGCGAATTTCACCAAGGTGCCTATGCTTATGGAAGTGGAGGCATTGGATGCAGCATATATTCACCAGTGCCGGCAACTCGGGATTAGTCTCGTTAAACCTGGGGGCGATATTGAGGTAATGCATACACAGATGTTGCAGGCAAAAGCGGAATTTGATGTGCACCACCCGTTACTTGCTCATCCGGCGGCAACCCTCAGAGGCGGTTCTGAGGTGGATGTCGAGGTGGATAACGAGCTCGATTCAGTCGCTGAACAGGGTAGAGAGCCTGAGGTGTTAATAACGTCAGAATCGGCAGGGCGTTTCGTGCCTGAGCCATCAGAAAATACGGGGGGGGAGCAGCGAATCAGTTATGAAAAGGTGCTTGAAGAGGAGCACGAGGATTTACTGTCGATGTCCTTCAGTCTTCCTGCTTCTAAACCGGAGTCCCAAACTGTTCCCCTTGTAGACTGGCGTCAGGCTCTGGAGCATTCGGATGGATCTGAAGATACGCTCAAGGAGCGGCTGGCCATTTTGCTGAACGAGCAAAAGGACCAGTTACATATTCTGCTGGATGCGTTCGATCAGCGCGATTACCGGTTGGCGGAACGGGCCGTTCGGTTGTTGGCTAAACTGGCTGCAGATGTGCCAGCCCGGCAACTTCATCACTGCGCTGCAGGCTTGACGGAAGCGCTTTGTCTTCGGCTTTCGGGGAACCCTGAAACGGGGCCGGATGAAGATCTGAGCCAAGATTCGGAAATCGAGCATTTGTTGTTTGAAACCGATAATGCATTCCGCCAACTGGTGTCCTACGTCGACCAGCAACAAGGTATTTCTTCGTTGTTGCGGACCTGGAATACAGCCAGGAATAAAGGGGAGGCTGAGTGACCTCGGTCCCTAAACCGCACCCTTGTGGTGGTGAACAAGCACTGTTCCCCCGGTGGCATGTATTGCTCAACTTGGCCTGTGTCGTTGTCGCACTTGTGCTATTGTTTACACCTTTTCGAGTTATGGAGGCTTCCCAAACCGTTTCGGAAGACGCTTTCCATTCCGGAACCTTCGATTCTAAACGTTTGGAATATGCCCGCACCGACGCTCCTGATTCAGACGCCCAAGGTGCGCTGGGCCTTGTTTTGAATGAATGCCAGCCGGATGCCCCGGTGCTTGATCTCCGGCAAGCGGTGTGGGGGCAGGGGGAAATTTTTTCGTTGGCCGGTAAATGGTCATTTTATTGGCAGGCATTGCTCACCGGTCGGGAGATCGATGCCAAACCCCCGGTAACCTACCAGGTTCCGGGGATCTGGAATTCGGCGGAGGCTGAGCGTGCGGCTTACACACGCGTCGGCTATGGCACTTTGCACCGATGTATCATCGTTCCTTCCGATATCACCAGCCTATACCTTGCTGTGCCGGATACGCCAAGTGCGTTTAGGCTTTATGTCAACGGTTTACTGGAAGCTTCTGTGGGGCGGGTTGGTCGTGACTTCGAGTCCGAGGTCCCCCGTTTTTTACCCAAGGTGGTTCAGCTGAGACCAATCGACGGGGTGCTGAATCTACATTTGCAGATCAGTAATCACCACTTTATCGAAGGTGGGCTCTGGCGCAGTCCTGAATTGACCGATGGTTCGGGCATCTTCTTTTTGCAGGACTGGCCGCTGTTATTGAACGTGTTTGTCTTTGCCGTCTTGTTCACCATTGGCCTGTATCACCTTGCGATTTTTGCCATGCGTTCCCAGGAGAAAGCCGCAGCCTACTTCGGTATGCTTTGTCTGATCATCTGCCTGCGAACCTTATTAGTGGATCAGCGCTTGCTCCATCAGGCGGACTGGATTAGTTGGGATGTGCTGCAGCTACTGGAGTTTCTCTGCTTTTATGTCACCGTACCTTTTTTCGCAGGGTTTATCCGTAGCCTGTTCCCGTCTGCCGTGTCGGCAAAGTTACTGCCCGCTACAACCTTGATCGCAGCGGTGTTTTGTTTTGTCGCCTTGTTTAGCCCGGTTCGCTTTTTTGCATTGTTCGCCGTTCCCTATCAGATTGTGGTTTTAATCGTGGTGGTCTACTGCCTGCTGTGTAGCGTTCAGATCGTGCGGCAGCAATTACCCGGTGGCGGCCTTTTTGCCACCAGTCATGTGCTGTTCTCCGCCGCGATTATCCACGACGTGCTGCTACACAATCTGTTAATCTCCGGTCAGCCCGTGATTACTCTGGGGTGGCTGGCTTTTGTGATATTCCAGTCTATTGTCCTGAATCGGCGCTATGTGAAAAGCCTTTCGATGGTTGAAGATATGTCAGATCTCCTGCAAAAGCGCAATGCCGAGCTGGAAAGCATGAGTGCCTTTAAAGATGAGTTTCTGGCGACGACTTCCCATGAACTTAGAATGCCATTGCACAGTATTGATGGTCTGGCCAAAATTCTGCTTAAAGATCCGGCACTGGTGCCGCTGCATCAACAACGACACAATGTCGAGCTGATTTCGGCTACGGCCACCCGTCTGGGAAATCTGGTGAACGACATCCTGGATTTTGCCTCAATCAAACACGGTAGTCTGGATCTGCAACAGGAAGTGGTTGAACTGCGGAGTCTAATCGTCGCAGTCATCGACAATGTCGAGCCGTTGATCGGCACCAAGGATATTGTGCTGACCACAGATGTGGATGACAGTGTTAAATTTGTCTTTGCGGATGCGAACCGTGTACAGCAAATATTATTTAACCTGTTGGGTAATGCCATCAAGTTCACCGAGGAAGGTTTTATCCTGCTTAAATCCAGGCGAAAAGGCGTGGCGGTTGAAATCGAAGTGATTGATACCGGAGTGGGAATAACGCCGGACAAGATGGATATTATTTTTGAACCGTTCGAAAAACTCTCCCAAAATCAGGCTACGGCCTACCAAGGGACCGGGTTAGGGCTGTCAATCAGTCGTAAGCTGGTGGAAATGCAGGGGGGGGAGATGATTCTGGAAAGTCGGGCGGATATTGGTACAACTGTCCGGTTTACATTGCCTGCGGCTGAGCCGCAAGTGCCTTCATCAGAGGGGGGAACCGGCGTGATCGGAGCAGAAAATACTGAAATAGAGTCCGCCGATTCGCCTTACCTCAATGAGGAAAGCAGTTCCCGTGGTGCAAATCACGCAATCAAGGTGCCGACAGGTGAAGTGATGATGCGCTCGGGATCTGATTCACGTGAGGCGCGAATGGAACCCGATGGGGCATTTTCTCGGTATGGCGGGACGAAGTTTGGCACCTCGGCGAATGCATCTTCGAGACTGTTGTCCCCGAAATCCGAAGAATTTGCGCTGATTTTTTTTGTGGATGATGAAGAGTTGAACCGGCATTTGCTGCAAAAGCAATTGCAACAGGCTGGCTACGCAACAGAAGCCTTTGCGGGTGGTGGCGCAATGTTGCAGCGTCTTAAGTGCAAAGTACCGGATTTGGTTGTACTGGATTTGATGATGCCAAATCTCAATGGCTTTGAGGTCTGTGCACACATTCGGGAACAGTTCGACGCTTATGAATTGCCGGTGATCATGTTGACCGCTCGACACCAGTCTGCCGATATTGTCAGAGCGCTGTCACAGGGGGCCAATGACTATCTGACCAAACCATATCATCAGCAGGAGTTGGTGGCGCGGATTCAATCGTTGCTGAGTGTTCGCAATCTTTGGAAGGCCCGTGAGGAGAATCAGCGGCTAAACGAAGAAATTAATCGCCGGATTGATGCAGAAAGTGCATTACGGCAGAGCAATGAACGTTTGCTACAGGTATTGAATCAGGCGGAGCAGGCGATGGCGCTGCTGGATCGGGATCTGGAATTGCTCTACTTCAATTGGGCATTTCGTGACTGGTTTGGAATTCCGAACAAGATCTTGCCTGATCCTGAACAGATTTTGGGGCAGGTCGTCATCAATGCATTAAATGGCTTGCTGGAAACGACTGATCAGGAAACTTGCGAATTCGCCGTCTGTTTCTCAAGCGCGGAGCGGGATACGGGGCGAACGCTCTCTGAGGTGTTCCCCATCGAGACCGACACGGATCGTCGGCAACCCTGTGAGGCGATTCTAATTGCCAAAAGCTGCCAGCAGGAAGATGAAATCTACATCGCACTGGAGATCCATCACAAACGCAGCGCCTACCGCGAGGCCTGGTTATCGGATGGTTTGTTTGGAACAGAGACTGAAGAGCCCGAACCCCTGCAAGTGATATCAACCTTGTCCACAGAGCTAAATGAGAGTCGTGGTCGATTGGATGCCCTGGAAACCGCCTTGCACGCGGTTACTCGGCTTCTATCGCAACAACAGTCGAAGCAGGCTGTTGAGTTGCTACAGGGGAAAACTCAGAACCGCACTCAACCTGTCACGCCCTCTGGTGTTGAGCGACGTGAAGCCTTGGTGGAATTATTGCGAATTTCCTTGAATTATTGGGAGCGCTATACCACCAAATCGAAAACGGCACTGGCCGAGGAAAGCAAATGCTGGCGGGTCTATGTTGACGGTGGCACCGTGAAAACCCGAACCTTTGATAAATACCTGAGTCCCAAAACCCTGCCTGCCCATCCCCGTTGGCGTTCGGTCGTTCGTACGGCAAACTTTGTACTTGCCCAGTGTGAACTGGAGGCACCGGATCAGGCGATAATTAACCATCAAATTGCTTTGATCGAAAAGTTGTACGCTTGAATTTCACGTTATTCCCGCGTAATTTTTATTTCATGTCCTTAATGCTATTGCTATATTAAACAATTAGTTAGGTTTATTTTTACCTAATTTGACCTTTATTTTACTTCTGTTTTTCTGTGATTTTGAGATGATCGCTCTCGCTCTGAGTGGTGCAATTTATAGGATATTACCTCTGCCACGGACGGCCGTTTTTTGTTCTCCAGAATGAAAAACGAGCCATACATTCAAGCAATAGAGAAGGTGATAACGACAATCGCAGAAGAATAAAAATAACCTTTGACATGTCAGAAAAAATAAAAATCAGCATAACAATAAAATCAGACAGGCAGAAGACATGACACATCTCAAACCGTTTACTCTGTTCAGAGACCTCAACGAGAAGCGTGCCGAAAAGTGGGTTTCGCCACGGACTTTTTAAGCAATAGGGGGCAGAGACCGTGCTGATCTCTGAGACCGAATCAATCGTTCAGTAAGTCGGTGTACACCATGGGACGCACACGCTTGAACTGGCCTTCCACGATACGGGCCAGACGCAGCAGTGTGTGTTCCTCCCAGGCTCTGCCCATGAGTTGCAGTCCAATGGGGAGCCCAGACTGGGTATAGCCACAGGGAACAGTAATGGCTGGCAGACCGGTAAGATTGGCTGGGGTTACAAAACGCATGATGGCAGATAAATCAGTAATATTCGATTCACCATCCGGTAGCGCTTTGCTATTGATTTTCGGAGCCACGATACCCGTGGTGGGAGTCGCAATGACATCAACATCCTTGAATGCAGTTGCAAATTCATTCATGGCGAGCTGCCTGACCCGCTGCGCCTGAATATAGTCATGGGCCGTGAAGTGGCGGGACAGGCCCAAGTTCAATCGGGTGTCCAGGGCAAATCGTGTTCGGTCCTCACGGTAGGCGGCCTGTACCGCATTCATCATTTCTGTACTAATGCTGACAACGTGGGCGACCCGTTGCTCTTCCAGAAAGTTAATATGGGCATCCTTGATCAGCGCACCCTGCGCTTTTAGTGCTGCAAGGCCGTTCTGGCAGGCATCGACAATTTCTTCACTGGCATGCTGAAACCAAGGATGATAAACCCCGACCTTTAAGCCATGTAAATCATCATTGAAATAGTCGTGCAAGTGAACCGGCGGCTGACTTTGCGTCCAGGGATCTTGCTCATCCGGTCCGGCCATGAGCAGGTAAGCCAGCGCGGTATCATCCACGGTGGCGGCAATCGGGCCGATATGGGCGAGGCTCCAGCACAGGGGGGCTGCACCATGTTCACTGATCCGTGCCCAGGTGGCTTTCAAACCCACCTGGCCGCAGAACGCAGCTGGAATGCGCACCGAGCCGCCGCCATCTGCAGCAATGGCAATGGGGCAGAGCCCACTGGCCGTGGCCGCCGCAGACCCGCTTGAGGAGCCTCCGGTGTGGTAGTCGGTGTCGTAGGGGTTGCGACACACTCCGAAGTGGGGATTTGCCCCGGTCACACCAATACCAATCTCTTGCATATTTGCTTTGCCGATTATCAGCGCCCCCGCATCTCTCAGACGGGCGACAACTGTCGCGTCATCGCTGGCGGAGTGGTCACTCCCGTAGATTTGGGTGCCAACGGAGGTGGCGTAGGGCAGGGCATCCAGTTCATCTTTTACCGCAACCGGCACCCCTTCGAGCGGGCTGCGGGTTGCATTCTCTTTCAGGCGTCGTGCCGATTCCTGCGCCTGTAACCGGATATGTTGTTCATTGAAATTAATTATGGCATTGATATCGGCAGATTGGCTCTGTAGTCGTTTGATCAAACGTTCTGCCACTTCAGCGGGGGTCGTTGAACCCGTGCGATAGGCATGGGCATAGTCTGCAACCGTGACGGGCGGATAGCCGTGGTTTTCATCCGGTGCCGCGAGGCCTTCACCATAGCGACTCAAGAATGTCTCCCGGGCCTGTTCGATATCCTGCTTGCGTGGTGATTTAACGCCGGGGTGAAACGGCATCATCCGGGGGGATGTTTCCGGAGTGAAGTTGCGCAGCGCGTCAATGCCACCTTGCTTCAGCAATTGTTGTATCACGAGGGTGGGTGTATAGTTCGATTCCACTAACGTGACCAGGCTTTTCAAGGTGCGCCCCCAAACGGCAGGCACGTCTACAGACTTCAGGCGATAGCCGGTAGCTTTAGTATTCATCCAAATGGGTTCCTCAGGCAGGATTTGAGGCATCAACGGGGAGGGGGTCTCCAGGTTGAAACGAATTGAAAAAAAGTATAGTCAAAGTTGACGGCCTCGCTCCGGATTTGTCTGCCAATCTGTGTGAGGGAGTCTACACTTACTGGAAGTGCCGAAAAACTCAGGGGATAAGACAAGGATTATGACTGCACAGCATTCGACCGGTACGGGCTCAATCCCGTGCGGGACGCAGAAACCTGGAACGCAGAACGTCGTGACTCAACGCCAAAGTTGGGTCACACGTTGTAAAACACTGACACTCGTGAGTGCCCTGTCTCTTTTGACTGCCTGTGGTGGCGGAGGGGGGGGCGGTGACAGCAGCTCCGGCGGCGATAGCGGTGGTGACAATGGCGGTGATAACGGTGGCACCCAGATCAGTGCCTGTGCGGATTCCGTTGCGGTGGCCAGCCTCACTGCAAGCCAGGATGAGAGTTCGTTGTCTGATAGCCTGAGTAATGCTTTTCTGAATCGCTCGAATCAAGGTCTGGTGCTGCCCGAACGCAGTGCCCTGGCCAACTTCTCTGTTTCGGGCTCGATTGTGATTCCGGGCGGGGTTATGGTGGATTCCGACACCGCAGACCCGGCCAATGATGTCAGTAATAACAGCGTAGCCAGTGCGCAGGCCATTTTAAACCCGGTCTCGCTTGCAGGTTATGTCAGCACCCGGATCGGTCTGCATACTGATCCTGACGGTTTTGGTGTGACCAGTTTTCCGCGGGACGAGAATGACTACTATCGAGTTATCCTGAAAAAATCCCAGAATATTGCCCTGTACTCGGTCGATTCCGTCGACAACAGTGCCCAGTCCCTTTGTTTGCTGGACAGTGAGGGCAATGAAACCTTTACGCAAACCTCGGGATCACTGGTGAAAACCATGGTGGTACCGGCAGATGGTGAATATGTCATCCGGGTACGGGCACGTGGCGTTTCAGCGCTTTATCAACTGGTGATCGGGCAGGCCACTACGGCCCGTCAGTCGACACTGGATCCGGAGGCTGATTTCATACCGAATCAAGTCCTGGTCAAATTCAAAGACGGAACAGAACAGTTGCCGTCGGGGGTCATTCAGGACAACCCGGCACTGGATGGCGTGAAAGTCGTGGGTGGCGCTGGTGATACGGGTTGGTTAATGGATCTCAGTGCCCGGACCGCAACACTCAATTCACTCCCTGCGGGTGTGCAAATCGCCACGCTTTCCGCGGATGAGCAAAAGCAACAGACCCTCCAGGCGATTGCTGAAATAAGAGCATTGGACACGGTAGAGTATGCGGAACCCAATTATATTCGCGAGGCATTTCTGGAACCCAATGATCGGTTATTCGAGACCCAGTGGCATTATCCCCTGATCAACCTGACGCAAGCCTGGACCATCGCGCAAGCCTCCCCCATGGCGGCGGTGAGGGTCGCGGTAATCGATACCGGGATTCGCAATCATATTGATCTTGTCGGGCAAGTGGGTGATGGTTGGGATTTTATCGGCAATGATGATGATGCAACCGACCCCGGCAGCAGTCTTTCGGGGGCTTCAAACTTTCATGGTACCCACGTTACCGGTACGGTGGTTGCGTTGACGGATAACGTCGTCGGGGTAGCCGGTGTTGCAGGTGTGACCGATGTTTCCGGTACCCGCCCGGTGAAAGTGATGCCCCTGCGGGTTCTGGATGGTAACGGGAGTGGCTCGGATGCGGATGTGATTGAAGCGATCAAGTATGCTTCCGGTGTCAGCAATAAAAGTGGGCGCACACTGTCTGAATCGGAACGGGCCCACGTGATCAACATGAGTCTGGGCGGGCCGGGGAACAGCGCTGCATTGCAGGAAGCCATTGATATTGCCCGTAGCAACGATGTGGTCGTGATCGCCGCTGCCGGTAACGAAAATACCAGTAGCCGCAGCTTTCCAGCTGCCAATGATGGTGTTATCGCTGTGGGGGCGGTTGGACCGGATCGAACCCGGGCTTCTTACTCTAACTTTGGCACCAGTGCTGACATGTGGGTGGACATCGTGGCACCGGGCGGCGAGCTGCGTAAAGATTTGAATGGTGATGGTCAGCCCGATGGCATATTGAGCACCTGGGATTCCGATAACAGCTATGTTTTGCTGCAGGGCACGTCCATGGCATCCCCCCATGTCGCCGGTGTGGTTGCGCTGATGCGGGCGATTAACCCGAATTTGACGGGTGCCAATATTGAAACCCTGCTGGCCAGTGGCGAAATCAGTACGGATCTTGGCACCCGAGGTCAGGATCCTGTTTTTGGTTTTGGCTTGATAGATGCCGCACTTGCGGTGGGGGCGGCATCGGGTCAGGGTATTCCTGCGGTGTTAGTGGTTACGCCTGAGCAGTTGAATTTCGGCAGTGCGGAGGAGGAAATCTCACTGCGGCTCAGCAATGGCGGCACCGAAGCGCTGGAAATTCAGTCCGTTACCGGCGACGAGTCCTGGTTACGGGTCGAAGAAGTGGATGTAGAAGCCAATGGGCTGGGCGAATATAGAGTCATCGCCGAGCGCAGTGGTCTGGCGATTGGCGTCTATCTGGCTTCCGTCACCATTACCCTTGCAGATGGCGAGGAGCGTGTACTGTCGGTCATCCTTCAGGTACCCGATCCGAATGCGGGCATTGATGCCGGACGACATTATGTATTGATCATTCAAGCCAGCAGCTCAACCAGTCTGGATCCGGAAGCCCAGCAGGATATTACCGATGCTGACTCGGGGGCCTATCAATACAGTTTCCCGGTGGTACCCGAAGACAGTTACTATATCATCGCCGGAACAGATATGGATAATGACGGTTTTATCTGTGATGAAGGGGAATTCTGTGCCGAGTACCCGGTACTCAATGAGCCCCAGGAAGTCATCGTCGAGGGTGGAGCCGTTGCCGGCCTGACCATGACCACCAATTACCGGCTCGGGTTCGGCCAGACCGCAACCGGCGATAATGGCAAACGAAAAGGTTATCCCCGTTTTTTGGTGGAAGACAATCAACTCGATGAGGCCCGCTAAAAAACGCGGTTAACGGCGATGCGACAATCGATGTAAGGAGCTATGGACGCGATGCAAAACAGGATGAAACAGCGCTTGTACTATCTGGCTACAGGTGGCCTCGTACTCTGGTTGGTGGGCTGCCAGACCCACACCCAAACCGACCCTCAAACCGGGGAATCAACATCCGCAGTGCAGACTGTCCCCGTCTCAAAATTAGCCGAGCATCAACACTGTGGCTATTTTGGTGCGACCGCACGGGTGGATGTCTTGCGTGAGCTGGACTGGAAACAAGTCCTGCCACTGGGAGCCACACCGCCTGCGATCGCCCTGCCCAAAGGCGAGCTGGGGGTGATGATTTATCTCGGGCAGCGCCCCACTGCAGGTTACCGCCTCAAGTTGGCCGGTGACGCAACACTGGCACAGGGCAAGCTGACCCTTTCCACGGAAGAAGAAGGGCCACCCCCGAATGTGTTTGTCGCCCAAGTGCTCACCAGCCCCTGTGTGTTGTATTCGGTTCCCGAAAAAACAGGATTCAATCGCGTCGAAATAAAAGGTAACAGTAAAGGCTTACCCGCCGGAATTGCGCTGGAATAATAACCACCCGCGTGATTTTCCCGGCTGGAACACCACAAGAGAGTTGAAGTTTGTCGGAATTCGATTAAGCTACCCAGAAATTGTGCCCGCTAGACACACTAAGGACCGTAGCAATACCCTCTATGACAAACAACAACTACACCGCCGACTCGATAGAAGTACTCAGTGGATTGGACCCGGTTAAAAAACGTCCGGGGATGTACACTGAAACCACACGCCCCAACCATTTGGCTCAGGAAGTCATCGACAACAGTGTCGATGAAGCCCTGGCTGGCCATGCCAGCCGGGTTGATGTCACCCTGAATGAAGATGGCTCGCTTTCGGTATCCGATGATGGGCGTGGCATGCCGGTGGATATACATAAGGAAGAGGGTATCCCCGGTGTCGAATTGATCCTCACGCGACTCCATGCGGGGGGAAAATTCTCCAATGACAACTATCAGTTCTCCGGTGGTTTGCACGGGGTTGGGGTTTCGGTCGTTAACGCACTGTCCCTGAAGCTGGAAGTGCTCATCAAACGCGATGCCAAACTGCACCGCATCACCTTCGCCGATGGCGATAAAACCAGTGATCTGGAAGTCATCGATAGCGTTGGCAAGCGCAATACCGGTACCACCGTAACCTTCTGGCCGGATCCAAAATACTTTGACTCGCCCAAGTTCTCGGTTACCCGCATGCGCCACGTATTGCGGGCCAAGGCAGTACTTTGCCCCAAGTTGACCGTGACCTTCAGCAACAAACTGACCGGTGAAAAAGACGAATGGTATTTTGAAGATGGTTTGAACGACTATCTGAAATCGTCCACCAATGAGTTTGAAACCTGTCCACCTACACCGTTTACCGGCTCTATGGCGGGTAATACGGAAGCCGTTGACTGGGCGGTTCAGTGGTTAGTGGAAGGGGGCGACCTTACCCAGGAAAGCTACGTTAACCTGATTCCAACCGCCCAAGGCGGTACCCACGTAAACGGCCTGCGTACGGGTTTGCTGGAAGCCATGCGGGAATTCTGTGAGTTCCGTAACCTGCTACCCCGTGGCGTGAAACTCACCCCGGAAGATATCTGGGAACGCTGTTGCTTCGTTCTCTCCGCAAAAATGCAGGATCCGCAATTCTCCGGCCAGACTAAAGAGCGCCTGTCTTCCCGTGAAGCGGCGGCGTTTGTCTCCGGCATCGTGAAAGATTCGTTCAGCCTGTGGCTTAACCAGCACACGGCGGAAGCGGAACAACTGGCTGAAATCTGTATCGCCAACGCCAACCGCCGCATGCGCGCGAGCAAGAAAGTGGCCCGGAAAAAGATCACCCAAGGCCCAGCCTTACCCGGTAAACTGGCGGACTGTTCCGGTACGGATGCGATGAAATCCGAACTTTTCCTGGTGGAAGGGGACTCCGCAGGCGGCTCCGCCAAGCAAGCCCGAGATCGGGAATACCAGGCCGTTATGCCCCTGCGTGGTAAAATCCTGAACACCTGGGAAGTCGATTCCAGTGAAGTCCTTGCCTCTCAGGAAGTCCACGACATCGCAGTTGCCATCGGCGTTGATCCCGGTTCCACGGACTTGAACAGCCTCCGCTACGGTAAAATCTGCATCCTCGCCGATGCCGACTCCGACGGCCTGCACATCGCCACCTTACTCTGTGCCCTGTTCGTCAAACACTTCCGCCCCCTCGTCGAAGCTGGCCACGTCTACGTCGCCATGCCGCCGCTGTACCGCATCGACATCGGTAAAGAAGTCTACTACGCCCTCGACGACGCCGAACAAAAAGGCATCCTCGACCGCATCGCCGCTGAGAAAAAACGTGGCAAAATCCAAGTCACCCGCTTCAAAGGCCTGGGCGAAATGAACCCCCTCCAACTGCGCGAAACCACCATGGCCCGCGACACCCGAAAACTCGTCCAACTCACCGTCGAACCCGAAGACGGCACCGACGAAAAAATGGACATGCTCCTCGGCAAAAAACGCGCCTCGGATCGGAAAGTCTGGTTGGAGGAGAAAGGGAATTTGGCTGAGGTTGTTTGATAAATGGGGATCGCTTAGTCCTGTCGTTTTGTTCCGTAGACATGTCGCGCTGTTTTGCTCGTGTGTCTACGTGAATAAAACTGAAGTTTCAGGGGGATGTTACTCGTCAAACAAGAAATCGGCCCATTTCAACATTTTGATCAAATAGCAGCGCTTGGCCTTGGCGTCTTATGTTTTTTCAGTTCGATAATGATAATAGAGCCGGTGGCATCAATGGCGAGCAGGTCGATGTACCTACCAAAGTTGGTGTAGACGGCGACCAAAGGCTGAGGTTTCTCACCAATCTTCCAGATTCCATGTTGAACGGCCATTTACATTGTTTCTCCAAATTCTTTATTGGCATGCTCATCAAGCCCCATACCACACCAATCTAATTGATAAACCCCTCGTTTAACATCACGATGGAAAGTCGAATACGGCCAATCTTTCACGTTATCAACCAAACCATGTTTTAGCGGGTTAATGTGCACGTAGTCCACGTGATATCGATAGTCAGCTTCATTTTTGATTGTGTGCTCCCAAAAGCGTCGCTGCCAGACACCACGCTCCCCTTTACGCTGGCGAACCACAGATAATCCTTCTGTTTTAGGTATAGCTTTTGAAAACCGTTTTTTTATTTCTCGCCAACGGGAGGAATAATCTGCATCACCTTCAGGCAACGTCCATACCGCGTGCATATGATCCGGCAAAACCACCCAGGCATCAATATAAAAAGGCCTCCGTCGCTTCACAAAACGCACAGCATTGCGCAACGGCTCAATATGATCAACCAGCAACGCCTTATCCCGCTCCAGCAAATTCACCGTAAAAAAATATGTACCACCCGCCACATAACTCCGCCGATACTGCATACAACCTCCATGTCCATACAATTTCCGGCTGGCTTAGTGTAGGTCGGATAAGCGCAGCGCCATCCGACTTTGTCCGAATCTCACCCGAATCTCACCCGAATCTCGCCCGTATCTATTGGCAGAGGATGTCGGAAGGCGCTTTGCTTTTCCGACCTACGACATCACTCCGGCGTACGGTCGTTATCCCGCGCCAGCAAATTTTATCGTAAAAAATAAGTCCCCCGCCACATAACTCCGCCGATATCGCATACAACCGCCATATTCATCCAATTTCCGGCTTGGTTAGCGTAGGTCGGATAAGCGCAGCGCCATCCGACTTCACCCGACTTCGCCCGTATCTAGCCCGAATCTATTGGCAGAGGATGTCGGAAGGCGCTTTGCTTTTCCGACCGACGACATCACTCCGACGTACGGCCGTACACTGATCGCTTGGGGTCACAATAGTATTACCAATAGTTGCTCGACCCAATTCAACCAAGTCAATGATGTACTTGGTGTAAATATCTGGGAAAAGGGTCGCAATGGAATACACAAAAGCCGCGGGTCCGCACAATTGGTAAGGTGATCACTATTTTACATCGTTACACAGCTCGTAGAGTTTTGGATGTCATTCAAATTGCTCGATAACTGATCATTGACATCGAGAGCACATGGTTATATTGTCCAAGTCATGAAAACGTATACAATTCCCCAAATGATTAATCATATTGTGCTGCATAGACGGCTGGGGGAGCTATTGCTTACGTGAAAATTTAGTCCGATCACTGAAGAAAGCCCTCCCAGCGATGCGAGGGCTTTTTTATTGGTTTTTAAAAAGTGATCGGAGCATTGATATGGAACTCAGAATAGAACGACAAACTCGTGGTGTCAGGATCATTACGGGAGATCAGGCCAGGGAACGTCGTAAATTGTTAAATCAACTAATCGATATCGCTGACGAGTTTGGGTTTAGCGAAATTACCCTGCCAAGTATAGAACCCGCTCAAATCTACGTTGATAAAGCGGGGTCAGAAATTTTATCTCAGATGTACACATTTCCAGACAAAAAACAAAGGGCGCTTTGTCTGCGACCCGAGGCGACTGCGACGATTCAATTGATTGCAGATAGATACTTTGCACGGAAGAAAGATGTGCGGCTTTGGTATTTTGAGCGTTGCTGGCGTTATGAAAAGCCCCAGGAAGGGCGTTATAGAGAATTTCTCCAGTTCGGAATGGAGGTGATTAATCCCTCCAGTGACAATGTTGCCGCTGAATTGGTTGATATTGCAGAGCGTATGATCGCGTTGCGAACTCGCAATTATGTTGTGCAAACAGCAGTGAAGCGTGGGCTCGACTACTATACCGCTGATGGGTTTGAAATATCGATTCCATCGCTGGGAGCGCAAAAACAGGTATTAGGTGGCGGACGTTACAGACAAGGTGTCGGGTTTGCTATTGGCTTTGATCGATTAATGTTGTGTCCTTCTTCGGAGGAAGGACAGTTTGAAAAGCAGGAGGCTGAGTAGGTATGGATGGGGTCATTTTAATTGGTGTACAAGCCAGCGGTAAGTCATCATTTTATCAGCAGTGTTTTTCTAAAACGCATGTACGTATCAATTTAGATATGCTGAAGACGCGGGCTCGTGAACGAATACTGTTGGATGCCTGTTTGAGTACAATGCAGCCGGTAGTGATTGATAATACCAATGTCACTGAATTAGACAGAGCGAAATATATTCAAAAATTTCGCGAGTTTGGATTCAAAATTGATGGCTATTATTTCAGTTCAAGCGTTACGGAGTGCTTGGCTAGAAATGGCGCTCGAGAAGGGAAGGATTGTATCCCCGATATAGCGATAAAAGGGACTTACAACAAATTGCAAATCCCTTGCTATTCGGAAGGTTTTGATAATCTGTATTTTATTCGACTAGATCAAGAAGGATTTATAAAGCAGGAGTGGCAAGATGAAATTTGATGATCTCGACAAGAAAATGCGTGTTTATGAAACGGCTCATGATCTTTGCGTTTTGCCTCATATTTATTTGGTAGTCAGATTGGACGGCAGAGGCTTTACGCGGCTGACAAAAGAAGTTTATCAGTTCGAAGCGCCGTTTGATGAAAAGTTCAGAGATATAATGGTGGCTACTACGAAACACTTGATGGAGTGCGGATTTAAAGTGATATTTGGTTATACCCAGAGCGATGAAATTTCATTGTTGCTTGACCCTCTGGAGAATACATTTGGGAGAAAAGAGCGCAAATTGAATTCCATCCTGGCAGGAGAAGCAAGTGCTGCTTTTAGTTTGCTCTTGGGTTGCCATGGTGTATTCGATTGCCGCATTAGCCAGTTGCCAAGTAAAAGTCTGGTGGTCGATTACTTTCGCTGGCGTAATGAAGATGCGCACCGAAATGCGCTTAGTGCGCACTGTTACTGGAAGATGAGAAAGGATGGGGCGTCTATTCAGGAGGCGACATCCGCATTCAAAGGTAAGTCTGTTGCTGCCAAGAATGAGTTTTTGTTTCAACGAGGATTAAATTTCAACAAACTCCCAGATTGGCAGAAACGTGGTACAGGTCTCTATTGGGAACGCTATCAAAAGGAATCGTTCAACCCTCGAAGCGGTGAGGCCGTTCTTGCCACCCGAAATCGAATAAAGGTCGATTATGATTTGCCAATGAAAGACGAGTATAGTGATTTTATTCGCAACTTTTTACGATTATGCTAAGGAAAGGGATTTCGATCGATGAAAGTACAGCTTCTCAGTGATTTGCATGTTGAATTCGATGACTACCAGTATCCGGAGGCAATGTCGGATATCATCGTTTTGGCGGGAGACATCCATATTAAGGGGCGAGCCGTTCAATGGGCTCGGGATAATATCAAGAACAAACTTTTTTCATAGAGAATGGCCCGAACTATTGGCTACACGGACATTGCCATAATAGTTCGGATTATCAAATTGGTCCTTGTCGAATTATATGTAATCCAAAGGGATATCCGGGTGAAGAAAACGTCGATTTTGAGCCGGCATTGTGTGTCGAAATAAGTTAGTTGAACGAAGCGCTTCGCGCACGGAAGGAGAGTGCAACCGATGCCTGTTCCAGAAGTCCCTTATCACCGACACTGACTAAGACTTTCACTCATGGCTTGAATCAGTTTTGAGTAGTGTTGGTTGCCGGGTTGGATGTGCGCGCCGAGTGGGTCCATGACGCCGATAGTGGTTATACCGGTGCCTTCGAATACGTTGTGAACGAGTCCCGGGTTGTATTGGGGTTCGGTGAAGATGCAATTCACACCGAGTGTTTTGACTGTGTTCTGAATCTCAGTTATACGTGCAGGACTTGGGTCTTCTGCATCGCCCAGGGAGATTGACCCGGTGGCGGTGATGTTGAATCGCTTTTCGAAATATTGGTAGGCGTCGTGAAATACAATAAACTTGGGTTCGCCGAGGTGATCAACGGTTCTGTGTGTGGATTCGATGAGTTGGTCTAGTTGGGCGATGGTTTTCCGAGCATTTTTTTCATAGATTCCGGCATTTTGGGGATCGTATTCCGCGAGCACGTTCTTTATTTCGATAGTCCATGTTTTCGCGTTTTCAGGGTCAAGCCAGGCATGTGGGTCGATACCGTGATGATCATGATCGTTGTGATCGTCAGGGTGCGCTTCCTCGTCATGATGTTCATGGCGCTCAAAGGTGGCACCTTCGCGGTACGGATATGTTGTGGTTGTTGTTAGTGCGAGCATTTCAACTTTCTGTGCTGAGCCGGCAATGTTGTCCATTACTTTTTTCAGCCAAGGTGTCAGACCTTCTCCTACCCAGAAAACAATCCTTGCTTCGGACAGTGCACGAGCCTGTGATGGGCGTAATGTGTATTGGTGAGGGGATGCTTCTGCGGGTATAAGCAAGTCCGGGCTTCTTATGCCATCCATTACTTGGCTTACCAACGAGTGAAGTGGTGCGATATCAACCGCGACGGCAGGGCTGTCCGCCATGGACTTAAATGTAAGGCCGAGACCTATAAGCCCACAGGCGATTACCTTTTTACGCATAGGGTTCTCCATAAGGTAATGATTGGGTAGAAAGTGCAAATGATATGCTATATCATAACTTTAATTGGAGCCTATGCAAATAAAATCACGCTTTGATCAATAATGCAGTAGGGCTAACTTCATTTGGAATAATTTGGTGTCGTAAATGGGTGTAAGCATTGAATAGAAGGCTGGTTACGTGTGAGAACGTATCTGTTCAGTATGGCCGAAGGCAGATATTGCATGATATTTCAATGTCAGTTGAGTCAGGCGAAATTGTGACCATTATCGGCCCCAATGGCTCTGGGAAGACAACGCTGCTAAAAGCCTTGATTGGTGCGGTACGCCCCAGTTCTGGTGTTTTGAAAATAGCGCCTGATGTGCGGGTCGGATACGTGCCTCAGAAGCTGCACATCGACGAAACGTTGCCCATGACGGTAAGGCGGTTTATGAATCTACCAGCGGGACAGAGTGTAAAGGCCGTTGCTGAGGCACTTGCGCATGCGGGAGTTCCGGGATTGGGTATGCAACAGGTAATGGATTTGTCTGGTGGGCAATTCCAGCGAGTATTGTTAGCGAGAGCCTTGCTTGGCAAGCCGAACCTATTGTTATTGGATGAGGCAACTCAGGGTCTTGATCACCGGGGGACTGCGGACTTCTACCGGCAGATAGCTGAGGTAAGAGAAAGTGTAGGGTGTGGTATTGTGATGATTAGCCATGAGTTACATGTTGTTATGCGCAAAACAGACCGGGTAATTTGTCTGAACGGGTATATCTGTTGTGAAGGTGAGCCTGAGAAAGTCAGTGAGTCACCGGAATACCGAACTCTGTTTGGCTTGGATCATGATGAGGCTGCACTCTACTTACATCAAAAACAGTCACATCATTCGCCTTCTGGACACGTGTTTCATGTTTGATGATTTTTTGTTTCGGGCGACGCTAGCCAGTATTGGTGTCGCTCTTGCTGCCGCGCCATTGGGGTGTTTTGTGATCTGGCGGCGTATGGCTTACTTTGGTGATGCAACGGCTCATGCTGCCGTGCTGGGTGTCGCCTTGTCATTGACGTTTTCGGCGCCGATATTCGTGTGGGTATTGGCGGTCTGCCTGGTCATGGCGATGACCGTCTCGTCGCTGAGTGGGAAAGGGTTTGCGATGGACACTTTATTGGGCGTTATGGCCCACTCTTCTCTCGCCATTGGCTTGGTGGCGGTGTCTTTTCTATCCGGTGTCCGTATTGATTTAATGTCTTATTTATTTGGCGATATCTTGGCCGTGGGTAAAACAGATCTCATGGTCGTTTGGGGTGGAGCTTTGATGGTGTTGTTGCTGATTATCTGGCGTTGGTCGGGGCTCTTGTTGTCGACGCTCAACCCGGATTTAGCACTGGCCAGTGGTTTTAATCCAAAACGTGAGCAATTGATTCTCACCATCGCCCTTGCCGTTGTAGTTGCTGTTGCGATCAAGGTGGTTGGGGTTTTGCTAATTGCAGCCATGTTGATTGTACCGGCTGCAACGGCGCGCCCATTCAGCTCGTCGCCCGAAATGATGGCCATAGTAGCGGCAGCGTTCGGCGCAGTGGCAAGTCTTACGGGGTTACGTGCCTCATTTTTGCTGGATACACCAACGGGGCCGACGATAGTTGGAGTAAGCGCCTTTTTCTTTGTTTTAACCACCATTGTTACCTTGATCTTGAGTTTTGCAAAAAACTCGGCGATTCAGCGATGACGATTAACCGATACATCCGATTACGAGTAGTTCAGGCTCTATGCGTTTTCCTCGCGATATTTGGCTTGATAGCTGGAGTGCAAGCGCATCCACATAGCTGGATTGAGTTAAATACCCGCTTTGTTCTGGACAAGCAAGCCCATTTAGTTCAAATCAGACAACGGTGGGAGTTTGATGTTTATTACTCGATGATGACCTTGGCCGATAGCCGGAATGAATACGGCAACGACACCACTGGGTTACCGCAGATGGCCACAAAGATGATTCGCAACCTTAAAGCGTATGGATATTTTTCAAAACTGAGTGTCGATGGCGCAAACATTGCGCTGGCGATGCCAGACCCTTACCGGTTATCTACCAAGGCAAAGAATGGACATGAAGTTCTGGAACTGGAGATGATCTTTGACATTCAACAGGGCATGAACATTGAGAACAAAACGCTGCACTGGCAAGTATTTGATCCAACTTACTATATTGCGATGATACACGTAGATGAAAATAGCATCGAAATTATTGGCGGGGATGCGACCGAATGCTCCAGGAAAATTGAATTTCCAGATCCTTCTGACGATTTGATTGAGTATGCGCAAAGCCTTGATCGGACCCAAAAAAACACCGAGGGTCTGGGGGCTGCTTTTGCGGATATGATCGTTGTTAATTGTTACTAAGTTAATTGCCAGGCGTTTCACTGGTTCCTAGAGAGAAATACAGGTGAATCCACTGCTATCTTCAGTTCCATACTCTTATTTTGCAAGACTTAAAAAGTTTGTCATTCCGTTATTTATCCTGGGTTTGGCTGGATTGATTTACAGTGAATGGAGCCCATTTGTCGATGCAACCGTAGAGTGGCAGAAAACATTGCACACCATGCTGGCAAGTCATATTCAAGCAGTGTCTGAAGATGTGTATCAGTACGGGGGAGCGTTGATCCTGTTAAGTTTCGGGTACGGGATATTTCATGCCATTGGCCCCGGCCATGGTAAAGCGGTGATCGTGACTTACTTAGGGACCCATAAAGAAACGGTGAGAAAAGCGATGCTGATTGCTTTTTCAGCTGCTGTACTTCAGTCATTGATTGCGATATTTCTGGTGAGTGCTCTGGCCAGAATGCTCAAATTCAAATTTTCGGATGTTCACCAGTATGGGAATGATATGGCGTCGGTGAGCTATGTTCTGGTTATTGGGCTGGGTGTTTTGTTGATCATAAGCTCGATTCGACGGGGATTGAAAATTCGTCGGGACAGGACGCCTGCCGTGCATCATTCGCATGACTCGCATTCGCATGATGAAGCTTGTGGATGTTCTCACACCCATGTTCCAGAACGAGATGATTCAATTTGGCATACGTTGACCGTGATTTTGTCCATGGGAATTCGACCGTGCTCCGGGGCAATTGTGGTTTTGATTTATGCGCATTTGGTGGGTGTTTACGTATATGGTGTCATTGCAACACTCTTGATGGGAATAGGGACCGGCTTAATGGTCAGTTTGGTTGCCCTGGGCTCGCTGTATGCGCGTTCCTGGTTGGAAGGTTTTGTGAGTCAATTGGATAAGACGGGAGGGACGGCTCGTCTTCCAATAAGCCTTTATCTTCGATGTTTGGGCGGGGCCATTTTGATTATATTAGGCTGGAGCTTATTCAGTGCAGCATCAACTTTGTCATCTGGCCATCCATTGTTTTAGATTAACTCTTATTGGATCCTTTGCCTAAATCCGTTGCCGAGGACGACTCCCGTACCTGTATCTCCAACGGACGACTCGTATCCAGATGCACGTCCCGTTGTGGAAAGGCGATGACGATTTTGGCGTCGTTGCATTGTTCGTAGATTTCCAGGTGCAGGTCGGACAGAGTGGGCAGGCGGTGGTCCAGGCCGTTGACGTAGGCGCGGAGGTAGATCATGAGGGCGTTGTCGCCGAAGCTTTCGAAGGTGACCAGTGGCGCGGGATCGCTCAGTACCAGGGGGTGAGCTTCGGCGATGTTGGCGATGATGGACATGGCTTTGCGCACGTCGGAGCCGTAGGCGATGCCAATGGGAATGAGCAGGCGGTTGGTTTGGTCGGACAGGGTCCAGTTCAACAGGCGACTGGTGATGAATTCCTTGTTGGGAACCAGGAGTTCTTTCTGTTCCCAGTTCCGGATGGTTGTTGCCCGTATCTGGATACGGGTGACAATGCCGTCGGTATCCCCCACTGTGACGACATCGCCGACGCGAATCGGGCGTTCAAACAGGATGATCAGACCGCTGATGAAGTTGGCGACGATTTCCTGAAGACCAAAGCCGATGCCCACACTCAGGGCCGCGGCCAGCCATTGGATCTGGGACCAGCTGGCACCCAGTGTGCTGAGTGAGGTGAGGGTGCCGACCGCAACGATGAAGTAGCCCGTCAGTGTTCTGAGTGCATAAAGGCTGCCGGTGCCAAAAGTGACTTTTTGCAGGAAGATAAATTCCACGAGCGCAGGGACACGTTTGGCCGCCAGAAGGGTAATCACGAAGATGGCAAGGGCCAGTGCAAGATCAAGCAAGGTGACCGGTTTGCTTTGCTTTTCGCCGTCGATGGTTTCTGTGTATTGCCACACGGAAAAGTCTTCAAATACCCCGAATGCAGGTAATAACTCTCTCCAGATCAGCCATATCCCGACGGCACTGGTAAGCACCAGGAGTGTCTTAACCAGTTCCTGACTCCCTTGGCTTAGGGCATTTAAGTCAACCTGAGGCTCTTCCACTTCGGTTAGCACTTCCGATGTAACGGTTTCTTCAACGCCATCGGCTTTTTTCTGTCGGGCTGCATTGCGACGTTCCAGGGCATTGCGGAAAGCCAATTTGCGTTGCGTGAGCACCAACCAACGCAAAATCAGTTGATGAACGATAAAAATGCTCACATTCAGCATCAAGGTGTAGAGAATATGCAGGCTGAGCGCCGCTGAAGTGTACAGGTAGCCGGACAGGGATAGAGCGATCAAAAATATCGGGCCGCCGATGAATAGAGTCTGCAGCAGTTTTAATGTACCGCTGCCCGGTTCTTTTTTGGTTCGGGCGAGATAGATGGCTTGCCAGCCGAGTGGGTTCCGGATCAATCGGGTTGCACACCAGGAAAACGTAATGAGCACCAGGCTGACGACGACATGCTGCAAGGCACCCGTTGCTGAGATGATTTCCGAACCCAGAACGACAAAAGCGAAAAACAATAAGGGCAGGAAAATGCGCCGGAAGCGAAGCAGATCTTTGCGTAAGGACTCAACGGCTTCCTTGGGCCAGCGAAAGTGTGTCGCCACGAGGCCATTGGGCAGGCAGCTGCGGCACAGAAAGTCGATAAAGAAAACGGCGATGGCCATGCGCTGGAAGGCATCCGCGATGGCGAGGCTCAGGTCCGAAGCTTCTGGCGTTTTGGATAAACCAAGGCCAAGCAGGTAAAAAATGGCAGGCCATAGTGCACAATAGACCACTGTCAGGAACAGCGCCTCGACGGTGTAAATGAATTGATCGGTGGTGAGCCGTTGTAAAGGCTCCCCCAGTCTTAGCATTTGTCGACGATAGTAGGTGCGTTGGGTGGCTGCAATCAAGAGAACCGGTAAGAGCAGGGTGTACAGTGAGTTGGTATTCACCCAGTTCAGTGCCTGGGTTTGAAAGGATTGTTGGGAAAAATCATTCAGCAAGCCAAAAAATTGATTGGGGGTGTGTTGAACCATGGCGAGATTGATGGCGGAAGAGCTTCGTACCCACAACAGGCGCTCATTCAGATACTCATTAAACGCCTCGGATTTGAGCACATACTCCCGTTGGGCAAAATCAAGTTCGCTCAGTGCCTTAAGGTAGGCTTGGTCAATCTCAATCGCTTTGTCCAGCAGCTCCAAGCGTTGTTCTGCCAGGTTACTGAGTTCTGTGCGCAGTGAGGCCAGGGTATCTGGCGTGACATCGCTACCAAGTTGGTTGATGTAATCTGCCATGTTTCTCAGGGCACGTCGCTCTTCTTCATGTTGAATCTGACGTAAGCCTGCTGCCGCAATGGTTTGTTGTGAGGCGAGGCTGTTGGCCTTGATTAGCTCGGTATTCGGCAGGCGTCGGCGTTCTTCCAGCAAGGCCTGTCCCAATGCCTGGGTTAAACCGGCCAGTTCGACTTTTTGTTGGGTGCTGCGGAATGCATCATTTAAATCGAGCGATTTGTGAGTCATCTCGGCAGTAGTTTCTTCAACCTTTTGCAGTTGCTGACTCATTTGGGTCATCATGTCGCTTAGTGCGGTATTGCGCGCGGCGAGGGATTTTATCAACGGGTGGGTGTTTTGCAGTGTTTGTTCTTTGCGGGTGACCGTTTTCTGTGTTTCCTGCACGGTGGCCAGTCGCCGTTCAGAGATATGCTCCTGTAGTACCTTGAGTGCGCTACTGGCTTCCCGCAGCTGCCACTCCAGTAGAGCCATTCGGGCTTTCAAGCGCTCTACTCTGGATTGGTGCCCGAGAAGTTCCTGTTGCAGCGCCTGTTGCTCGGCGAGAATGGCATCCCGCTCGGCTTCCAGGGCCCAGGTTTCTGAAAGTGTGCTCAGGTTTAAATCCGGCGTGTCGGGTTGGGCCGAAAGTGTGGCGGTGATTTGTTCCAAACGGGTGGCCAACGTACCTTGTGTCTGTCCGATCACCTGCGGCCGATCCTGTGCCTGGGCGAGTCGATTTTCCACTTCCCGCATCTCGGTCAGCAGGCTGTTCTGTTCGGCCTGCACTTTGATCATGCGCTGTTGTAAGTCGGATTGAGAGAGCGGTGATAAATCTTCCTGATCGAGCGGGTTTTGTTGACGTTGTCGGGTTTTAAGCTCGGTTTGTAATAGATCAATTCGTTCGGGAATCGCTTGTGCTTCTTTCGCGAAGGTTTGAGCGGCCCGTTCCTGCTCTTCAACTTCGGACAGGAACCGTGCTGTTTCCTGGAGCTTGCTTTTGATGGTTTTCTTGGTCGCGTCAGACAGCGCCAGTTCCGTTTCCAGCTGTTGCAGCTTCTCTTCAACCATATTCTGGGTGGGCGTTGCGTTTGCCCCGATGGGCCCGAAAAAGAGCATAACTGTGAACAAAACCAGCAAGAGCCATTTTGAACCGTTGAAGCCTGGCGTTAATTCGCCCTTTACTGTCGCGCTCATGAAAGTAGACTGCCTTAGTTTCGGAATGAAGTGACGGACTGACGTTTTGGAGTGAGATTGAACCCGTACTGATGATACCGTTAGTAGTGATACCACACACGTTAGTTATTGTCATGTGGATATACTGACGGTTTAGGCCTGGCCTCCAGGGTTATTCCTGCCAGGTTGGAAAGCAGTTCCCGGTGAAACAAAAAGTTATTTCTGTTAATGCTGTAAATTACTGATTGAGTGGAGTAGGGTAGCAAGTGTTGCCGAACACTTTGTCGGTAAGTTCTCGCTTATCAAAGGGCCAAGGATATGATGTGGCTACGAGCTACTTGTGAACTGCATTTCGAAATCGCGTTGCCCACTCCTTTTATTTTAATGCTTCGACCTCGCAGCGGAGCACACCAATGGATTGCCCGCGAAGCGTATCGTCTTGAACCGATGGTGCCGGTGGTTGAATTTACTGACGTATACGGGAATCTCTGCCAGCGTCTGATCGCACCGGTCGGACCTTTTTCAATTTATACTTCCGAAGAAGTCGTTACGGCGGATCAATTGGATGAAGCACCGGGTGCCCCCTTCGTCGATGTTCAGAACTTACCGGATTCGGTGTTGTCTTTCCTGTTACCCAGCCGCTATTGTGAAGCGGATCGGTTCGGTGATATGGCTTTGGAAATTACCCAGGGCTGCTTACTCGGCTATGATCAGGTTAAAGCGATTGAAGATTGGCTTCGCGCGAATATTCGATATGAGCCGGGTACCAGTACTGTTCCTATTTCGGCAATCGAGGTGAATCAGCGTGGGTATGGGGTCTGCCGTGATCTGGCGCACTTGGGGCTGGCACTGTGCCGGGCGTTGAGTATTCCGGCCCGAATGGTGGTGGGGTATCTCTATCAGCTGGAACCCATGGATCTACATGCCTGGTTTGAAGCATTTGTCGGCGGGCGTTGGTACACTTTTGATGCGACACAAGCCAGTGCGCGAGCAGGTTATATTGCGATAGGCTATGGCCGGGATGCGGCAGATGTTGCGGTGTACACTCAGTTTGGGCCTGCCGTATTGCCGGTTTTTCAATCTGTTAGCGTAGAGCGCTGTTGAATTCGATATGCTGAAACAATAACTTTTTGATATCTTCTGAGGGACGAGAGATGAACAGATTTGGATCAAAAAGTGCATTTAAAGTGGTGTCCGGCGGTCAGACCGGAGTAGATCGAGCGGCCTTGGATGCCGCAATCGAAATGGGTATGGAACACGGTGGTTGGTGTCCCGAGGGGCGCAAGGCAGAAGATGGATTGATTGACCCGCGTTACAATTTACAGATCTTGCCAGGGGCAGGTTACAAGCGCCGAACCCTGGCCAATGTTCGTGACTGCGACGGCACCGTTATTATTTATTTTGGCCTTATCTCGGGCGGGACTGAACAGACTCTTGCCTACTGTTTACGTGAAGGCAAACCCTATAAGCTGATTGACGCACAGGAAATACCAGAATCACGCGCTGCGGAAATAATCAAAACCTTTTGCGAGCAGTTTGGTATTCAAACCTTAAACGTGGCAGGACCGCGCGCGAGTAATGAAGCTCGCGCTTATCCGTATACATTCTTGACGATTCAATTATTGTTGCAATCCTGTGCCTGATTCCGGGGCGCTAGCCGTTACTTTGATAATCCTGAAACTGTCGCCTAATCACTGCGCTTTCATGACGGGTTATATCGCTGTCGCTTACGGCGATGAATAGTGATTCCAGCAGCGCCGTGCGTTCATCGGCGGAGAGTGTAGTCAAGTCATTACTATTCAAGCGACTGAATGTACCTTCCAGTGGATAGGAACCATAATTATTTTTGAAATCCTCCAATAGAGCCTTCACGGTAAAGTTGAAGGCTCTATCATTGCCACTCTGACCGACTGTATTCGCAATGTCTTTTCCAAGCGCCAGATACAAGTTTTCATTTACTCGAGTTGTTCTGCTACCCGATGCAGCGGAGGTGTAAAGACTGATCAAATCACCGGTGCCATTGTGGAGTTCTTTGTATGTGAAGATATCTCGTTCCAGTAGAGATTCGGTTATTTTCAGCATTGATTGGTCGTATTTATTGACATAACGTTGGTCGATGCGGTCTATCATTTTGCCAAGGTCTTCCCTTGCGGTGCTATCTTCCAATATGAGCTGAAAGTCTTCTTTTGCATCTGGATTGAAATCGCGGTGGAAGAGTTTACCGCTTCTCCCGCTCCAATCGCCAGTAAGATAATAGTTGATCTGGGTACCGATAATCTTACTCTCATTAATAGAGATATCGGGGTCTTTGGCGGCAATAAATAGCGATTCCAGCACGTTTATTCTTTGTTCTGGGTTCAGATTCTCCACTCCGCGAGATTGTAACGTGTTCTCAAGCATGCCTTTGCTTATCCAGCGATCATTAACTCCATCGAGAATATCTTTGGTCAGGCTGTTAAAGGCTGATTTATCACCGGCTGTTTGGGCGATTGAATCGGTCAGGGTTTTGTAGAGCTGGTCACTGACGTCTTCGCCTTCCGAGCTCAGTGCAGCCGTTACGAACTCATCTATTTGATCGGCAACACCGCCATTCAGCTCTTTTTCGGTGAAAATATCCAGGGACTTAATCAGGCTGAATATACGTTGATCCCGTTCACTGAATTGCCAGCTGGGCATGTCCTTAAGCTCTTGCTTGAGTTCGGCGCGAACGTCTGTTGGTTTCAGTAGGGCTTGAAAGTCTTCCTTGTTTTCAGCGTTAAAATCACGCTCCAGCTGGGGCTTTCCATGAAGTGAGAAGTTTTCAGCGCCACGATCATAGGCTTGCTTCTGGTAACTTATGATGCGTTTCTCATCCCACGAGATTTCGCCATCCTGTTTGGCAATGAACAAGGACTCCAACAGTGCCACACGTTCGTCGGAATTGAGTGTATCGAGGTCAGAATCCATAAAGCTATTGTACTGCTCATCGGCTCGCTCCTGCGAAGTTGAAATGCGAGCAGCCGTTGGCCTGTCGTTTAGCTTATCGTAGGCGTATTTAACAACTTCTTTAAACGCATTATCGCTATCATGTCCTACCACTTCTGAGAGAGTGTGGGTATAGGCTTCGTACAGTGCGTCGCTCACGGGTTCACCATCGGAGCGGCTTGCAGCACTCACAAAAACGTTTATCAAGTCGCCAACGCCTGATTCCAGTATTCGTTCCGGTATCACACCATTTTCCAGCAGTTTGTCAGTTAACTGAATAAGGCTTTGATCCCGTGAATGTATTGTGCTGTCTTTCGTCTCGTGTATGAAGGTTTGCAGCATGTCTCGGTTTTCCGTGCCGAGCAGTAAATCCTGATAATGTTCTTTTGATCCGGTAATCAGGGGAGCCGGCATGCTGAAGTCATTTCCGAACTCGATGGCTGTGTCTGTGGCGTTGGATGTGATCTTAGTTAGCATTTCAGTTATTTCAGCTGCCTCGGTTTCACTGATCTCGCCCTGACTGATGCCTGCATCAAACAGGGTATTGAGAATATCCGTACGCTGTTGTGCCGAAAGTAGCTCGACATCAACTTCGGAAAACGCTTGGGCGAGACTACCTTTAAAGCTGTTGGGATTGGTTTCTTCCAGCAGTTTTTCCACAGTGGCATTGAACAGAGCGGGGTTCATGGAATCCCCAACCGATTGGGCCAGTTCAGGTGTGAACGAACTGAAATCGGGTTCTTGGCTGAACTTTTGAATCATTTGTGCAAATTGCTCAACATCTTCTTGTGATAGGTTTGGAGATTGCAAGAGTGCCGCGAACTGTTGATTGAATATTGTCCGTTCTTCAGGTGTGAATTTGAAGTAGTCTGCATGCATCATTACCGAGATAAGGTCATCTTGTTGTTGCGTGTACTGATATTCACTCGCTTGTGTTGCGTTGGTGTTGACTGTTCCAATTGTCATCTATACGTCCTTATAGCCACTATTGAAATGCTAAATTCAGAAAATTCACTTGGGGTGTATGATTTCTATTTTGGCAGAAAATAGATTCGCTGGCATCTAGGGCTAACCCTAGGTTTTGGTAAAAATTTGTCTGTATAGCGTATAAACGATCAGGTATTGAGCGATCGATCACGCTCAAATCGCTCTACCATCAGGTCGATAAAGCATCGTACAAGGCTCGATGCTCTTCGGCCTTCATGATAAAGAATATGAATGGGGACGTTAGGCGGCTCGAAAGGCTTCAGTATTCGGATGAGCCCGCCCGAAGCCAACTCTTCCGTGACCTGATAAGACACAATGCGAGTAATGCCAAAATCAAGCCGTGCGGCCTCTATCGCTGCAGCATTAGTGGTGACCGTCAGTCTAGGGTTCAGGCGCAGGGTATTGCCTTTGCCTTGGTGTTTAAACTGCCAGTCGGGGGAAACGCTTCCTGAGTTTGCGGAGATCAGGCGATGTTTCTGCAAGTCCTGCGGAGTTTGTGGTACCCCAAATGTGTTCAAATAACCCGGTGATGCGACCCAGATGCGTTTGACCTGGCCAATTTTACGGGCATTCAGGCTGGAGTCCGGCAGGTGACCGATTCGAAATCCGATATCAAACCCCTCTTCAAGCAGGTTGACGACTCGATCCAAAAACGCGGCTTCCACTTGGGTTTCCGGGTAACGTTCTAAATAATCCGTAATGCCAGGCACAACATGGCGCTGCCCGAACATCACCGGTGCTGTAACCGCTAATCGGCCCCTCGGTGTGGCATTAATACCTACGGCAGATTCATTGGCCTGTTGTACTGCTGCAAGAATACGCCGAACATCCTCCAGGTAGTGCTTTCCAGTTGTTGTGGTGCGAACATGGCGAGTTGTCCGGTTAAACAGCTTGACCCCCAGACTGGATTCCAGTGTGGCAATTGCGCGGGTCACCGCCGGGGGGGACAGGGTTAGCCGCCGAGCCGCGCTGGCAAAGCTTTGTTCTTCAGCGACAGCGACAAAAACGGTCATTTGGTGGAGTTGATCCATAAGCCTATTGTGGTCTCCTGGTTGTTTCATTTAGTGGAATAATGAATTGTCATTCGGAGTTATTCTTATTTCAAGTGTATGCAGTCAAACTGTCTACATGCAGTCACACGATTGAAGTGTTTTCCGCGATAGGAAATAGGGATAAATAAGGAGACCTGGCGATGACGAGCCGCTATGCACAACTCGCTTTCACTCCAACGATCCGGCAATTGCAGGAGCAGTGGGGGAGTCGAGAACTCTACACACGTCTGGATGAGGGGGATGAACGAAATCACCGAATGTCTGCGCGTGAAACCTCCTTTATTGAGGTTCGGGACAGCTTTTACATGGCCACTGTCAGTGAAACCGGTTGGCCCTATGTTCAACACCGGGGCGGCCCTGAAGGTTTCCTCCGGGTTCTGGATGAGTCGACACTTGCTTTTGCGGATTTCAAGGGAAACCGACAATACATGAGTGCCGGGCACTTGCAGCATAATGACCGGGTCGCGTTGTTTTTGATGGATTACACCCGGCGTCGGCGGCTGAAAATAATGGGGCATGCGAGCCGGGTTGAGCTCTCGGATGGGTCATTGATGAATAAAGTCATCGACTCGGCTTATCCCGCCGATGTGCAGTGGGGTACCCTGATCAAAGTCGAAGCCTTTGACTGGAATTGCCCACAGCACATCACGCCCCGATTCACCGAGCCTGAAATAGAAGCAATGGTGCAGCCTTTGCACGATGAAATTAATCGACTGAGAACTTTATTGTCAAAAAACGGGAGTGCCCTATGAATTTTGATTTGAATGTTGAAGATACCCGCCAACCTGTTCCACCTTTTTCTCGCGATGATGCGATTCGTAAAATCCGGATGGCGGAAGATGCCTGGAACAGCAGAAGCCCGGAGAAAGTTGCGACGGCGTATAGCCTGGACAGTCAGTGGCGGAACCGGGATCTGTTCTTTTCCGGGCGTGAGAGTATTGTGGCGTTTCTATCCAGTAAATGGTCGACGGAAAATGGTTACCGACTGATAAAAGAGCTCTGGGCTCATGATGCGGATCGTATTGCGGTTCGTTTTGTTTATGAATGGCATGATGAACAAGGCCAATGGTATCGAGCCCACGGCAACGAGAACTGGTTGTTCAACGAAAAAGGCCTGATGGTGGAGAGGCACGCCAGCATAAATGATGTTGCCATCGCAGAGGACGAACGCAAATTTCACTGGCCCCAGGGTCGACGCCCGGATGATCATCCCGGCTTGACCGAGCTGGGTCTGTAAAGTGGGTAATCAGCTTTGTTCCAGTTATTGTGCCAGAAAACATTCATGGTGATTGAGATCACTTATTTTTTGGGGCCGCCCCTTGGGTTTCAGATACGCTTTCCCGATACGCCGGTCTATGCCGCGGATGAGGCGGCTTATCGGTAAATTCAATACCACGGTATTTCGAACCCCTTTTCGGTTAACTGATTTTTCATCTCAGGAGAAAGGGGGTTGTCGTATAAATTGAGTGTGATCAGCGCATTGAGGTTGCTTAGATCAACATAACTTAGGTAATTGTTATACAGCAGTAGCTCTGTGATATGCGGGTTCTCTTCGAGCGAAAGTGAGACAAGCTCGTTGCTTGATAAACTGACCATATTAAGTTTGGTATTTGCACCTAAATCCACATAGCTCAGATAGTTGCGTTCTAAATTAATTGATGTCAAATCGGGAAGTGCACTGAGGTCAATATCAAACAGTGCATTTTGGCTTAGGTCAATTTTCTTGAGGTTTACATTATGAACCAGATCAATGCTGGATACGCCTGCGGACGATAATTCAAGCTCATTGAGCATTGAGTTGTTGCTTAGATCGATGTGATTAAGGGCTGTCTCATTCAGTATCAACTTCAAGAGGTGAATATTCTGAGTGAGGTCTAATGACCTTATTGGAGTAAACTCCAAAGACAAAACTTGCAGTGAAGTATTAATTGATAAGTCAATATCCGTGAGAGGGTTAAATCCGGCGTGAAGACTTTCGAGCTCTTCGTTCAAAGATACATCCAAATTCGAAAGCTGATTGTGCTCAACATCTATCACTTGTAGAACGGCATTGTGCGAAGTGTCGAGATAATTGAGTCGATTGTTCGGCGCATAGAGAAACTTCAGCTCGTAAAGCGAAGTGAGATTGAGTTGTTGTAGCTTATTCCCATTGAGGTGTAGTACTTCTAATTCGATGTTGGCACTAAGGTCGATACGGTTTAGATTGGAGTGCTCAACAGCAAGTCTACGGAGATTTTTGTTCTGGGATAAATCGATCTTGGTTATGCTGGTATGACTTATTTGGAGCGTAACGAGTTCTCTGTTTTCACGGGTGTTTATTTCCTCAATCGGGTTTTGTAGAAGCATGATGGTCTCGAGTTTCTCATTCTGATCCAAGTTAACATGAGTTAAATGGTTTGCATGGGCTTCTAACCACGTGAGATTCGGGTTTTCAGTGATGTCCAATTCAGTTAGGTGGTTTTCCGCTACCGAGAGGCGTGTCAAGTTGGTCAAGCCCCTTACATCCACATGAGTGAGCTCGTTTCTTCCAAGTAAAAGCGTCTCTAAATTTGTGAGTTGATTTACGTCGATTGTACTCAGTTGATTATATGAAGCGGAAAGTTCTGTTAACTCTTTATTGTGTGTAAGATCCAGGCGAGTCAAATTATTTACACCGACGGCCAGTTCGCGTAGGAGTGGGCTGCCACTGAGATCAATGTCCGATAGGTCATTTCCAGCAAGATAGAGGGATTCGATATTTGGAATTGGTTTCAAATCGATAACCGTTCGCTTGCTACTTGCGAGTTCCAAAGTGTGTAGATGCTCCAAATGGGGGGGTAGAGGCCAATCTGCAAGCGGGTTGAAAGATAATCCCAAGCGCTCTAATTGTTTATTGGCAGATAAATCAACGTGTTCCAGGTGATTATTGGGCACATACAGTTGTTTCAAATTGTGCTGCTGGCTAACGTCAATTGTCCGCAGTTGTGCGTTTGCAATGCTGATTGTTTCGAGTTTGGGATTTTTTGTCAGGTCGACAGCTTGAATCGGATTGTTCGAGACATAAAGTGCCGTTAATTCTGATAGCTGATCCAAGCCTTCCAGGGAGGTGATGCCATATCCCCTGCAATCCAGTGTGGTAAAGTCGTGGGACCATTTCCACTCATTAACCGCTTTTGTATTTTCAATACAGGCTTGAAAATTCGCATCATTAAACTGGAGTTGTTCTACTCTTTTGTTATCGCTTCCACAACCCGAGAGGAGTAAAGCCGATGCAATTGCAACCGGCCCAATGGGGCTCCGTTCCATGATTCATTCCTTTGAGTTATATCCATAAGCGCAAAAGACTATCAAACAGTTAGTGTTCCGGTCAATTTCCAAAATCGACGAAGTGGTTCCCGCAAGAAAGGGAAAGCAATAGCGAAAATTGTGATGTCATGAATATTGCTCTGTGGCCCGTATTCTGTAGAATCTTGTCTCCAGATAATAGACAACAAATAGGACCGCACAACGTGAAGCCAATGAAGGAAGGCCTGGATCGGGCTGCGATTCAGAGAATGGCGAATAATCTTGCACAGGTGTTTAATGAGCTGAATGTAGACACCTTCGTGGATGAGGCCTGCAGCCAAATTGAAGCGCTGGAGTTGAAACAACGTGTTGATTTTCTAATCGAGCGTCTGCAGACCCATTTGGAAGGCACGTTTCCTGAGATTGCGAAGCGTTTGGTGCAGTTACCGCCGGTTTGGGATCGTGGGGATGAAAATGATGCCTTGAGAGGATTCGCAGCATGGCCGGTTATTGACTACGTTGCGGTAGCCGGTCTGGATCATCCGGACATCGCGCTGGATGTGCTGGAAAAACTGACGTCGCTATTCAGTGCCGAATTTGCGGTTCGCCCTTTTATTCAAAAGCACCCTGAACTGACGAATGCAAAGTTGCAGGACTGGAGCGAACACGAGGACTTACACGTGCGCCGCCTGGCATCGGAAGGTTGTCGACCGCGTTTGCCTTGGGGGATTCGGTTAAATGAATTTATCAATGATCCTGCACCGGTTTTGGCGGTGCTTGAACGACTGAATAATGATCCGGATCTTTATGTGCGCCGGTCGGTGGCCAATAATCTGAATGATATCAGTAAAGATCATCCGGATTTAGTGATTCAAACCTGCCAACGGTGGCTGGAGTTAAACCAGGGTGCCGAGACAGCGTGGATCGTTAAACAGGCTCTACGAACGCTGGTCAAACAAGGCCACCCTGATGTATTCGCGCTGCTTGGTTATTCTGCAAATCATCAGGTGCAAGCGCAATTGAGCTTGAATCAAAAAGAACTGAGTATTGGAGAGTCGCTGCCGTTTACAGTCCTGCTCGAGACGGAACAGGATGAACAGTCTGTTGTGGTCGATTATGTCGTTCATCATCAAAAAGCAAACGGCAAAACCGCACCGAAAGTGTTCAAACTGAAGTCTGTCACACTCAACTCCGGGAATCCCCAACGGATTGAAAAAAGCCACTCGTTTAAACCCGTTACCACCCGGAAATACTACCCCGGCGAACACATCCTCGCCGTCCAGATCAACGGCGTTGAAGTGGGGCGAGAAGTGTTTTGGTTGAGGGGATGAAAGGTTAATTCATCGTCGGATAGTCCGTATACCCTTCTGCTCCTCCCATATAAAACGTGTTCGGGTCAGCTTCGTTCAGTGCTGCATTGGCAGCGAAGCGTTCAACGAGGTCGGGATTGGCAATGAAGGGTACACCAAAGGCTACGGCATCCAAATGCTTTTGGTGGATGGCTGTTGAAGCCTCGTCCTGGTTGTAACCCATATTGCCGATAAGGTTGCCTTTGTACAGGGTACGCGCAGGTGTCATGATTTCGCCGCTTTGTTGAGCAAAGAAATCGGTACGCATTAAATCCCAGAAAGCAAGATCGAATTGGTTAAGGTGCTCAGCCAACCAGGTGGTTAAACCAACGGGGTCACTGTCTTTCATGCTGTTAAAGCTATTTAGGGGAGATGTGCGCAGGCCGACTTTTCCTGATCCCCAGACTTCGATAACCGCCTCTAAAACTTCAAATAGTAAGCGGGCGCGATTCTCGATGGAGCCGCCGTATTGGTCCTTACGCTGGTTGGTACCATCACGCAGGAAGTTATCCAGTAAGTAGCCATTTGCACCGTGAACCTCTACACCGTCGAAACCGGCGGCCTTGGCATTGATCGCTGCTTGCTTGAAAGCCGCCACGATACTTGGTATTTCATCTGTTTCCAGCGCCCGTGGGACGGTGTAAGGCTTTTTGCCGTCCGGCGTATGGACCTCAGAATCCGTGATAGCAATCGGGCTGGCGGCAACGGCTGCACGGCCACCATTCAAATCGGGATGGCTGGCGCGCCCCCCGTGCCAGAGTTGCAAGAAGATTTTGCCGCCTTTTCCGTGAACCGCGTCGGTGACCTTTTGCCAGCCATCGATTTGTGCCTGATTATAAATACCGGGTTCGTTTACAAAAGCTGATGTTCCTTCCATCACCATTGTTGCCTCGGCGATGATCAGGCCCGCTCCTGCGCGCTGCGCATAATACTCCGCCATCAACTCTGTAGGAACGTGATTCACCGCCCGAGCCCGGGTGAGCGGGGCCATGAGTGCGCGGTTTTTCAGTTTGATATCACCCAGTTGGATTTCAGAATGCAGGTTAAGTGTGGTGGACATGTAAAGCTCCAGATAATTTGCTTGAGTTGATCATGGCGCTAGCGTATGGTTTATAGGAATGTGAAACAATATGGTAAATTGAAAGTGATTGTTCGTAATTTGGAAACTATTGACTTCAGAACCCTGTCTGTCTTTGTGACAACCTGCCAGCAAATGAACCTGACCCAGTGTGCGGAGTTGATGGGCTTACCTAAATCAACGGTCAGCAAAGCAATCACCAAGTTGGAGGAGCATCTGGAAACCAAATTGCTGGAGCGGTCGACCCGAAAAATCCAGATTACAGAAGCCGGACAAATCGTCTATGATCGTGCGGCACAACTGGTCAATGAGTTCCGCTCCTTAACCCAAGACATTCAGGAAATGGAGCAACAAGTACAGGGCATGTTGCGGATCTCGGCACCACCGACGCTAGGTGGATTTCTTACCAATTATGTGCTGACCCCGTTCATGAAACGCTGGCCCAAGATCAAGGTCTCACTGGAGTTGTCCTATGGTTTTGATGATCTGTTTTCTCAGGGCTTTGATCTGGCACTTAGAATCGGGCAGGTTGCAGATGATCGGCTCGTGGCCAGGGAGATTGGTTATTCAACTCGCGTATTGGTGGCCAGTTCCGGGTATCTTGAAGAGCAGGGGATACCCGAAAGTCCTCTGGATTTAATGCATCACAACTGCCTTCGTTTTCAACGTAATTCTGACTCGATTCCGTGGACACTCATGTCGGAACAGGAGACGATTTCGGTGGATGTGAACAGCAACTTTTACTGCCCCAGCATACAGGGATTGAAAGGGGGTGCTATAGCTGGATTGGGCATTGCGCAAATTCCGGCGAATGAACTGGTGTGTGAATGGCATGAGGGCAAACTGGTTCGAGTATTGCCGGACTGGCATGCGGTGCCAATGCCAATCTATCTGGTTTACCGATCCGGGCTGAACAAACCGAAGCGGCTCGAGGCTGTGTTGGACCATATTTTATCGATGAAAGACCAGTTTCGATTCGGGCCGGAGTTGTTGCACTCTCCACCCTGTGGACGCGGGCGGTAAAGCGGTCATTTGTCAGATCTGGTTATGGGCATTGGGCAGGGTGAAGTAAAATGTCGCTCCTTGATTTTCCTCCGCTGCTGCCCAGATACTACCGCCGTGCTTCTCGATAATCCGCTTCACCGTAGCCAGACCAATGCCCGAACCTTCGAATTCCCGGCTGCTATGCAGTCTTTTAAAACTGCCAAACAGTTGATCTGCATGGGCCATGTCGAATCCTACGCCTGTATCCTGAATATAATAAATGCGTTGGTTTTGCGGCAGAGAATCAGGCCGATTTCCAATTCCTTCCGGAATGGGGAGCGCGTTGTCCACTTGTCCAAAGGTGATTGTGGACTGAGGTTTGTGGCTTGAATATTTCCAGGCATTCCCGATCAGATTATCTAATACGGATGTGAGCATCTGACTGTCTGCGCTGACCCAGCAGCCGGGTTGGCAATGGCAAGTAACCTGTTGTTCGGGGTATCGCTCGCGCATTTCGGAGAAAACACTTTTAACTCTTTCAGACAGGCTCAGGTCAACTTTATCCAGCGTGCGACGCTGCATTCTGGACAGCTCAAGCAACCCGTTAATCAATGCATTTACTTTGGTTGTACTATCAATTATGCGCTGAATCAGGTCATTGGTGGCGGTGTCGACTTTCAAACCCAACTCTTCTCGAAGTACTTCAGAATAGCCTCGAATATGACGTATCGGTGCGCGCAGATCATGGGATACGGAGTAGCTGAATGACTTCAGTTCCTCATTTGCGGCTTCCAAATCTTTAACGGCTTGATTCAAGGCTTGCGTGCGTTCGATCACTTTGTGTTCAAGGCCCGTATTCAGGTCGTTCACTTCCTTGAACAACAGTGCATTTTCAAACGAGATGGTTGCTTGTGCCAGCAAGGTTTGAATGACGGTTAGGTGTTCCTGGGTAAAGGCCCCATGACTTAAATTGTTTTCGAGATAAAGTACCCCTCTTGGCTTCTCTCTGTAGCTGAATGGAACACACAGAACAGATTTTGGACGATGGTTTTGGGTATAGGGGTCTTGGGTAAAAGCGCCTTCTGTTTCGGCATTGTTCAGGTGAACCGTCTTTCCAGAAAGCAGTACGTAGTTAAGAACACCTTTGGGGACATCGATTGCTTCCGACAAAGGTTTTTCCTGTAAAAATTCTCGTTGTGATTTATCGAGATTGATATAAGCCTGCAACCTCGGTGTATCTGTGTTTAGCACCAGCATTGCAACCTGAGCACCAGCATTCTCAATAATTGTTTGTAGCAGTGTTTCGGTCAGTTCCTTAAGGCTCAATTGTTTGGATATCGCCTGAGTCGATTTCATTAGTGACGCAAAGTCCAGTGATCCGTAAAATGTGGGGGAGCTCTGCTGCCCACTGGAATACTCATATGAAATCAAAGGTGAAGTGCTGTTCCGGTTTTCCCTCTGATTTATTTCGGCTTTCAGATCCGGAAATTCTGCTTCAAGCTGAGTGCACTTCGCCTTGCACTGCCATTTCTGGTAACACTCATAGGCTTCCCGCAGATGGGGTAGGGCTATTCGCTTACTGCCTTTACAGAGCCAAAAGCGCCCATATAGCTCGTTAGCTAACCCTTGGTACTGCAATCGTTCACTGTCGCTGGCACAATCAATGGCTCGCTCATAGTTGGCGAGCACAGATTCAATATCCTCTCCGGTTTGAAAACCGTGCTCTGCTTTGAGCAGTAGATACATATGTTGATAGTTTTCAGGACATAATGTGGCCAGTTGACTGAAGTAGCTGATATAGCGGTCTTGGGCTTCAGCTTCAAATCCTTCCACTTGAACCACTGCGTTTGCCTGTTCCTTTGAATAGGTGCCTTCCCGAATTAACCGGAAATAGGTTAAGCCTCTGAAAAAACGGTTTTCCACCGCACCTATCCAGGTTCGCGTTTGGTGTTCTGAATATTTGCCAAGTGCCTCAACCAGCTTGTCCTGCTGGTCGCTCCAGAAGTACCAATGTGACTCCACAGACCGGAGTGCTTCGAGAAGCGTTGTAGCATGCGTAATTTTCCACTCCGCAGTTGAGAACGATGATTCAGAGAACATATCTTCATCGCTATCCTGCAACAGCATGGATACCAGTCGCCGGTATGGCATACTGGCATTCAATTTTATACCGCTTTTTTCTGCCATCCTCAAAAATTGTTTGAGGTGGTTGGAAACGTTTCCCAGTGGCTCGCCCCGACTGTATCGATAGATCGCCTTAATCCCGTAACAGGCTACACCAATTGGGTCGCCAATCTCCTGGCTTACCCGGTACCCTTTGTCCAGAAGTGATAAGGTATCTGTCATTGAGTGCCCGTAAAACCACACGCCGATCCCCAAGGTTGTGAAGGTCGACAGGCGTTCATTCGTTTGTGCCGTGTTCTGTGTAATATCCAGTGCAAGCTCTGCCAATTCTATTGCACGTTGGTATTTTTTCTCCCGCACCAGAAACTCACCAAACAGAGACATGAGATTCGGCACGTTTCTAAATCCGCCTTCTTTGTAAACCAGCAATACCCCTTTTAACAGGGTATATTCTTGTAGCTCTAAATTGCGAGATATGTAGGCAGAGTAGGTTAGTCGGGACAATAACTTTAACGGCAGGAGTGTGTTTAGGTGCTCGATCGTTTCTTCTGTGTAGCCGCCCTTAATTTCTTGGCGCTCCAAACAGGTTTCGAGTTTGACAAGTAATTCCGGTTTAGATTGTGTTAATTCGTGTTTTTGTCGGGGAATGTTGATGCCCAAATAGCGTAATCCCTCAATCAACTTCCCTTGTCCGACCAGGAGCTGGCCGGTAATCAGGTTATGATTGGCGATGGTGAGGCATAATTGTGCTTTGTCTTCGGCCCGTTCCAGGCTGTGCATTATCGAATCTGCTAATGCAGTTACTTCCTCTGGAGTGTGAGACAAAAATTTACACTCTACCAGCAGAAGTCGCATGCTTACCCAGAGCTCATCTGAATCTGGATTGGCTATGTCCTGATATAGACACACAGCCTGATCGACATAGGCAAAAGCGGTATCCCACACCCCCGAGTCTCGAGCCTGTTTTGCTGCTTCAAAATTCAACTTGGCGAGGTCAGTGCGGTCGTTCTCTGCCTTTATGCAAGGTAACCCCAGATTCAAATGATCTACAGTTTGAAAAAGCTGTAACTGGTTCGATTTTTGTGACGGCAAAAGGTCATAATAACAACGGCCAATGGCGTGATGTATTTTTATCCGTGCCTCCGGGGACATGGATTCATAGGCTGCCTGTTGCATGCGGTCATGACAAAACCGGCAATGACTCCGTGCTGGGTGAGTTCCGCTACCTAGTGCGGTTGCTTCCGTGAGTGCCTGTGGAGGCTGTGCGTATGGAACTTGATTCGGTACCCAGAACGTACCTTTTGGAATGATCAGTCCGGCCTCAATTGCCGGTACAAGGTCTTCAAAGATTTGTCGTTCTGTCAATGCCATCACGGCTTGGAGTGTCTCAACGTCAAAGCGATTACCGATGCAAGCAGCGGTTTGCAGAAGATATTGTGTGGCACAGGGGAGTTGTTGCATTCGGGTGAGCATCAGGTCAACCACATTTTCCGTGATGTCCTGGTCTCTGATGGTCTGCAAATCCCAGCGCCATTGTTTAGCTTCAAGATCAAAATTAATCAGATTTTGAGAATATAGGCTCTTCACAAATTCTTTTATAAAAAAGGGATTTCCTGCTGTTTTTGAATGAACCAGCTCTGCCAACGGTAATACCTGCAGTCGGGTTTGCAGGAGCGCATCGCTTAACAACTCAGTGGTTGTCTCAATGGTTAGTGGCGCTAGCGTGAGTGTGTCTGTGATTCCGTCCTGTTTTGCAATATCATCATTGAGTTGCCTTATTGAGTCCGGTAGACCGGCTTCGGCTTCCCGATATGCGCAAAGGATAAGCAATTTCCGTTTGGAACCGGCTGCTTCTGTTGTTGCCATTCGATTGCTCAACAGGGTGGGAAGCAATGCCAGCGTGCCATGATCTGCCCATTGCAAATCATCGATGAAAATAACGACAGTGCACGTTTGGGCGATTTCTTCAAAAAGCACTTCAATAACACGGTGCAGGCGGTTTTGGGTATCTTGTACATCAAGCTCGGGTAAAGCGGGCATGTCGCCGAGAATGAGCGAAAAATCCCCTAGGAAGTCCTGTAGCACGCGGGCGTTGTGCCCGAGTCGACTTAATATTCTTTCGCGCAATTGAGTCAGGTCGTCAGGGTTACCTGCAACGGTGTAATCAATCCAATCACTCAGCGCGAGTTTGAGCGCGGAATAAGGCTCACTCTTTTGAAACTGATTAAACTTTCCCTGTATAAAAATGCCGTGGTTTGCGGCTACCGGTTTATATATTTCATTGACTAACTTGGATTTCCCGATTCCGGGATAGCCTTTAATGCACAACAGTCGGGGCTGGCCACGGGATGCGGCTTCGAAGTGGTGCAATATCCGAGTGTACTCTTCTTCTCGACCATACAGCTGTTGGGGAATGTGCAAACGATCTGAAATATCATTGAGCGCCAACTGAAACGGGCTGATCGAACCGAGTAATCGAAGTGTGTTGGCACACTTCTGCAGGTCCGCTTTCAAACCCTGGGCGCTCAGATAGCGAGATTCTGCATTTTTGTTCAGTAATTTGTCGATAATCTCAGAAAGCATCCCCGGTACGCGGCCGTTGATCTCGGTTACCGGGGTGGGCTTGACTGCCATATGGGCGTAAATTGTAGCCAGTGCATCATTCGTTTTAAACGGTGGATGTCCACATAAAAGTTCATATAGAGTTACACCCAAGGTGTAAAAATCACTCCGGTAATCCAGTGTCCGATTCATTCTGCCGGTTTGTTCCGGTGATATATAGGCGAGTATCCCTTCCAGATTTTCAGGGGCATCAACGGCGGGCTGTTCCCGGCTGAGAATCGAGGCCAGACCAAAGTCAATAACTTGCAGCTGCCCGGTCTCAGGATTAATTATCAAGTTGCCGGGATGCAAGTCTTTGTGGATCACGTTTTCGTGGTGAATAACACTTAAGGCATCCGCGACCTGAACCGCCAGATCAAGGAGAATGTCAACGGGTACCCGCTTATCTTCAAACTGAGTGGCATACTGCCAAAGATCAATACCTTGATTATCATCCAGAACCAGCCAGGGCTTGGTCGGGGTATCTATCCAGTCAATAAACCTGATAATGCCCGGGTGATCAAAACGACAGAGTACGTCCTGGATAAAACTTAAGTTTTCGTACTGGGCAATCGTAGCCGGCGCACCACTTGTCCGGAGAACCACAGAACACTGATCGGCACTCCGCACCCCCCGAAAAACCAGCGTACGTGCACTCCGATACAAGCTCTCTTTGATCTCATAGCCCGGCAATGTAGGAAACAACAGACTTCTCTCTTCTTGTTTATTTTTTAGTATAGATGATGGCTGATAGGTTTATTGGTGAACATTGGGGTAATCTACACTGGATTCTGACAGGGAATACTGTTCAGGGGAGTGGTTGGTGATGATACAGAGTTTTATATCAGGATATCTTGCGAGGGGCGCGCCAGCGGCATCGTGTGCTCTTTGGGGTGATGCCGACTTTCCTCTTGCTCGATGGGCCAGGCTTTTCGACAACTCAAGCTATCGGTCAGGCCTGGGCCTTTTATAAATGCGCTGATTCTATGGTCTATCCACTTCAAGCAATCGAATGTAATGCAATTCTCTTGGTATTCTGAAGGTGGGTGTAGGTCACGTTGTCGCTGGTGGAGCTCCCGCCTAATGTACCACAGCCTAGTGTCCAGGAAAGCTGCAAACCGTTAGCCGCACCAATGCAGCCCAGTGTTCCCGGCGTGTTAACGATGACACGACTAACGGAGACCGCTTGACTGAATGCGCGAACGTTTTCCCGGGATTCGCTGTGAATAATGGCGGTGTGACCTTCTCCTTCAGTAGACAAAATTTGCTTAGCCCAGGTTAAGGCCTGATCATCGGACTCGGTAAACATAATGGATAGCACTGGAATCAACTTTTCTCGAAGTAATGGGGAGTGAAGATCGAATGCAACGACAGGAGCGAGGATAACCTTGATCGGATAATCTCGGGTTATTTGTGCCGCAGTACAGATTTTTTCGGCGGTTTGACCGACCCATTGCTCCTGTAATTTTCCGTGGGGTGTAAACAGCGTAATGAGCAAACGTTGAACTTCATCTTCATTCAAATAAGCCGAGCCGGTTTGAATAGCAAGGTCGATAAATTCGTGCCTGATGGATTGATCAACTAATAAGTTATTTTCGGAACCACAAACAATGCCGTTATCAAAAGCTTTGCTGTTAACCACGCATTGAACCGCATTTTCAATATTCGCGTCTTTGCAAATCCAGACGGGGGCATTGCCTTTACCAACACCGATAGCGGGTGTTCCAGATTGATAGGCACTTTTCACCATGCTGGGCCCGCCAGTTGCCAAAATAAAAGCAATACCGTCATGTTTCATAATGGCGCTCGTGACTTTTCGATTTGCAGGCAAGTTTGGTGTTTGGACTAAGTCGGTGGATACATTGTGTTTTTTAAGCACTGCGTGAATGATTTCAAGCGTACGGTCACCAACATTCCGGCCTTTGCGATGATTACTCACGACGATTGCATTTCTGGACTTTATTGATATCAGTACTTTGAACACCATGGTCTCAACCGGATTCGTGATTGGTATCAATCCGAATACCACTCCCATTGGCATTGCCGCGACTTCAACATTTGGTGCTTCAATTTGAATCGTTTCAGTACCTGGTTTGCCAATGAGTGACTCGGCAACCTCGAGAGTGCCGAGTTTGATTTTAAGCAGTTTATGTTCGTAAACGCCCATACCGGATTCTTCAACAGTTTGTTTTGCCAAGGATTCCGCCTGATCATATACCGCTTCTGCTATATCGCTAATTAGCTGATCAATGGCGGCTTCTGGTACGGCCAGTATTGATTTTTGAGCCTTGCATGCCCTTGCTATCATCTGATCAATGACGGGGCTTTCGAGGCCAAATACGGCCTGTGCTTTTACGACTTCCTGTAAGGCACGATATCGTTTGTTGACTGTGTTTGCCGCCAGTTTCAGGAACTCTTGGTAGACCGCTGGAGATTGAATCATGAGTCGATTCAGTTTCTCCTGTTTAATCTTGAGAAGTGCTACGGTTCCATTTGCCACGGCAGACATGGCGTGGGGCGTTGATTCAACAATGTCTACGGCGCCTAATAGATCACCGCTTTCGTAACTATCCAATTTAGTCTCGGACTGGGTGTCATCATCAAAACTGAAGGTATCGACCAAACCCGTCTGAATATAAAAACAACTCTCCGCTAATTCATCCTGATTAAATATTATTCCACCATTTTGAACCACAACCTTTTCCATAGACCCAAACAATTTCTCCATGTCGTTAGGCTGTACAATCTCTTCAAATAAAACTTTGGCTTCCATTTAAGAATACTCCATGCACTGAATGAATTTCTGTTTCGTTCCCTAAAATTTAAGTCACTGCCGGTGGGACACTCAGGGGAAAAATTAGTTCTTGGGCCTATTTCAATGGAAGACGGAAGGCATTGAGAAATGTAGATCAGTCTAAAAATGAATTAAGGCGATCATCCGACTGGTACATCCGGGTGAGGGTGTTTGTCAGTGCTCTACTGGGAGGGGCACTATTTTGTTGCGGAGACTATGTGGAAACCAAGTGACAAGATCAACAGAGAGTAACCTTAGCTCAAAATATTGGTGCACTAACAAAACAGGCTTTAATAAAGCAGCTTTTTGTCAGATTTCTTTACATTTTATTGTGGAATATTGTAGCTGACATTGTTGGACTGCACTAAAATCAATGAGATATGGTTTTGGTGTAATTATTGCTTGTCGAGAACTGAATAACCTCAAATGGAATTAGGATAATGAAAAAAATTGTATGTCTTGCAGCATGTTTGTCTGCAACCTCGGTAAATGCAACGCTTATTAATAACGGTAGTTTTGAAACTGGTGACTTTTCTGGTTGGACAACACAAGATTTGACGGCCCCTTTGTTTACTCAACAAGTAAATGGGAGTGGCGTATCATCTGGATTTGGTTTCTTTTCTTCTTCACCCACCGATGGACAATTTGCAGCATTAAATGGTTTTGATGGAAACGGGCCAGGGACTATCAGCATTTCTCAAGATGTAGCCGTAACAAGCGAATCTACAATACTATTTGACTATCGCGCAGCTTGGAATTTGATTGACTTTTGTATTGGCTGCGTAGACAGAATTTTTGATGTAAATATCGAAATTGCAGGAGGTGGAGCTAACCTGGCAAGCTTTAACATCCTTTCTGCTACATCAGGCACTACAGTATTGGACACAGGTGATTTAGTTGGAAGCTTTGATTTAAGTAGCTTTGTCGGTCAAACGGTTAGTATAAACTTTGATTGGTTCGTACCTGAAAATTTCACTGGGCCTGCGTTTTTTCAAATTGATAATATTCGTTCAACCGCTAGTGTTTCAGAGCCGGCCAGTATTGCTTTGTTAGGACTTGGTTTAGCTGGAATTTGTTTTACAAGAAGAAAGAAAACTCCTAGTCAAGCCTGATTTGCGCCGTTACAGAGCCCCGGTTTGAGTCGGGGCAAACTTGCTTCCTATAATACAGTGATGACTGTATAAAACTTAATGCGCAACTCAAATAGTATGCAAAGCCAATACAATCATAAGCGTATTGGCTAAGCATCCTGCAATAATGTTAATTTTTTGAATCTAGCTGTTTAGTTCCATCAAAGTAAATCAATAATCATCATACATTCGATCAAGCGCACATTTGTAGGCTTGTTTTATTTTCCCATCAAGACCGATTGCACCGGATAATATACGCCCTAAAAACGGTGCAAAGAATCGTTTGAAAGAGCTGTCGGTGGATTGCTTTAGCAGTTCAGATCTAAACCATTTAATACGTTTGATCAGTTGTCTTTCGGTTGCTTGCAGGTCGGTTAATATCGGGTATTGCTTTGCACGTCGCTCATTTCGTTCAAACTGATCTTCTCGTCTTGGGTACCAGACCAGCTTGGCTTTCTCGTAGGCGTGTTTGATTGGCCACTCGGGTTGGGGAATATGGCGCCATAGTTTGGTTTCCCCTAATCCATTTGGAAAAATGTAGAGGCCGGGTTCAGTTCTCGCTTTGGCTGCTTTCGTATCACTGTTCTCAAACGATTCCCATTTTTTCAATGCGTTTGCGAGTGGCTCGCTGATTTGTTCTTCGTTGAGTTTGAAGTGCATCATCAGCATGCGATCAGCATTGTGGTAGCCCAATTTGAAGTCATGGTCACGGAATGATTCGTGAAAGAATCCGAAGAAACCACCCCACAATCCCGATGCTAAATGCGCGTGATTCGGGACAGCACCTGATCTCTTTTTTCTGGAGGGGTTTATTGAAAACAGGAATCCTTTCTTCGTTTCATCACCGTGTTGGTAATCAAACCCATCTGCCCAGCTCAATGCGTTGGGTTTAAACCGGGCTGTGTTCTTTAGCGCATCCACTACACCAAGCCCCACTTTCAACAAGTTAGTCGGATCTGTACCAAAGGTTTCTTCCAGCTCTGTTGTCTCTGGCCAATTACCATTACAATCTTTTTGCTGCTTTTTCCCGAGCACATTGGGAAATGGGTCGATCATGATGGTCATGAGCGTGACATCGCGATCTGCATTCTCTGGAGCCGCGTTTGAATCCTGTATCAAGTAGCGATTCATCAGTTCAATGGGCTCATTATTAATTACGCCACCGTCAACACAGGATATTCGGGTATGGCACTCAGTTGGGGTTGGTCTGTTCTCCGGGATGCTGCCATATTGATGATGTAGGAAAGGATCATCATAGTGATTGACGCTGACATCATCTATAACGACAGTCCTTGCGGACAAGCCAATAGGGAACGCACTTGTCGCTAAACCCGCGTCTCTCAGGTTGTTCCAGTGCTCTGCGTTGTCGTCAAGTGAAAACGCATAGGCAATTTTTTGTTTCGAGAAACTGATCCAGTCCCTGTGGTTGTACATGCCGTGGGTATTCTTGCCCAATGTGATCTCGTAACCGACACCGGGAAGATTCGTCAGTGTGAAAAGGTGTCGAGTTGTTGGTGGGTACCATTTTCTCTGGAATTGTTGTCCTGTGAATCGTTGCTCGAGTATTTCCTCTCCAATATCATCGAGTACACCGGCGTTAAAAATCGATAACGATATAGCTTTGGGGTTTGCGGAGGGATGATTGCCTCCAGTTCTTGGGGCTAACAGTGTGTCAGTATTCACCCCCGAAACCCAAGTGTGGTAAAAAGGGTTCTTACTTGTCGCCAGGTATTCGGGTATTTCTTCTCCTTCGTTCACGAGTTTGCGGCTTTGACATACCGCTGCGATCGCTGCATTTACGCCGCCTGCACTGGCACCACCAACCATTCTCAATCTGAATTCTACCGGTGGATTTTCTTGTTTCGAATCGTAGTATTCGTAATAAGTGTCCAGCAATTCAAACAGACGAGTCATCACCCCTGCAGTATAACTGCCAGCGCTAACGGCCCCTGCCATAACAATCGAAAGTTCAATAATCGGTGCTTGTTCGTTTCCTTCTTGGCTCATCTCGGTATCCTTTCGTCATGCATCCAGGCTTCATCCTCCCACCGTTGGCCCTTGGAGGCAATAGCAGGATAGCGAGTGAGCACGCTTTGACTGATCCCCTGTGGTATTTGATGTAAATGATCGACAATTGCTCAATTAAGCGAAGGATCTATACATTAACGCGCAATTTCGGCTATATAACTATTTGTGAAACGGATGTTGAGCGTTAATGTGTTCAAGTGAAACAAAATATAGGGAATTGGAGGATTATAGTGTGAAGCTAAGCGCAGCGCGGATATTTGTACGAAATATTGACGAAGCTAAAGAATTCTACCAAATGTTAGGATTAACGCTTGGGAGTTACAATCAGGAAGCCGGTTTTTGCATCTTTGACACGGGAGAAACGAAACTAATTGTTGAGTCGGTATCGACGTCTGCGCCGCAAGACGAGCAGGTGTTGGTGGGCAGATTTACCGGTCTATCCTTCTCTACGCGGGATATTCTTCAGGCCCATAAAAATTTGGTCGAAAGAGGTGTCAAATTTAGTGGTAGCCCGGAAAAGCAATTTTGGGGTGGGTGGTTAGCAACGCTTTTTGACCCTGACCAGAATGAAGTTCAGCTCGTGCAAGATCCCAGCTAACGCAATACTCTATTCGAACACGTGCCAGTAGACGTGGTGTACATAACCATCTGCCGGAACGTGCTCAGGATAGAAAGCTTAACCCTGCTTCAAATCCGGGTTAAATTGAATACACAGCCCTTTCGCAATAATGAACTCGCTTGGTGTGGATTGTGCTGCTCCGCCGGGTTTTTCGCGGGTGAGGATCAGGTATTCCGCATCCTTGATCAGGCCCCATTCTGCTTTTCCGATTTTAACCCGGTTTTCCCCGGTGTTATCCAGCACCGTCAGCGAGCGTGTTTGTGCGTCGGAGCGTGAGATCGCCCAGAGTTGCAAATCCGCTTCTGTGTCGACATCAAGCGTACCCTCCCATTTGAGCCAGAGAGAATCATTTCCTTTCGGAGCCAGCGCCGTTAAGACTGCACCGCCGCCTTCGCTTGTCATCACCGCAACATAGCTGGTTGGATCGGTCGGTGCAACAGGCTGCGTGGTCGTAAACCAAATGCCCAGGCAGATCACCAGTGTGAGTGCAGAAGAGGCGAACCATTGCCAACTGTTGGCGAAGAAACGTTGCAGCCAGGTGGGGGCCTCTTCAGCAGGTCCGTTCAATCTTGACTCAATGGCTTTCCAGGTTTGCTGCGCCGGATCTATGGGTTGGGTGCCTTGGTGGAAATTCATCAGCTGTTCCTCCCAGAAGCTCACCTGATTCATGAGTTCAGGTTCGGTGCGCAAGCGAGCAATAAACTGCGCTCTTTCCTGCTCCCGCAATGTGCCCAGTACGTACTCCAAGGCCAGGTTTTCTGATTCCGTCATCATCGAGCCTCCAACTGCAGGTTGGTCAGGCAGAGCTTGAGTTTCTCGCCCCCCCGACGCAACCAGGACTTGATTGTATTCACGTTGGTTTTCATTTTGTCGGCAATTTCATCCCGTGAAAATCCAAGTAAATACGCCAGCTCAATACATTTTCGAGATTCTTCACCCAGTGTTCCCAGGCAGTGCTGTAGTTGGGCACTCTGTTGTGACTGATCAGTTACCTGATCCGGTGTAGGTTGAGTACAACTATGTTGATCCAGCCCCAGCTCCCCTTCCTCCTCGAACAGGTTGGCCCGTCGCTGTTCTTTCTCAAGGCGATCCAGCGCACGATAACGTACAATACTGGCCAGCCAGGTCATGGGTCTTGCCTTGTCGGGGCGATAGCTGGCGGCATTGCTCCAGATTTGAACGAAAGCTTCCTGCAACACATCATTTGATGCCTCCGTATCCTTCAGGATCCTGAATGCCACCCCGTTTAAAAAGGCGGCAGTGAGTTGATAGAGCTGTTTCAAGGCCTTCTGATCCCGTAATGCACAGCGCGCGATCAAATTGACCAATGCTTCATGCTCCGTTTCCAGTTGTTCGAGACCTGATGCATTGCGCGTCTCTTGGTTTGACATAGTCGCTTCCTACACTATGGAATGGGCTGATTATTGAATGAGTGAAACCACGTATTCCGGCAGCTGGGAAATGTCCACCAACGTCGCCGGGTTGGTGGACAGATCCAGAACTTCGATACCGCTTTCGCGACCGGTGCACACTACATATTCTACATTCCGGGCACTGATGGCAACCCGTAAACCATCGTCGTCTGTTCTGACACCGGCATCAAAATCATTTGCAATGCCTCTCAGGGAAAAGCGTACGATATGATCCAGATTTAAAAGCGCAAATTCATCCGGGTGATCGAATGCGGAGAGCACCGAACAAAAGCCTGGTGAATTCGAGACGTCCACGATTGGTAAATTATTGTCGTTTAATGCGATACCATCAAAGTCCTGGCTACCTTCCCGGTTGGGGGGATTTACATTAAAAAACGGCGCTCCGTTGGTATCACCATTGCTGTCTTTGTTTTCACCCAGCAAACCGAATATCAGTACGTCAGTACCTGGACCGCCATCAAAAAAATCACTGCCATCTCCGGGTGACCAGATAAACACATCCTCACCGTCCTGTCCAAAGGCTCGATCCCGATTGTCTGCACCGGCATTGTCGCCATCCACGCTGGAATTGAAATCCTCTGTACCACCAATGAGAATATCGTTTCCGGAATTGCCCAGTAGCACGTCTACACCCAAGCCACCGATAAGGATCGAATTTGTATCCGCTTGGGCGCTCAGAATATCGCCAGCGCGTAAACTCTGATTCGGTGAACCGCCCGGACCGCCGGGATTCAGAGACAATAACGCAGAAGTTTTACGATTTAAATCGGTGCCTTGAATAACTGTGAACGGGTTGATACTTGTTGCATTTTCTCCGGGTTGCTGGGTGGCAGGCGTGTTATCTGACGAATCAGAGCCGCCACAGCCAACCAGTGTGACAGATGTGGCGAAAAGGGTACTAATGATGAGGTTTCGTTTGATCATATTCATGGTAATCTCTTTCGATACGCGTCGTTGTGGAAGTTAAAGGCCAATAACCAGGTTGTAAGCTTTTTCAGGCAGTTCGCTGATACTGACTTTTGCCACTGGCGTTTGTCGTAAATCGAATACTTCGATTTCATTGCCATCCCGTGAGCCGCAGACAACGAATTCGGTCTGCTTCAAGTGGACTGCAATTCGAAGCCCGGTATCCAGTGTGTTTTGATCTGCATCCGGGTCTGCCGCGATGGCGTCTTCGAAGGCATTGGCCGGGCCACGCAATATAAAGCGAACGAGATTATCCAGGCCCAGTTCATCCATGCCATCGGTCTGACGATCCAGCACTTCACAGAAACCTGGGCCGCCAACAACATCGACAACGGGTAATTCCGTAACGGGGTCGATAAAAATACCGTCGAAATCCTGACTACCGGGACGGTTGGGTGGATTTACGCTGAAAAAAGGCGCGCCTTCGGTATTGCCATTACCGTCTTTTTCTTCACCGACAAGTCCGAGTATCAAAACATCCGTGCCCGTGCCACCATCAAAGAAATCATTCCCATCCCCTGGGGTCCAGATGAATATGTCCTGGCCGGCTTCACCAAATGCCCGGTCTCGATTCGCGCTGTTGAAGTCTTCTGTGCCGCCGATGATGACATCATCACCGTTGCCACCCAAAAGTACATCAATTCCCAAGCCGCCCACGAGCACATCGGCAGACGCTGTTCCCTGGATGATATCGCCAAACTGCAAGCTTTGGTCGCCACCGCCGTTGCTGCCGCGATTACCTGCGTAGAGTTGGTTTATGGCCGTGTTAGCGCCGTTATTACTGTTCAGGTCGGTGCCTACAATAAGTTCGGCTCGAGCAACGCATGAGAACGCCGCCACAATTGAAGCTGCTAATAATGAGTATTTAAGTTTCATAGGAGTACGTTTTTAATGTCCAGAATGTGAGTGATAAAGAGGTTGTTCACGGCCGTTATCTGGACATACGCCCGTACGCAAAAAAAGTTGCGGGATAGCGTAAAAAATTTGAATCTTTTTTCTGGAGAGGTGAGGTTAGTTTGGTGAAGGTTTAACCGGAATAGATTTTTGCTGATGTTGGAGGGGATTTTATGCATTGTGTGTAATTATTTTATTCGACCTCACAATTTTTTGTTCGTTATCACTCCGTTTAGGGAAAAAGTTTAGTATTCTTACCCGCGCCGAAAGACTCGGTGTTGTAATTAAGTGTTAATGATCAAGGATGTTTTTATGAAACGATCTCACCTTTCTGTTTTTTCCTGTTTTTCGTCTTTCTCCGTAGCCTCACAGACTAAAGCAAATGGGGCTTCCGCCACCGCGATTAAAAAAGCGGTGGGAGTCGGTATTTTGGCCTCGGTGTTAACACAACCGGCGATTGCCGAGCCTATCGATTTCGTGCAATTTCTGGTGGATGGCTACAATGGTGTGGACAACATCAAATGCAGTAATGATTTGGCGATCACCCGTGATTTACAGTTTGCCTATTCCATTTCCTTTTGTGACAAGGCAATCAATATTTTCTCCAGAGATACGGATACCGGAGAATTAACCATTCTGGATACCATTGTGGGTGAGGTGGGATCTGGTGAATCCGGGGTTGGCATCCATCCCGTGAATAATATTGTGATTTCGCCGGACGATCAGTATGTTTTTGTCAGTGGGTGGACGGGGACTCCCAGTGGTGGCGAACACGGAAAGTATCGAAGTGCCATATTTGTGTACGAGCGTGATATGCTCACAGGGGCACTCACCGAAAAACAGATCTATGATGATTTCGGTCTGCAGGGCGCACGCATGGCGTTATCCAATGACGGAAACTACCTCTATGTCACCAGTCAAAATGATCGGGCCGTTACTGTATTGCGGGTCGCACCCAATGGCATATTGTCTGAGGTTCAACAGCTGATGGCTTACAGCGAGAACTACCGTTATGCTATGGGTCTGACACTATCGCCTGATAATCAATATCTGGTTCTTGGTGTCGGGGGCGATCATCAACGCAACGGGATCGCGGTTTACGCTCGAAATGATATTAGCGGCGAAATCAGTTTTATCACTGAAATCGATTCAGCTGATTTTGACGATTATGTTCTTGGTACGACGGATGTGTTGGGTATCAGTAATGATAATCAGCATATTTATGCCACAGGGTCTTCCGATATTACTGCGCTTTCATTTGATGGTGCAACACTGAACTTTGAAGCTAAACTGGATGCTACTTCCAGTGCTCGGATCTTCGGCCTTGATACGTTCAATATCAGCGCAAATAACAAACTGGCGTATACGGTGGATGTCGCCGGGCTGCATGTCTGGGGGCATTCGGATCAAACACATATGTTGGTCGACTTTGGGGTGGCGGAAGAAGGGGAAGATGGTGTTCCGGACTATTCGATTTCCCAGTCTGGCCAGGCAACCATTTCTCCGGATGGTCTGTTTCTCTATGTTCCCGTCATTTCGGGAATTACCGTATTTAATATCAGTAGCGATAACGACATTGAAAGTGATGTACCCCTCAGTGTGTCTAACGGTGCAACGTTCAGCGTGACCTATCAAGTTCAGAATGCCGGACCGGCGACGGCCCATAATACGCATTTGACCATCGACACGAGCGGATTCGTTCTGGCTGGTCTTGAAGCGGCAACACCCACAACCCAGTGTGAACAGCTTGAGGCTGTTGTAACTTGTACAATGACTCCCTTAGTCAGCCAGGCTTTGGAAGAAATTTCAATCACATTGATAGCGCCTGAGACATCCGGCGCTATGATGCTCTCCGCCACTGTTGATCAAGATGAAGTTGATTCCCAAACCGAAAATAACATGCGCTCGGATACGATTGTTGTTATGCCCGAGACCAGTCAGTATGAAGATCAGGTACAACAAATGTACGTCGCTTACTATGGCCGGCCAGGAGACCCTGCCGGTATTGCATACTGGGCGGATCAATTGGCGGCCGTAAACGGTAACCTTTCCGATATCATTGAAGCTTTTGGCACTTCAGATGAATTTACAGCCCGCTTCGGTACCCTGGATAATCAAACCCTGGTAAACAACGTCTATCAACAATTGTTTGGCCGGGATGCAGACCCTGCTGGGCTGGCGTTCTACGTCGGTGAGTTGGAAGCCGGTACCATGTCCTTGAGCAGTATTGCGCTCAATGTCAGCAGTGGTGCCCAGCCAGGCAGTGGAGACTATGAAATTGCATCGACCAAGTTAAGCTTATCCAACTACTTTACCAGTCAGGTTGAGTTAAATGGATCAACTTATGACCTCGATATGATTGCTGATTTACAGTTAATACTGTCAGCGGCTTCAGATCCCTCAGAGTTACCGGAGTTGTTATCTTCAATCGATCAAATCCTGGCGGATTGAAGAGCGATTTGAGGTTCTCAGTCAAGGTATCCAGGAGAGCAGGCTATACTGTAATCAAACAAAGCCGAGAATGAAGAACAATGAGCGTGCCGATGATTACAGTAAAAAACTACCGCAACTTGGGGTGTAAAGAATGCTTGAATGGTGCCGGGCTCGATTTCGATTTTTCCATGGCGTTTCAACCGATTGTCGATGTGATCTCGCAAACGGTATTTGCACAGGAGGCTTTAGCCCGGGGAATTGGAGATACGCCGGCCGGAACCGTATTCCAGCATGTGAATGATGATAACCGGTATGCATTTGATCAGGCTTGCCGTGTAAAAGCGGTGCGCCTGACCTCGAAACTCAATATTTCATCCCTGCTGAGCATCAATTTCATGCCCAATGCGGTTTATCGCCCGGAGTTATGTATCCGCACGACATTGGCGGCTGCAGAAGAGTTCGATTTTCCGATTACACGGATTATGTTCGAAGTGATCGAGTCTGAAAAGGTTGAAGATGTCCCCCATCTCCACTCTATTATCAGTCATTATACCGATCAGGGTTTTGTCACTGCATTGGATGATTTTGGCGCGGGATTTTCAGGATTAAATACCTTGGCCGATCTAGATGTTGATGTGCTCAAAATCGACATGCATTTGGCTCGAGACATTCACCCCAATGCCCGAAAACGCGCCATCGTAAAAGGCATCACTGCCACCTGTGAGGAGTTGGGCATTAAAATTATCGCAGAAGGCGTCGAGACCCAAGCGGAATACAAAGTCCTTCGTGCACTGAGCATCACGCTGTTCCAGGGCTATCTAATCGCACGGCCCACCTATGAGGCATTGGCGGAAATAGCTTGGGATAATCTAATTTGATCGTTTTAAGATACGAACGCATCCATTATATTGCCGCTATCGAAGCTGTGCCGGATTGATTATCACGAGGCTTCGATAGCTGACAGAATGGGTGAATACTTAACGTAAAAATTAACGAATTATTTTTCTTGAGCGGCCTTGTATGCCGGGCGTTGCATTAGTTTCTCGGCATAGTCTTGAAACGCTTTACTTTTAGGCAGGCTACCAAATTGCTGGCCCCAAATGACATGAGAGCCGACGTAAACATCCGCAGCAGTAAATTCAGACCCAGCAATGTACTCATGCGTTGTAACCGCTTTTGCGAGTGTATCAACAGCAGCATCATAAGTGCCATAGCCGACCATTCGCTCTTTTACCTGGGGAACATCAAAACCAAGCGTGCGATTAATGACTGCGGCTTCCAGCGGACCTGCTGCGAAAAAGAGCCACCGGTAATAATCCGCGCGCTCAGTCACCGAGGGTGCCAAACCACATTCGGGAAACACATCTGCCAAATATGCACAAATGGCCGCACACTCCGTTACAACCTTGCCATTGTGTACAATCGACGGCACCTTTCCGAGCGGGTTTATCTTCAAATACTCAGGGTCTTTCATGGATGCGTTGTATTCCAGCACTTCCATTTGATAGGGCTTACCAGTCTCTTCCAGCATCCAGCGAACAATCTGTCCTCGGGACATGGGATTCGTGTAGAAAATTAAATTGCAGTCTTTCGAGTTAGTGATTGCCATAGTTTATCTTCGCCTTTAATGACTACTTGTTTTTTTCGCAAAGGTTGGGTATTTTCGGTTCTGCTTTAATAGACAGCGGCATTCACCGTGTCGACGTTAAATTTTAGTGCTCGTCCATAAAACGAAGTTTCACTCGAAGTTATTCTGCTAGGCAGCAGCTCGATGTCATTATGTTTTGGACGGGTTCTAACCAGGGAATGATAGTTCAAAGGTCAAAGGAATTGCACATGAATGTTTCGACGAGTTCGAATACTAGCACCATATCGCTTCACTTCTTAAGTATAGACAGCAAAATCCGGAACTATTTTCCCGGTGATGCGCTTGCTCAACTCTTCCAATCTATTGATCAACACTCAGAGTTCTTCGCTGCCGGTGTAACTTTTATAATGGAGCAGCCAGGTAGTGAAATCAATTTAATGAGTGTTATGTCTAAACCTAAAGTTTAGAGTTTGAGCATGATCCTCCAGTCCTGATTTCTGACCGGATAAATTCTGCTTTCTCTTCTACCCGCCTTATTCTAGGCGGCTTTTCGCTAGCGAGAGTCTTTATACTACTCAATAGCCCTCGCTGGCGGTTTAAATATTCGAGACTTTACGTCCCACCAATCCCTCACGGCAACTTGCTGTAAATTCCGTTGCAGCTTTAACCGAACCAGTCCCGCCGTAATCGGCGCATGTTTGCGCCAAGGGATGTCCAAGTGCATTTCTTGACCTGCCGACTCTTTCCAATAAGTGAGCAACTGCACCAGCGCATAGCTGAGAGAGATGATCTGAACCCACCGATGCAGCACCTGTCTGGATTGCTGCCAAGTCTCATTCCAGCCCCAGCGATTCTTTAACTGATGGAACATGGGCTCAATACTCCAGCGCTTGGCGTAGGCTTTTATGATGTCGATGCCCGACATATTCGTTCGAGTCGTCAACAAGAGCCGGGCAGGTTTTAAGCTACCGTCTTCGTTTTCAAACTGCACCCACACAACCTTTACGAGCTGCCCATCTAAAAAGCGGGCTTTGGCTATCACTGTTCGATACCTCAGTGACTGCTGTCGTCCATAGATCGTGACATTGGCGCAAGTCTCTTCCAGGTTAGTGACTCGCTCTGGTGTGTATTTCTCTCCGTACTTTCGAGGGCGTCCTCTTTTCCCGGTTCGTTCTGGAACATCGTATAAGGCGGTATCCTTTCGGACTTGCCCGATAACGTGATACCCCATACCTTGAAGGGAGGCAATCAGCGTACCCCGCATATACCAGCTATCCATCAGGACAGTGGCCCCGGTAAAAAATGACCTCATCACGCGAAGTAAAATGCCTGCCGTTACCAGCTTGTTACCGTTCCCGCAGGCTCGCGTTAAGCGCGAGATCAGTGGGATCGACCAGGCTTGTTTCTGCCCCTTAACAATCGCTGATAAACTGACCCAACACTGGCCGCGAACAAATTGCGGGCGGTTGGCCTTGTTACCATGCATGTGATGAAACTGACTACTGGGTGCTTTCTTGGAACTCCTTAGCACCAAGGTATCATCAATGGCCAAATACCACTGTTCATTGGGACACCATTGAGTCAGTAACTGACCCAGCTGTTGCGCGAGTGCAACCCATGACCACTTTCCCTTTTGCAACCACTTGAAATAACTGCTCCAGTGACGCTTCATTGCCACCATCAACCAGGCATCAGTGACAAACCCTGTTGGCGTGAGCATCGCCCCAATCAGTAACTCAATAAAGGTGGGTACTGAACGTAGGGGTAGAGCTTTAACCAAAAATGTGATCCAATCAAACAGGATCTCGGGGATATTGCCGTATCCCTTAGCGTCCATAGCGGCCTCCAGAATTTAATCGTTTTTCGTTCTGAAGGCCGCGCCTTATAAAACTATGGTTTTAAAAAGTCTTATAAGGCGCGGCAGCGCGAAGCCTGTCGCAAAGTCAATCATTTTGTCTTACTGGGTTCGAATTCTTTCCTCTGAAACTCTAAACTTTAGTCTAAACCTGAAACTATAAGTAAGGTTTTGCGACCGAGTTGCAGGGCCGATGGTAAAGTGATTTTCATACGAGAAGTTCAATACCAGAAGTCCGTGGTTGAAAATCTGAATGATGCAATATTGAGGAATGAATCTTCACTGAAATCTGAATTAGCGGGTGTTGCATGGAGTTGCAGTGGCTCCGCAGTCGGGTGGGTTTTGGTGATCGCTGAAGCTGGCGGAGGTTCTGTTTCAGCTGGGGCAACATGGAGTGCGATTCCGCTGACGCTATCGGCTACTTCTGCAGCGACGTTCCAATGCGGAGTAGCAATAGGTCGCACACTAAATGTTTTGACCGGGTCCGCTGATTACAATAATTGGCTTGATGAATCGCCAACATTTAGTGCACTGATGGTCGCCCTGGATTGTCTGCAAATTGTTGACGTCGTAAATACGTTGGGGAAGCAAGCTTTATTGTATCGCTTTTTGAAAAATAAAGGCATTGGATCTGGAAACGTCTTGAAAATGTTCAAGGAATTGCCGCGAGCTTCACGCAAGCGATTGGCAGAAGAAATCCTCAAGATGGACCACCCGAAGTTACAGAAGAGTAGAAAAATGCTTAAAGAAGTGTTGCGGGGTCAGCGCTTGCTCGAAGATGGTTCCCGGGCTGTGAAAGTGTATAGTCAATCACAGGTTCGAATGCTAATGACAACTAAGTTTTTGGAAATTATTGCATCTGGTATAACCATCAAGGGGAGTGGTCAAAATGCCCAATCTGTTGCTGCGAACTCAATTAGTTTTGTTATTGGTATAGGGCACAACTGATGAATCTATCAACTTTGGTAAAAGTTGCATCGCTTTTGGGCTTGAGTTTCTTGGGAGCTGCTTGTTCGGTTCAGCATGAGCAAATCAATACATGGGAAACTGTTCAAGACCAACTTCAACTCGGTTATCCTGGCCCTAAACTTGTCGTCATACCCAAAGGCACGGGATGGATCGGGGGAGTTAACTTTCGCTCTTTTCAAAATGAGAGCCCTGAACACAAGATTACAGTGAGCAAACGATTTGCAATTGGGCAGTCTGAAATAACATTTGATGAGTACGATGCATTTTGTAAGGCAACTAATCGAAAATGTCCACCTGATAATGGGTGGGGGAGAGGGAAACAGCCTGTAATCAAAGTTAGTTGGATCGAAGCTGCGGCTTACACTCAATGGCTCAGTGAGCAAACTGGTGAAGTTTACCGTTTACCGAGCGAGGCAGAATGGGAATATGCGGCTCGTGCAGGGCAAAAAACGCGCTATTGGTGGGGAGATGATTACATACAAGGTGTAGACCACTGTGATAGAGATTATGAGGGGTGTCCAGAAGGTACTGCTGTTGCACGACCTGGTGTCGCAGGCCGGTTTAAGGCGAATCCTTTTGGTTTGTTTGATGTAACTTCCAATGTTGCTGAATGGGTATTGGATTGTGGAAATGATAGTCACGTAGGAGCCGGAGTGTCAGTGGATCCGAGATTGGATGGCGATTGTTCGCAACGCATATTAAAAGGGGCTACTTGGCAAAACCCGCAACCTAATGTGCATCTATCACAGCGTATCAGCATTGAGAAAGATTACCGCAGTGCATCTGTCGGGTTCCGTGTTGTAAGAGAAATTACGGACTAGTCGGAGATCCATTTTTCCTGAGTAGTGCATTCAACCAATATTCGTCTACTCGCTCCGGGCGAGTGTCTGGTGTTTTCCATGTCTTGATTATCGATAACTGAGTTTCTTGAACAAAATCCGCAAGACGGGATTCTGTGCAATTGGTGAAGTTACGACCGTCCTTGCAGATATCTTCGCTCCCGTATTTGAACGAGGCATAGAAAACACCTTCAGGTTTTAAGTATTGGCTAAGGTGGCATAAGGTCTGACTCATGTCAGGGGCAGGGATGTGCAGAAGGGAGGCGCAGGCCCAAATGCCGTCAAATTGGTTGTTGCTTTTGAATTGACTGAATGTGCAGGTAAGCACCGGTTGACCGAGATATTCAGAAGCCAGCCTGGCGAGTTTTGACGAAGCATCAAACGCGGTGACGTTGTAACCGAGTTCAATTAACAATTTGCTATCTCTACCGGAGCCACAGCCGGCATCGAGTATGTGGGCGTTTTCGGGAAGGTGAGCGCTGAATTCATGGATAGTCGCGCTCATGTCCAGCTTCACTGTTGTCTCGAAGAATTCTCCGGCGTGTTGGTTGTAGTATTCGTCGGTTGTGCTGTTCTGGATGACATCGGAAGTGTCAGGTTGGTTGTGATTCACTGAGACTGCCTTTTGTTTGGTCGTACAGTTCTACAAGATAGTCGATAAAGACTCGCGCTTTGCGAGATAAAAATCGATTGGGTAAATACAGCGCGTAAATATCGGAACCGGGTGTGCTGTAGTTTTCAAGTACGGGTTCAAGTATACCGGCTTGAATCTGGCGCTGAACGGCAAATGAAGTCAGCATGATAACGCCAAGTCCACCCGCTGCAACCTCGAGCATCGCCGTGGTATTGTTCACTTTAAAACGTCCGTGGACGGAAACTGTTTCCGAACCGTTTTCAGACTCAAAATACCATTCGTTAAAGTTCGGGTGAGGGGAGTAAACAATACAATTGTGATGCTCCAAATCCTTAGGTTGTTCCGGCCGTCCGTATTGATCCCAATAGGCAGGTGCGGCACAAACGATCCTGCGTGTTTGCGTTAGCAGACGGGCAGCAAGTAGTGGTGGCGGATTGTTGGTAATGCGAAGTGCGATATCATATCCCGCTTCGGCCAGATCCACGGAGTGATCACTGACATCAAGATCAACCTGAATTTCAGGATAACGCGCCATAAAATCGGGTAACACACTGGCGATTTGCTGCGAGCCAAATGTAACCGGTGCCGTAATGCGCAACAAACCGCGAGGCTCATCATGCAAATAAGTCACGGCCGCCTCCGCCGCCTGGGCTTCAGCAACCACCCGTGTACAGTACCGGTAAAAAACGTTCCCGGCTTCCGTCAAACTGATCCTCCGGGTCGTTCGGTTTAAAAGCTTCGCCCCCAGACTCCCCTCCAACGCATTAATGCGCTTACTGACCACCGGAGTCGAGATCTTCAGCACTTGAGCAGCCGCTGAAAATCCTTTGGCATCCACAACTGCCGCAAAAATCACCATATCATCCAGGGACTGCACGAAATTCTCCAATTAATGAGATATTGAAAATAATAGTGACTAAATATTGCTTATTATATGGGAAACGGAAATAAAAGTTGTAGAGTGAGAACTTATCTAAAGCCAAGTTATTTCCGAGAGGCGTTATCAAGCTTGCCCACGTGTTTGGAAACAGGCTTCACATATGGGTGAAGCCTAAAAGAGTGTTTTGAGGAGGGATTGATCAATCCGGGTTATAATTCTCTTTTGAGTACTTCGAGATTGACTGTATTAAAATTGCGAGACCAATTGCACTGAATCCCCCGACGAGAGAAGGCCATTGTATTGAGAATTTATAGCCAATAAGTTGTAAACCTAGTGTAATCAAAGTAAATCCAACAAACGTCACCAACACTCTGTAGAGTGTTTCTTCTAATATGCAAAGAATTCTTTGTTGTTTGAATGCTCTGAATGCACCGATGGTAAAGAAAATTATACTCAGAAAAATAGCACTTATGAGTATCGTGTGTGCAATTGTGGAAATCTCATTCGGGCTCATGATTGCGGCCTTTGAAAATGTGTGCCGCACAGATATCGCAATCGGCGTGTTCAATATGGTAAAAAGCAACCCTGAGCAAAGTGAGAGTACGCACAGTCTTTGTTTTTTCAACTTTTGGATAGGTCCTAGTGGGCTCAGTTCATCTGTCTTCATTTGGGTAGCCATTTTTAACCGCGTTGGCAATAAATTCTTTGTGGTCTTGACCGGCAACACGCTCTGTCTTAGCGGTATAAATGGGAGTATTTCCTGCCATAATGCGATATTGTTTTAGTATCTCGATGTTAACCCTCCGGGTATTGCTTAAATACTTAAAGTCAACCGCTTTGACCCCTCCGAAAATACCGTGATAAACATCACCGTTCCAGTCAGAAATAGTTACGGAGTAAATTCGAAATTGGGTTTGTAATGAGAGCTGTTCTGTTGTAGCTCCAAAGCCCCCAGCAATTCCAGCACTTTCGTCTGGTAAGCGCAGAACCTGTCCGAGTCGATAGGTTGCAAGCCCCTTAAAAGCACCCCAAACACCAACTTCCAGCAAATCACTGATTGAAGCCCACTCTGTTGTTTTAACTTCTAGTGAGTCTGGATCGACATAGGTCGCCTTCGCGTTTGCCGGTAATGGTTGATTATTTTCGTCGTAAGTGGCTTTGAAATAAGGGGGAAGCACAAATCGATGGTCGTTTTTGTGTTGCACATTTACTGCTTCCGACGCGTGCTGTTTTAATAGTTTTGGGTTATTTCCTGAGATTGTTGGTGGTTTGTCCGTAGTAGAAACTGGAGCGATGAAAGTAATCAGTATGTCGTGCTCAGTAGACTCTTTGTAGCCAATAACGAACTTTGCAGTTACCTGTATTTTATGGTTTTTTTGAGAGTCACTGGAATATTTTATGTTGTGGGGATTGTTGTCTGAAAGTGACTTTACCGATTTGAAAAGTTCCAGATTCACATGGCTAGATCCTGAGTTTGCATTCGCTTGTAAAGCGCGCTTCCAAAGTGCTTTTTCGGTTTCAGGTATGTAAACTTTAATCCCTTGATTGCCCCATGCGCTGTTCGCAAGGAAATATCCTGGGTGCTTAGGTAGTGGTTTCATGATTTCATTCCTTGAATCACATTTTTGCTTTTTACAACCCCTTCAGTTTAAACAAATTTGCTATCAATTAGAAACTAAACATCGGCGTTAATGTGGCGAATCATGCCGTTTGTGTCCTGCGTTAAATTCTCCAACTATGTTGATTCTGGAAATAATTAATTTCCGTTTTTGGGGATTATAGATCTTTTGGAAAAAGATAGCATAGCCAGTACAAACTCTGAATATAAAGGTACAGAGGAGGAAGTACATGAAAAGTAATAGTCTGGCGGTAGCTGTTGGTTTGTTGATGGCGGCTACGCTTTCCTGGGGGGGGATGTTTGCGGTTGCGAAGCCCGCGTTGGGGGTGATGGATCCGTTTTATCTTACGTTGATTCGATACGGTGTCGCTGCGGTGCTGTTTGTCCTGATTCTAATATGGGTTGAGGGAGCCGGTGCGCTTCGCCTTGAGGGGCGTTTGGGTTTGTTGTTCCTTCTGGCAACGTTGGGTTTTGCCGGATTTAATCTATTGGCGTTCAATGGTCTGGTACATACCCGACCAGAACATGGCGCAGTGATTATGGCGATGATGCCGATGATTACCGCGATATTGACCTGGCTTTTCAAAGGCGTGCGGCCTAAACGATTTACACTGGCGGCCATCATTGTTGCCTTTTTAGGTGTGTTTCTTGTGATTACCCGAGGTGACCCGATGCAAGCCTCTGCAGGTGGTAGTGGTCAATGGGGACTGGTTTTTCTGGCAGGCGCTTTTTGTTGGGTGAGTTATACCATGGGGGCGCAGTCTTTCCCGAACTGGTCACCCTTACGGTATACCGCGGTGACCTGTGTGCTGGGTACGATTTCAATCACCTTGATCACCTTCGGTTTTACGATGAGTGGTATGATACATACCCCTGACTGGGAGACTGTAGTTTCGTTGAAAGGTACGTTCTTGTATCTAATTGTACTCGGCGCGTTGGTTGCGGTTTTGAGTTGGAATACCGGAATAAAAATTATGGGGCCGGTTAATGGTGTATTGTTCATCAATTTTGTTCCGATAACAGCATTCACCATTGGTGTGATTCAGGGGCGCTCATTTACGACGGCAGAGTTGGTGGGAGCGAGCTTTGTTATCGGTGCATTGGTGGCCAATAATCTCTACTTACGGAAATTGGAGCGTGCTGCCAAAATGTCCGACAGAACTGAATTGGTGAACTCTGTTGCCCGTCTCAAGCCAACAACTTGAGTTGAGACATTCGCCCCATGCAGAGCATGAGTTTTTTGTGGATTAAGGCGTATGGATCAAGGCTGAAGATAAAGGCGGCTGGTTTTGCCCACTTCCCTTACTCCGCTGGGCGAAGGGCGGGAAGTGGGTGGCTGATTTACTTAGCCGCTTTACGCGCCGCGTCTAACCAGCCATTGAAGGTGCTCTGATTGGCTTTGATCCAGTTCAGGGCATGTTGTTTGATTTGCTTTTGGGAATCTTCGCCATTGGCAATCAGCATGTTTTCAGCGCTGACGTCATTAACAGACAGCTTGGCAACTTCAAACAATTTTGCTGCAGCCGGGTTGGCTTGTGCAAACTTTTTGTTGGCTACAACACGTTCGCTGTTGATATCGAAGCCGTAGTTCTTACCGTTTGGCAATTTTGTGTCGGTGCCATTCGGATTTGCGGAGTGGGGCACTTCAAGCCAGACGACATCTTTACCCGGTACCAGTTTTCCAGAAACCCAATAAGGCGTCCAGGTGTAGTAGAAAATCGAATCGCCTTCTTTGTAGCGGGCGATGGTGTCAGAGATTATGGCGGCATACTGTCCTTGCTTGTGGGTAATTCGATCCCGCAGTTTAAAGGCATCCAGCTGGTGCTCGATGACACCCTCACAACCCCAGCCTGCCTGACACCCGGTCAGATCGGCTTTTCCGTCACCATCGGTGTCGAAAAGTTTAGCAATTTTGGGGTCTTTGAAATCGCCGATGTTGTCAATGCCGTATTTATCTGCTGTTTTCTTATCAACCAGATAACCCTGAGCGGCCCCTTCGATATAGTGACCTTTTCGGTAGAAAACCTTATCCCCACCGGCATTGTCATACATGGTGTTGTGCAGTGGATACCAGTTAACGGCCATATAGGTCGCATCGCCATTGGCGATAGAGGTGTAACCTGCGCTGTAGTCGACTTCTTTGATGGGTTGCACATCGTAGCCGAGTTGTTTCAAGGCTTCATTCAGAACGATGGTTTGGAATGATTCCTCTGCGATGGCACTTTGTACCGGAACCACACTAACGCCTTTGCCCGGCATTGAATCCGCATAGCTGGTGCTGGTTGCAGTGACCAGCGTGAGGGCGCACGCGATTTTCTTAAGTGTCGTCATATTGCATTTTCCTCCATTGCGATTGAGTATTGTTAAACTGAACTATTGTTTGTTGAATTTTTTTTCAGTTTAAAGAGCAGGCCCACTGGACCTGTTTCGTACCAGTGTCGCGTGCCGCGATCCCGGGCGGATTGACCGAGGGATTGCGTCATACGATCCAGAATGATGGCGAGTATTACAATGCCAATACCACCCACAGTGGCCAGGCCGATATCCAGTCTTCCGATGCCTCGCAGAACCATGAGCCCAAGACCACCGACGGAAATCATCGAGGCAATGACCACCATGGACAGGCTGAGCATGAGGGTTTGATTTACCCCGGCCATAATCGTTGGCATTGCCAGGGGTAATTGTACTTTGAAGAGCATTTGTCGCCCGCTGGCACCAAAGGAGTGGGCCGCTTCGACCAGATCTTCGGGTACTTGCCTGATACCCAAGTTGGTTAAACGAATCACCGGTGGCACCGCGAAAATAATGGTAACGACTACGCCGGGTACATTTCCGATCCCGAACAACATGACAATCGGAACCAGATAGACAAAGGCCGGGGTGGTTTGCATGGCGTCCAGTATGGGACGGATAATCTGTTGGGCGCGATCACTGCGTGCCATCCAGATACCGGTAGGGATGCCGATCAGCATACAGAAGAGCACAGAGGTAATAACCAGAGATAGTGTGGTCATCGATTCCTGCCATGCACCGATTATCCCGACCAGGAAAAGCCCAATCATCGTCGTAATGCCTAGTCGCCGTCCTGCCATTTGCCAGGCCAGCAAACCCATGAACAGGATCATGATAAAGGGATTAATACTCTGTAACAGCGTATCGATGGAGCCAAGTGTGGTATCAATTGGTGCTTTGATTGCGGTGAAAAATGGACGAAAGTTACCAACCAGCCATTCAATACCGGTTTCGACCCAATCTTCGAGAGGAATCCATTCTTCCTGAAACGGATCGGACCAAGAGAAAGAGTCAGTTTCTTCCACAGGGCCAGCCGACATTATTTCGGAAGCGCTGGGCTGCTCACCGGCGGAGCCCCAGGGATTGGAAGCCGTACTTTCTTCCGGTTGTGCTGTACTCGCCCAAGGATTCGAGGAATCGGTGCTGTTAGCAGAAGTGTCTTGATCCGTATCCGGCGTTGCTTGTTGTTCGGTGCTTGCCCAAGGGTTTTGGGTATCCGTACTCATGCCGTTTCCTCCCGATCCAGTGTTTCCAAGAGTAGAGTGCGGCTGATCGCGCCACAGTATTTCTGGTTTTCGTCGATTACTGGAAGCGGGCAGGGGGCCTGCGCAACAACGCCCAGGGTTTCTCGAATCGGTGTGTCAGTCTGCAGTGGTGTAATATCGAGAAAAGCTTCGCTCAATGTCTTTTCTTCTTTGATGACGGCGCTGAGGGAGTTGGCAGAGACTACACCTAACAACTTGCCGTCTTTATCAATAACATAACCATGTTCCCGGTCATAATCCCGGAGTGATTTCAGGCCGGTTCGAAGGCCATCGCTGGATTGTTTTTTTATTAATGTGACTTGTAGTTTTCGCGCAATATCTCCGGCATTGAATACATGGCTGACATCCACGCCTTTAAAAAATGACTTAACATAATCGTTAGCTGGATTATGCAAGATCTCATCTGGTGTGCCCACTTGGACAACTTCACCGCCCTGCATGATTGCAATGCGGTCACCAATGCGCATGGCCTCATCAAGGTCATGGGAGATAAAGATAATGGTTCGTTGCAGTTTGGATTGTAGATGCAGGAGCTCGTCTTGCATTTCAGTCCGAATGAGTGGATCCAAGGCAGAAAATGCTTCATCCATCAGCATGATGTCGGGATCGTTGGCCAGTGCTCTGGCCAGTCCGACTCGCTGTTGCATGCCTCCAGACAACTCATCTGGATAATTGTTCGCATAAGCCTCCAGCCCGACCTGGGCGAGTGCTTTGATGGCTTTATCCTGTCGAGTGGTCAAATCTTCGCCACTGAGCTCCAGGCCGAAAGCAGTGTTTTCGAGCACATTTAAATGGGGCATCAGGGCAAAGGACTGGAACACCATACTGACTTTTTTGCGGCGAATCTGTCGCAAGGCATCATCACTGATCGCCGTAATGTCTTCGCCATCAATCAGTACCTGGCCGCGACTTGGTTCGATCAGGCGGTTCAGGAGTCTAACCAGTGTCGATTTCCCTGAGCCCGATAAGCCCATGACCACGAAGATCTCCCCTTCGGCAATCTGAAGGTTGGCGTCTTTCACACCAATGACCATTCCGGTCTTTTCAAAAATTTCATCTTTGGTTACGCCCTGCTCCAATAATTTGAAGGCGTGTTCGGGGCGCTGGCCGAAAACTTTATACAGGTTCTTAACTTCGACTTTATATGACATATTTAGAGGTGTAATTAATAGTGAGCTAAATAAATACTATATAGGTATTGGCATAAGAGCAAATAAGTGCCCGATAAAACTGATTTCCTGGTGGCTTTGGAGGTCTTCATGCCCACTTCTGCTTGTGAAAAATACGCCCTTTTGATTGTGAAAGTACTTTGATCTGTAAGTAACGGATGTGACATCTCTTGCTTGCCTGGGCGTAGGGATTTTGAGCGGTGAGTTTCGTTTTCTGACTCATTCAGCACAGAATTACTGACAATAAGAAATGAGTCACAAATAGCATAAAAAACGGATATCCGTGCTGCAAATGACAAAAAAATTCCGTTTTTGACAATACTTGGATGTTCCGTTTCCTGCCTAATAGCCTCGCCGTCGAGCATTGCCAGAAAAAGGGAAGGCGACTCATAAACGAATATCGGATCTGCTGGATGGCTCAAGCATTTTTCGCTGGTAATCAAGCCTGTTTGTTGTGGTCAGGCAGTTTTTACCAGCCATATAACAATGAGACACAAATCAACTTTAAACATAGGACTAGGAAAAATGAGAACCACGCCGTTTAAAAGAAAGCCGTTAACTATGGCCGTTATGGGAGGCGCATTGCTGGCAGCAAGCAATATGGCTTCTGCTGTTCAAGTGACAAAGTCACTGGAAATGATTTGTCCGTTCCCACTGATTGGTGATCAGAATATCATTGCCACCATCACAGCAGATTACCCTGAGACGATTGCAGCGGGTGAGCAATTGGGGCCGATTGCGATTGATACGATCACAACTGTACCGGATAAAGCGCGTCAGGGCCTGGCCTTTGTTGATGCTACCACGATTACCGGTACAGCCCAGAGTATCAATACGTTTCACACCATTGATGGTAATGTCGGCAACGACACGTTATTGACCATTGAGCCAACTGACGTGCCTTCCAATCTGTCCGGCCCATTCGATGTGCCCGCTTTTGGAGATGCCCCAGCGGTAACCTTTACAGCGGCTCAGGCATCCGGCGAAATTTCGCTTACCGTTGATGACTTGATCCTGAATTTGCGAAACCTCAAAGCGGATGGTTCTGTAGCACCGGCTCCTGTGGGTGAATTTACATCAGACTGTACTTTGGTCGAGGGGCAGGATAACGTTCTAGTGGTAATGAACGCTGGCGGTGGCAATGTCGACCCAGCGGAAATCGATGTTGATAAAACGGCTGTTGATTTTGGCACCTTGTTGATCGGTGATTCGGCTTCCGATACCGTTACAGTAACCAATCTGGGTGATCTGGCGCTGGGTATCAACAGCGTATCCGTAACCGGGCCTGATGCTTTCGCGTTTGTTGTAACGAATGATTGTACCACGCTGGGTGCAGATGAAACCTGTACTATCGACCTCACCTATACGGCGTCGGAAGAAGGTGCTCACACAGCTAATCTTGTGATTGAGTCCACTGATGAAGACGAAGCGGTTGTGACCATACCGTTGTCCGGTACCACCGAAGCGATTCCCGAGCCGGAAATTGATGTACCCGTGGCGTCCTTCGACTTTGGTCAAGTGATTCTGGGCGAATCGGCAAGCGTTGATATTGCGATTCGTAATGTGGGAACCGCTGCATTGTCTGTATCTGATCTGGCGATTAGTGGTGAAGGTTTCAGCCTGACGGGCTCCGATTGTGGAACGGTTCCTGCAGCAGGCCAGTGTACCGCGACAGTACAATTTGCACCTTCTTCCACTGCGACTGTAAGTGGAACTCTGGTAGTTTCTTCTGACGATGCGGATGAGCCTCAGGTTGCGGTATCACTTTCAGGTTCCGGTAAGGACGGTGGTTGTGACGACAGCTCTGTATTGCCGATATCGTTGGGTGTGACGGGTTTAACCCATCTGGCGGCGAGCGGTGGTGAACTGGATCTGGAAGGTCAAGTCGATACCGAGCTTAATCTGTGTAACGGTGAATTTGTGGGTGACCTACATATCAACCAAACTCAGGGTAGCTTCGAAATCATCCAGGGCTGGAATCAGTATCAGGCAACCGCAACGGTTGAATTCGAAAACGTCGGGCAGACTGTGGGTACCTTGCAGAATGGAACCCTGGTTGCAACTTCCCAGGCTTATGTAAAAATTCCAAAAGTAACCAAAACCCTGTTTGGCTTTATTGATTGGCCAATCGGTGGCGGTGAAGACTGTCGTACCAAAGAGCCGGTAACCTTTACCGTAATGTCTGAAGAAGGTCAGTTTGATGCAATTACCGGTGGTGTGGTTTCCGGTATCTACGATCTGCCAGAATTGGAAAACTGTGGTTTGTTGACCAGTATCCTGAGTGGAAAAATGGCCGGCCCAGATAATCTGATCGAGCTGGAAATGACGCCGATTTTTGAATAAGTGCGAACTTGTTTAAATCCGGTAAGCTAAGTTACCCTTCAGGCGGGGTAACATAGTCCTCTATTTGCGCCTGTGCACTGCACAGGCGTTTTTTCAAATTAATGCTATTCCGAAGCCCTCACTGCTTTTATTTCCTGATCTGCTGCCCAGTCCAGAATATCCTCTCGTTTCAGGGCCGTGGCCATTAAGTCGGGGAATTGATCCGGTGTACAGGCAAAAACCGGTGACCCCAGTGCAGCAAAGTCTGCCGCCAGGTTTGCATCGTAGGAGGGGCGACCATCATCGCTCAATGCCAGCAGTGTAATGACATTCACATCCTGACGGATGAGGTTCGCTATTCGCCCTTTCAAGCTTTCCGCATCACCCCCTTCATATAAATCGGTAATCAATATCAAATGGGTTTTTGCGGGATGTTCGATTTTGGTTTCGCAGTAGGCAATGGCCTGATTGATATCGGTTCCACCCCCCAGTTGCACGCCAAACAAGACGCTAACGGGATCTTCCAGGTCATCGGTCAGATCGACGATTGCCGTATCAAAACAAATCAGTTTGGTTTTAACCGCAGGAATCGAAGCCATCACGGCCGCGAAAATGGCGCTGTAGACGACGGATGAGGCCATCGAGCCGGACTGGTCAACACAGAGTATCACCTCATCCAAATCAACGATGCGGCGCTGTTGGCGCATAAAACCGATTAGTTTTTCCGGTACGATGGTTTGGTATTCGTGCTGGTAGTGGCGCAAGTTGGCACTGATCGTCCGGGGCCAGTCAATATCGGCAAAGCGAGGGCGGAAAGTGCGTTTGGATTTATTGATCGCACCTCGAATGGCCTCAGCCGTTTTTTGTTCCAGACGGGCCATCAATTCGTCTACAACTTTCTGGATCACCTCCCGTGCCGTCGCAATGGTTTTCTCCGGCATCACAGAGCGCAAGCTAATCAAATCGGCAATCAAATGAACATCCGCTTCGATGGCTGAGAGGAATTCCGGTTCCATCAGCATTTCTTTCAGGCCCAAACGTTCAAATGCATCCCGTTGAATTACTTGTACTACGGAACTCGGGAAAAACTCCCGAATGTCACCTAGCCATTTTGATACGGCTGGCGCAGAGCGATTCAGACTGCCCCTGCCTTTTCTACCCTTGTTTTCCGGGCTACTATAGAGCGCACCCAGCGCACTGGAGAGGCGTTGATCTCGTTCATCCAGATTACTCTGGTCTTCACCACCCAATACCAAACGCCAACGGCGTTCTTTTTCGGTTATGGGTTGTTCTGGTTCGGTACCGATACGAGCGTCTACTGGGTCCATGTTTTATCTCTCTGTATTAGCTTGCCTATCCGTTGCAGGTGATCTGGCCAGTGGGGGAGCAGGGCCGCGTTCAATGTTTTTTCAGTATGTAATCCTTGTCGGCCTTCGAGTATCGTTTGCAGCAGCCGTTTTCGTTCCATACTGTCAAGCCCCGAAAATACCCGCCGGAATAATGGGAGATACATGATAAAGGTTTCATCCTCTAGATGAACAAGCCAGCTTTCCACAGTACCCAGAAGCATATCGTCATAGATCAACCGCTGAACACTGCCGGCAAAAAAACCTTCGAAATAACGTGCAGCATCTGCTGCAGGTCGGGCAGGAGATAGTGCTCGCTGTAATTGGATCTGTAATTTGTCGGCTGCAATTTGCTGCCCCAAATAACAAAGCCGGGCGCTTAATCCCGCAATTTGAAAGGACGTTTGAGGACTTTCGGATAGCGTCAGAAGCGCTTCCCACCAATCACTTAAAATATCATCCTGCAAGTTGGCCAACTGGACAGCCTGATGCGCTTCACTAATACTTTGACAAAAGTGATTGGCTTCTTCATCGCTCAAATTACGGCAAGAGAGTGGCAGGGCCAGTGCGGCCTGAATGGCGAGCCGGTCCACCAGTGCAGCAATATGGGTCAGGGATATCGAACGGGCGGTACCGTAGCGGCTGAGGTTAACCAGCGGCGCTAAACTGGTCAGTAATGCAATGGCGTCACTGGTGTGGGCTGCCTGTTCATCGATGCGTTTCAAACCATATTCTGCAGCACCATCAAGCTGTGCTTCCAGGCAATGTTGCACAGTATTGGCAAGCTGAGCCAATTCCTGGGTTTGTTGCAATCTTTCGCAGACTTTGGTGTTAGCGGCCTGTTCAATCGTGCTGCCATAGATAAGGTTTTCAAGCAGCTTTACGGCAAATTCGGGCTCCCAGCGCAAAATCCAGCGTTCCCGGAAGGTGCCTCTGCTTTTGCCGGAGTCTGTTAGCCGTCCCCAGGGGACATCCAGTATCTTCAGCCGATGCAGCAAAATTGATTTTTGCAGGCCTGCGGGTGCGCGCAAATCCAGTGAAAGCTCCCGATCCAATGCTTCAGGTTTGAGCTTTAGAGACTTCTGCAGGCGCTGCAGATCCTCCAGCAAAGGCACCAGTGGGGCATTTTCCGGAATTTCGCCGACATCATGGCCCAGTAAAACCTGTTGCTCTATTGCGGTCCATTGCACAGACTCACCGAAACAGAGGCAAGCGATGCTGGCATCTCGAACTTCTTCAAAACCGGGATTCGGACGATTTCGCACCGCAGCCAGACTGGTACACAATCTTACCGCTTCGATAATGGATGCCGTTGATACAACATGTCCGGCTGCTCTCAATGCTGCTGTGACATGGCCCAGCCAATGCTCCAGTGCGTTGGGGTTATTGCGATGTCGCCAGACGTGTTTGTACCACATGGGGGCTGATACCCCGGCACCGTACCCGGACTGGCTTGCCAGGCGAGGGGAGGTCCAGGGAATCCAGGTTTGTTTGAGTTTGCTCTTCGGGTGCTTTTTCGGCAGGTTTTTCAGGCACTCGCGGTCAGCTTTGGCACTGTGTTTTGCTTTGAGTTCTGGAACATGCCATGCGCCACATATTACTGCAGTCGGGCCGTCTCCTGCCTTGTGTGCTTTACTGATTTCCAGGCGCATAAAGGCTTCACGATAACGATTTCGTTCGGCAACGGGTTCATCCTCATCAGTATCTGCAATGTGCTCCCGAAGTGTGGTCATCGCCGCTTCAACGGTGGCAAAAATGGTTACATCGTCATCAGAGTTTTGTTCGATCAAGTCATTCCACCAGGATTCGCCATCCTGGTAACCTGCCAGTGTGGCGAGTGCGCCGATTGGGTCTGTACTCAATTGCAGTGCATCATTCAAGCGTAAAGCATCTGTTTCGATTGGATTCACATCCTGCGGATCGGGTACGGGCTCTTGATCTGATGGTTGTACTTCAGTGGCCCCTCCGGTCATCTCTTCAGCCATTTCAGCGTCGTCATCGGGTTCGGATCGCTGTGCAAGCATTTGCGCCAGTTGGATACTGACCGGCATATCAATAAAAGCTACTGTCGCTGAATTTCTAACGGCCCAGCAACAGGCCTGGTATTCGGGTGAAAATTCTGCAAACGGGTAATACAGGCTGCATGCCGGATCGTCCGCTACATAAGCCAATAACGCCACAGGGGGGGTCATATCTCGTTGAGCCAGCATTGGCAGAAGCTCGGTGCAGTCGCTGGGTCCTTCGATCAATACCTGTCGGGGTCTTAATGCATCCAGGGCGGCAACAACGCGATTGGCTGAGCCCGGACCATGGTGTCGCACCCCGAGGTAGTGAATGGCAGAGTTCGCTGTGTTTTCCATGAACGTGCCCCCTACAGGACATCGTTCATGGATTTGTAATAAGGCGCGAAATCCCGACGTTTTTTCAACACGGTTTCCAGATATTCCTCCAGGACGACTTTATCCTGAACCGGGTCTTTGACAATTGCTCCGACGAGATTACTGCTGATATCCTCGGGACCAAGTTTGCCATTGTTGAACCAGTTGGCCTGACTCAGGCCACCGACCATCACGGCGATCGCTTCTGCGGTAGAAAGGTTTCCGGTGGGCGTTTTGAGCGTGACCTTGCCATCCAGGGTTTCGCCTCCCCGCAGTTCGCGGAAGATGGTAATAACTTTCTCGATCTCTGCTTTTGCGTTGGCGGGTACAGGCAGCGCCAATGAAGACCCCATTTCCTCCACCCGGCGAACGACAATGCTGATTTCCTCATTCATATCATCCGGAAGCGGTAAAACCACAACATTGAAGCGTCGTTTCAAGGCAGACGATAACTCGTTCACACCTTTGTCCCGGTTGTTTGCCGTAGCAATAACGTTGAAACCCTGTTCCGCATAAATTGCAGAATTAAGCTCGGGTATGGGCAGCATTTTCTCTGACAGAACGGTGATCAGGGTATCCTGTACGTCTGATCCCATGCGGGTCAGTTCTTCCAGGCGACAGAGTGTTCCGGACTCCATTGCACGATACAGAGGTGTGGGAACGAGCGCTTCTTTGCTCGGGCCCTTGGCCAGTAATTGGGCATAGTTCCAGCCATAGCGTATCTGGTTTTCATCTGTACCCGCAGTGCATTGAATAACCTGGGTACTATTGCCACAAATTGCCGCCGCCAGGTGTTCCGAAACCCAGGATTTTGCCGTTCCCGGCACACCCAGCAAGAGTAAGGCCCGGTCTGTTGCCAGCGTAGCAACTGCCGTTTCGATCAGGCGGCGATTGCCAATATATTTTGAGCTGATCTCCGTACCGCCGGGTGTCTGTCCGCCCAGCAGATAGGTAACAACGGCTTGGGGAGACAAGCTCCAATTGGTGGGTTTGGGACCGGTATCTTCTGCTTTAAGGGCATCCAGTTCCATCTGGTACGTCAATTCAGCGGGTTGTCGAAGTACATTGCTCATGGGCGAATCCTTGCTATAGAAATTAGTTGCGAGTTGAATTTAAGCGTGTAAATTGAGTGTTTAGATCCACCGTTCAGGTTGATCATCGGGTGTGTCCGGTTTAATAATCTGATTTACTCCGGCGAATGACTGGATTTGAGTCGGCTGTTCAGTCGCAGTGCGTCCAAAATAGGATCGGACGGTCGAATCCCCAACGCCTTGACCGTTTCGAGCGCCGATTCTGCCATCTTCCGGGGAAGTATCAGACCGAGTGCCTGAAACTCATAAGACAGCTGCGTATTATCAATATAGGCCGCCCCTTCCAGATCAAGTTTTACTTGTTTGACAATATTGAGCCATGGTGTTGTTTTTTCCATGGCATTCCAGTCCAGTGCTGAAAGCGGCCCAGCGAGGAACGCCAAGCAGTCCTGAAAGTCGAGTTTTGTGGACGGAGCTTGCAGTAATTCCAGGCAGAGTTGAGCGCGCTTTTCTTCTGACAGCCGGGGCAGCAGTAACTGCAATAGTCCGATAAAATCCGTCTGTTCTTCAGCACTGTTCAAAAGGTTATCCAACAATGCATCAAGTTGATCATCTGCCAGACTACTGACTGCTTTTTGCATGAATACGCGATTGTCGTGTGCACTGTTTTCAGGAAAGTGCCAAGTGGTGACCAGTTCAGCAATGCTTAAACCTAAAGCGCTGGCGAGGCTGACAAGTGATATTTTTGTCAGTTGTTCAGAACGGATCGCCCGTTGTGTTTTGTTTTTCAGTTTTCGTGGTTTCAGCTGGTTGCGTTTTTTGAGTACGCCGTGATTTACCAACTCATAACCGTCTGCAAGTTCCCGTGCAAGATCAGCTTCCGCTTGCAAGACCTCCAGCACTGTATCATCGCCCAGTCTCAAGAGCAGCTGGGCCGCAAACTGGGCCACTTTCTGAGAGCGGTCATTCAGTAATGTTTTCAGGTAATCACTGTCGGATTCACCTAGATTGAACGCCAATGTTTGAATCAGTTTCAGGCGCTTTTCTGCAGATTCCCGTAGCGCACAGTTTTGCAATAATTCCCGTGCGCGATGGGGGTCTAGCGCACGGAGAGTTCTTAAACGCTGTACCCGTTCGGCGGGGTACCATTGGTCCCAGTTTTCTGCATTCAATTCACTCGATTCCGGGTGTTGCGAGTCTGTTTCGGTGGCAGACTGCTGGGTCATAACCCACCGGTACCAAGGCCAGTACGCCTCAGGAAGCATGTCATCCTGCGCCGTTGGGAGCCAATCCACAGGGTGGGCCGTATAACCCCGGTCCAGCATCAGAGACAGCACCATGACAAGGTGTTCCGGACTTCGCTTTTGTGTAGCGGTCAGCACTCTGCGGACGAGTGGTCGTAATGCATCGTTTACGCAGGGGAATTTGAGTCTCGGCAAGTCTGCATGGTCACAAAAATCCGATTGCGATGGTGGGGATTGCAATTGTATTGCTGAATATTGGCTCTGGAGTGCCAGAGCCAGAATACGGAAACGATCTGGATCCTGTTGCTCCAGAAGCGGATGCCAGGACTGAGGGAAATCATCGAGCTTCAGAGGTTGATCATCCCCCACCATCCAGCGGCGCTGTAACTGCTCCAGTTGTGATAGTTCGTGTTTTAATGAATCCAGCCCGGTTTGTTCCTGTTCTTCAATCTTTGGGTCTAGCATACGATTGTCCCCCAGCATTGGCTCTGGACACTGAGCAACGTGGCACTGTTGCCATCCCAGATGATAAAAGCGCGTTCTAGCGTATCACCCATAACAACTCCGGGGAGTGCCGGGTTCGCAATTAAAATGTGACGGCTGCTGTCCAATGCGAGCCACCAGTGCTGGCCGGATTTGTCCTGCCGGATGCGGCCAGGCCCCAGAACAAAAGGACATTGTTCAGCCCAGGGGATCAGGCTTTGTTGCTGCAAGTAATGGCGATCCAGCTCCATTGAGGTTGTGGGCCACATTGAGGTTGTAGGGGACATTGAGGTTGTGGGACACAACACCGGATCAGCCTCGATAAATTCATAATTCTGCAAGAAGCCCCGGCAGGGCTGGCGGCTGGGATAGAAAACGACATCCCCTTTCACGAATTTTCCTACACTCAGACCGGCTTCCCGTCGCCCGACAGAGGCGGGGTAGTAGTCCTGCAGCAGGGCAATTTTTGCTGCCGGGGCTGTCATTTCAATTAACCAGGTGGCATGACTGATCAATCCGTCGCGGCGGGTATGGATTTGTTCGCCGATATTCTGCCAAACACCACTAGTCCGTTCTACATTGGGCGCTGAAAGCACTTGCTCTCGATTGTCGGCTGTGGTTATTGCGCCTCTGGCATCGGGATCATCCGGGTTACCGAGCCAGGCTTCGCTCAACAGAATGAGTTGGCCCAGTTCACGGAGTACCGTCGTGGCTTGTGCCGCAGCGGGCTTACCGAGGGCTTTTGCCGGTAGCTCGTCCAGACGAGAAGCCAATGTACTTGCCTTGGCGTCTACAAGTCGTGCGGCCATCCCCCTGCAACGGCTATTTAGTTCTTTCAGCATCGGTGCGATACCTGTGCGAAGTTGATCATCGACCCATTGTTGGAAGTCGAGTAAACCGGCGCGAATGCCAGCGTCACTGGCCTCGCGAGCTTTCAGCAACCGTGCTGCTTTCGCGGCGGTTTTTTTGGCCAGTTCCTCAGGGGAGTGTGATTCAGTCGCTTGCGCATCGGTAATAGCGTCGGTGCTGTGTATATTTTTACGGCTTGGCTTTTGCGCGCTCGTGATATCCGGTTCGGAGGTCTGAGACGTTGTTTTCCGGCGGCGGCCCAGCCAGTCTGCCACCCACTCGGGTGGTTCGCTTTCGGTAAATCGACCGGCATCATCGGCGTATTGCCAAAGTAATGCGAGGACGTGCTTGCAGGGGAATTTTCGCGAAGGGCAGGTGCACTTGTAACCATGATCCACCACATCCGCCATGGTGTAGTAAGGATTCGCTCCGGATCCCTGACATTGTCCCCAGATTGAATTGACTGAAGATGCCTGGCCGGTCAGAGGCCATTTACCCGGTTTTATCAGTTTCTTGGCAGCATTCAGCGATGCTTGATCCGGTGCCAGATCTTGTATGGTTTCGAGGGAAATATCCATTTCCGTTAGTGTATTCCGATTTTGAGTTAATTTAAGCCATTGATATTAACAGCGAATGTTCAGGCTTGAAACGCCTTGATCAGCGACAATTTGTATTTTATTGATTAAAGCGACCATATGTGTCGCTTTAATTTGTATTCTGACCCAAAAGCAAATAAAGGGCTGCAAATATGGTGATAGTGAAATTTACGTTGATGTTCTTGCTGATCATGTTCTGTACATTTATTTGCCTGATTTCACCAATGCACCTGGTGCTGCCAACTGCGGTTGGCTTGATCGCGTTGCCAGTGTCAGTCGGGTTGACGCTGACGTTGGTATTCTTATTTTCATGATGCTTTCCGGTATGCCCAGGTGTGTGCAGGCTCACATTCCGGTGGTGACAATCCGGAATCGCAATAAATCTTTAATACTTGGTCTCTACACTTCGCCTCGAAATGGGTTCCATTCGATTCACATGCCAAATTTGCGGTGCAAGTTTTTGTTAGCGATGCCGCACAAGCACAAAGGGAAGTTGAGATGTCCAAGCAGTTATTAATGTATGAAAACGTAGCTCCATTGAACAAAACCAAACACCGTGAGCTTTACGTAAAACCTTTAGACAATTTCAACTTTGCCAAGGATGTGAATTCTGCTCCACTGACGCTGGTGGAGTTCCCTGCCGCAGCGGCGGAATATACTATTGTATTTATCGGTACGGACGAGCAGGTCATGCCAGCCGTTATTCTCGGTTTCAAAGAAAATGAAAACCGTTATTTCAGTACTGAGCAAGGCTGGCATGCCCGTTATATTCCTGCGTTTATCCGTCGCTACCCATTTGTTTTCTCTAGCCCTGAAAACGGCGACAAACTCACACTCTGTCTCGATGAAAATTATGCTGGCTGCAATCAGGAAGGGCGAGGAGAGCGTTTATTCGATGCGGACGGTGAACAAACGCAGTATTTGAAGAATGTGCTGGGCTTTTTGGAAGAGTATCAGGCCCACTATCACCGTACCCAGGCTTTTTGCAAGCGCCTTGTAGAGCTTGAATTGCTGCAGCCGATGAGTGCCCGATTTGGCACTCAGGCTCAGGGTGTAGAAACGATCTCCGGATTCAGAGGTATTGACCGGGCGAAGTTGAAACAGCTTCCTTCAGAAGTACTGGCAGAGTTTGTACGCAATGATTGGCTAGAGCTGATTTATCTGCATCTGCATTCGATTCGAAGCTTTGGCGAAATCATGGCGAAAGTGACCCAGGCCGATAACGCAGCACCATTGACAAAGACTGAGTCTGAGTCAACCACTGCCGAAACGGTTTGATATCGTTTGCGGTGTTGAGCATTGCTGTATTTAGTCGTTTCTGGAGTAATCGAGTATGGATGCACACAAGTCTGTTGAGGTAAAACCCGGTGCGTCCACAGTCAGCTCGATTTTCTCCCGTGAAGAGGCAATATGGCAGCGGTTTGGCGGAGACAGCATCGGTGATATCCGGGAGTTTTCGGAGAACTGGCTGGGCTTGTTAAGTTGCCGGATTCAGCAACTCGAGGCTGCATGTGTTGTTTTGCGGCTGGAAGAGGCATACAAACCTGTCGCGCAATGGTCTGCAGGTAGCAATGGCGCAGGAGCCCGTCTCTCGAACGTGGCAGAAGAGGCGCTGCGGGAACGTAAAACCGTTATTCTGGCGCCGACTTCTTCGGAATTGCAGGTTGGCTATCCACTTGTTATTGATGATGAACTGACGGGTGTCGTCGCATTGTCGCTACCTGTCATCTCCCAGGCTGAAGTGACCACCGTTATCCGCCATATACAGTGGGGGGCCGTCTGGTTTGAGAACTATTTTCGTATTGAAGACCGGCGGCGACGGGAAGCGCTGCACCATCGACTCACCTCTGCTTTCAGTCTGGCCAGCCTCAGCCTGGAACACCCCGATTTAAACTCTGCAGCGCTTGCGCTGGTGACTGAATGGGCTTCCAGTCTCGGTTGTGATCGTGTGGCTTTAGGCTTGTCTAAAGGGCGTCGCTGTCAGGTCATTGCCATTTCCCATGATGTGGAGTTCGACAAGCGAACCAACGTGGTTCGGCTTCTGGGCAATGCAATGGATGAAGCGGTTGATCAAAAGTGCCGTGTCCGCTACCCGCGAGTCGCAGAGGAACGGGAGATATCCCGGTCTCATCGCTTGCTCAAGGAGCATTCCGGTTCCGGTTCGGTGGCAACCGTACTGCTTTCTACAACGTTAACGCCCCGCCCCAAAAGCAGTAAAGGAATGATGGATGGTTCGCCACAGATTATTGGTGCGGTGACGCTGGAACATGCTGATCCAGATTTCTTTGATGACCATAAACTGGCCCTCTGTGAGCAAATCGGTCTTCTTTTGGGGCCTCTGCTCAAGTTGCGGGAGCAAGAAGAACAATGGATTGGCCGCAAGTTGATACGGTCTGCGAATGGTCTCGCTCAGCGATGGCTTGGAGCCGGATTTTACCGTACCAAATTGGCGACCGTGGCTGTCACCGCTCTCACTCTGTTTTTTGCCTTATTCACCACTGAATATCGAGTGGCTGCCGATGCCACGCTGGAAGGATGGACACAGCGTTATATCAGTTCACCCATTGATGGTTTTATTGCCTCCAGCCATGTTAAACCTGGAGATGAGGTCAAAACCGGAGATGTTTTGTTCTCGCTGGATAATCGGGATTTAGAGCTTGAGCAGCAGAAATGGGTTTACAAAAAAACACAGGTCGAACAACAGCATCTGGCGGCAATGGTCGAAGGTGATTTTGCCCAGGCGGGGATTTTGAATGGCCAACTGGAACAGGCTCAAGCGCAATTGCAATTGATTGCGGAACAGCTTTCGCGTACCGAAGCCAAAGCACCTTTCGACGGTGTAGTGGTTTCAGGGGACTTATCTCAAAGTCTCGGGGCACCCGTAAGCCGTGGGGATAGTTTGATGCGGATCGCTCAACTGGGGGATTACCGCTTGATACTCGCGGTCCCCGAAAATGATATCGATGAGCTTGCTATTAATCAGCAGGGGCAGGTCATTCTGGCAGCCTTGAATGATGAGGCATATGAATTTGTTGTCGAGAAAGTGACCCCGGTAGCAAAAGCTGATCAAGGCGCAACCCGTTTCCGGGTTGAAGCGCGAATATTGAACCCGGGTCAGCAATTACGTCCCGGGATGCAGGGTACCGCAAAAGTGCAGGTGGGTGAGCGTAAACTCTGGTGGATCTGGACCCATGGGTTGAGTGACTGGCTGACGCTCTGGTTCTGGCGCTGGTGGCCTTAGTGAGTGTATCGTCGTTATTCAGTCCCCACTGGTATCGGGTCGCAGAGTTAAAGCCCCGTTTAAAAGGGCACATTGATATCCATCGCCATGTCTACCGGGATCAGATCTGGTATGTGTTGCAAAATCATATCACCGGCAAGTTTCATCGCTTTACGCCCGCCGCCTATCAAGTACTGGATCAGTTAAATGGCGAGAAGTCGGTCGATGAAATCTGGCAGTCCGCGGTTGCCGGATTGGGGGCTGAAGCGCCTTCCCAGGATGATTTGATTAATCTGTTGGGGCAGTTACATGCTGCCGGTGCGCTTGCTTCTGACGTACCCCCGGACATCGCAGAAATGACATCGAGACTGGCGCAAGAGAAACGCCAGAAATGGCGTCAAAAGATATTAAGTCCGCTCGCAATAAAAATACCCTTGATCGACCCTGATCGGATTCTGACCCCTCTCGCGCCCTGGTTCCGGCCCGTATTCAGTAAAGCAGGAATATTCATTTGGTTGTGTCTGGTGGTGATGGCTCTGGTAACCGCTGGTATCCACTGGTCAGTGCTGACTGAAAATATCAGTGCTGAAGTGCTCAGTCCCGGTAATCTTTTGTTGCTTGCGGTGCTGTTTCCCCTCATCAAGGCCCTGCATGAGCTTGGGCATGCATTGGCCGTCAAAGCCTGGGGAGGGGAGGTTCATGAAATGGGCATCATGTTACTGGTTTTTATGCCAGTGCCTTATGTGGATGCCAGTGCCGCTTCAGCATTTCGGGAGCCGTTCAAGCGCTTGATTGTCGGCGCAGCGGGTATGATGGTGGAAGTGCTGATTGCCGTTATAGCGCTATTTTATTGGCTTGATGCGCCCGAAGGCGTGGGCAAAAGTATTGCGTACAACGTTATGCTGATTGCCGGTGTATCGACGTTATTGTTCAACGCCAACCCCTTATTGCGATTTGATGGCTATTACATGTTGGTTGACGGGATCCAGATACCTAATTTATTTGTTCGGGCCAATCGTTATTTTACCTACGGGTTGCAAAAGTACATTTTAGGAATGAAGCGGGTCGTATCACCGGTGCGGGCTCCTGGCGAGCGACGCTGGTTTATCTTTTACAGCATATCATCCTTTGTCTATCGGGCTTTTTTATCCGTTGCCATTGCGTTATTTATCGCCAAGGAATTTTTTATCGTCGGGGTCGTGTTGGCATTGTGGACGTTGTCAGCAATGTTTGTTTTGCCCGTGCTCAAGGGCTTGAGATTCATGATAATCCGCAAACCCGCTCAAGGTAATGGCCGTGTGCGGCCCTGGGCGGCGGTGATATCTGTGGTCTCGATTGGCTTTGTAATGCTGTGTCTTGTGCCTGTACCCCGCTGGACGAATGCCCAGGGTGTCGTCTGGTTGCCAGATAGTGCAATTGTCAGGGCGGGTACAGATTGTCAGATATCAGAAATCACACAGGCGCCGGATTCAATGGTGAGCCAAGGACGCCCTCTGATTCAATGTGCTGATCCTTTTTTGAGCAAGGATATCGATGTGTTGCAGGCCCGTAGGCAGGAGCAGGAGGTAGCGTATTATCAGGCCATTCAGGAAAGCCCGGTTGATGCTGCGTTGAAGCAAAAAAATCTGGATGCAACCTTGGCTGATTTGCAGCGGGCACAAGAACGTATGGCTGATCTGACGATCATTAGTCCGGCGACTGGGCGGTTTGTCGTACCGCTTGTGCAGGATCTTCCGGGAAAGTTTGTCCGCAAGGGAGATGAAATTGGCTATGTGCTCCCGGACCAGCCCACTCGAGTGCGTGCGGTTGTCCCGCAACAGGACATCGGGGTGGTAAGAGATGATCTTCAGCGGATCGAATTGCGTTTTGCCCACGATGTTGGAAGTGTATTTGAGGGGGTAATCGACCGTGCCGTACCGGGCGGGTCGAACCGGCTGCCAAGTGCGGTACTGGGGACACTGGGTGGTGGTGATATTGGCATTGATCCACGTCAGGGAGATCAAATTTCAGCCTTTGAAAAGTGGTTCGAATTCGATATTACCCTGACTGAAAGCGTTGTGCCCCGGCACTATGAACAACGGGTGTATCTGCGCTTCTATCATTCCAGCCAACCCGTACTTTGGCAATGGCTCCATGATCTCCGCCTGCTGCTCCTGGAGGAGTTCAGTGTCTAGCCTGATCCGGATTCCCTTCCAGGTTCCTTTTGGTGCATACCCCGGGAAACCAGAATCTGCCACTGACCCATTTGATACCCGCGTTAACCGGTATGTTCATGCACGCAAACAGCAGCGTGCGACATCTGTGAAACGTCGACAGCAGTTCCTGGCATTGGTTGATCGGTTTAGTTCACAGCTGAGTGCTGAGACTGCTGAGGCGTATCTTGCCCGCCTCGAGACGTTACGCTATGAGATCCGTAAAGCCGGTTATTGTAATCAAACACTGGCGGAGGTGTTTGCCATTGTGCGTGAGGTTTCAGGCGTAAAAATCGGTATGCGTCATTACCCACATCAATTAGCGGGCGCGTGGGCGATGATGCACGGGGTCATCGCGGAGATGGATACCGGGCAGGGCAAAAGCCTTTGCGCCACATTAACGGCCTGTGCCGCGGCTGTCAGTGGTGTTTCGGTGCATGTGATCACCGTTAACGAATATCTGGCCCGGCGCGATGCGGAACAGTTTGCCCCCCTTTATCAGGCGCTGGGGTTAAGGGTTTCCGTGGTGCTGGATACCATGAATGAAGATGAAAAGCGTACGGCATATCGTGCCGAAGTGGTGTACTGTACCAACAAGCAAGTCGCGTTTGACTATCTACGCGATCGTTTGCAGACCGGTGCCGCGCCAGATGGGTTACGACAACAATTGTCGCCGCTATATTGTGCCAGAGAGCAAGGCCCGGACTCCGGATTGCTGCTGAACGGATTATCGTTCGCCATCATCGATGAGGCTGATAGCGTGCTGGTTGATGAAGCGTTGACTCCGTTAATTATTTCATCCCAGCGAGGTCGTGCCGGAAATGACCGGATTTATGCTACAGCCCTGCAGCTTGCAGATGCGCTGGATGTAAACCGCGATTACTGCGTCTCCGAACGGGAGCGCACTATCGATTTATTGTCCAGTGGCAAGGCCCGGCTTCAGGCGTTGGGTGAAAAGTCTGGTGGGCTTTGGCGTAATTGCATTCCGCGGGATGAGCTGGTGTTGCAGGCGCTACGTGCCCGGCATCTTTTTATTCGTAATCGTCATTATCTTGTTGCTGAAGGCAAGATCAATATTGTCGATGAAAATACCGGCAGAGTCATGGAAGGGCGGGCCTGGGAAGCCGGGTTGCAGCAGTTGATAGAGCTCAAAGAAGGTTGTGAGTTAACTGCGTCCCGTGAAACGGCAGCACGAATCAGCTACCAACGATTTTTTCAGCGTTACATCAATCTGGCAGGAATGACCGGTACCGCAGAGGAAATCAAGCCGGAGTTGCGTCGTATTTATGGCCTGGAAGTGGTGAGAATTCCGCCTGCACAGCCCTCTAAACGCCTTTTTGAGCCCGTTCGCTATACTCGCTCAGCGCGGGAGAAATGGCTGCAAGTGGTTGAGCGGGTCGCGATGCTGCACGGTCAAGGGCAGCCGGTATTGCTGGGTGTCAAAAGTGTTGAAACCTCTAATTTTTTAAGCGGTTTGCTCGCAGAAGGCAATTTGCCCCACCAGGTCTTGAATGCGTTGAATGATCAGGAAGAGGCTGCAATCATCGCCAGAGCAGGACAACCCGGTCAGATTACCGTGGCCACGAATATGGCGGGGCGAGGAACGGACATAAAAATCGCCGAAGCGGCTCTTGAATTGGGTGGCTTAACCGTCGTGGCAACCGAGCGTCATGAATCACGTCGTGTGGATCGGCAGCTGTATGGTCGCTGTGCCCGTCAGGGGGATCCGGGTCGAGTTGAAGCGTTTTTGGCGCTGGATGACGAAATTGTGTGTAAGCACGGTTCTGTTATTTTAGGGTGGCTATTGTCCAGACTCTGGGATGGTCGTAGCCTGTGGGGGCAATTGCTGGCCCGTTATCACTTTGCGCTCAGTCAAAAACGGATTGAAGCGAAGCACGAGCAACGCCGGAAACAGGTGATGGAGTCGGACAAGCAGACACACCGGATACTGGCATTCAGTGGTCGGGCAGAATAGCGCTAAAATAGCGCACAAGTTGAAAGTATATGCGCCAGGATCAGGTCGTTAACTTGTTTCTGGCTGAAAACGAATAAATGTTTTATTGAACGTTGAATGAGAGGGCTGCTGATGTCGCTTCGGTTTAGTCAGTTGACTATTTTCGGGAATATCGCCCGGTGGGTCGGGTTTTTAGCGCGGGGTTTGATGCTGGCGTTTACTTTCTTCGCCAGTCTGAACGCTCATGCTGAAGATTTTATCGGCATTATCAAGCCTCGGCAAATTATCCAGGTCGGCAGCCCGGTAATGGGGATTGTCGAAGAGATGCTGGTCGACCGTGGTTGGGAAGTGCGGGAAGGGCAAACCCTGGTACGCTTGGTCAGTGATGTTGAACGGGTTGATCTGGATCTCGCCCAGGCGCGTTATGATGTTGCGGAGCGTCGGTTTATTCGACAGGAAACCTTGAAGGCTCAGTCTCTCACATCGGAAGAAGAGCTGGAAAAAGTGCGCATGGAAATGGAGTTGGCCCGATTCGAGCGTGACCGGCGACAGATTTTTCTGGATCAGCGCGTCATCAACAGTCCGGTATCCGGCGTGATTATGCGTCGTCTGGTGGCTCGCGGCGAGTATATTAATGAACAGACGCCCTTACTGGTGTTGGCTCAGACGGATGTGTTGAATATCGAAACAATACTGCCGTTGGCTCAATTCGGTCAAATTAAAAAAGGCATGACAGCCGAGATTATCCCTCAGGATCCTATTGGTGGGCGTTACACTGCGGAGGTGGAAGTCGTTGACTCGGTCATGGATGCCGCCAGTTCGACCTTCGGTGTCCGGCTGAAATTGCGTAACGATGAGTTACAGCTTCCCTCCGGAATTAAATGTTCCGTACGATTTACTGGTTCATAATTCTAGAACCGTTTTTTGTTTTAGCTTTGCTGTTTAACCGGCAATTATCTCACGATACTTGGGATCAATTTGTGAAGGTTTTGCGACATTTATCCAGGTTGATCGCAGGTTCACAGTGTTACTACAAATTGGCCCGGCCCACGGCAAAATTCATACCACTGTAACCCACTGTGAAGATTTGTAAGGTAATGTTGCGCCCGTCAGAGACGTTTGGATTCCCGTGCGCTTTTACCTGTGCAACTGAGCAGCATAACGCTTAAATCGCTTGATTCACGGTGTAGCGATTCACTCTATTCGAAGTGTTCTCTCTTAAATTTAACCTGTTTTTTCCCGCTGTGCCGAACGCAATACAGGCAGTGATTGCTTGTCGTATCCGCTGGCTTTTCAATTGGCTGATCGCTTAACAGAGTGGCGACCGGATACAGGGAAAGAATGATTATTTGAAGGAAAGAACGATGTACAAGTTTTTATCAATTCTAGCCCTGTTGAGTCTAAGTGCTGCGACCGCTGCAATCCCGCTGGATTTCAACGATTTTTATGTCGAGGGTGATGTGACGGTATCTGCAGATGGCAGCAGAGCCGAATTTTACGAAGATGGCTGGGATTTTCAACGATTGAGCAATGATCCGTTTCTCGGGGATCCAGAAGTGATTCTGACCGGGGAATTCAATGTGTTGCGCTTTGATTACTCCTTCAATGAACCCCAAGATGTTCAGTTCAATAACGATGCTATGGTGGTGACCATTTTTGACTGGTTCTCTCAGGATCCTTATCAAGGGCAGTGGCTCGCGCAGTGGGTAGTTGATGAAAGCCGTAGCGGAACATTCAGTGCGAGTCTGGCAAATTACTTTTCAGCGGCAATTCCCAGTGTTGGTTTGCTGATTGACCTGGAATCGAGAATCGGTGGTGGTGATGCCGGGCTGGATTCAACACTGGTCGTTGAAAACCTCAGGCTCGATATCGTGGACCCTTCTCAGGTTCCTGTGCCGTCGACAGTGTTTTTATTGCTCATTGCATGCATTGGTCTGCGGAACCGGATTCACCCATAGCTTTTCCTTATTCAGTAACCAAGCCTGCTCATCTTGAGCGGGCTTTGTGCCGTTTATCAAATCCAGTTACAGCGTATTGGTTTAAATACGAATTTTCAAATTTAGATACATCAGCTTAATCATTTTCTACGACGTCGCATTCATGCCGCGACCAACCGGGTATCGGAGACAGGCAACATGGAATTCTTTGGGAAGGAAGATCGAAGTTTCGGTGGTAAGTTAAAGCGTAACAAGTCAGGTCAGAAGCCGCTGGCCGAAGCGATTCGAAATGTGACATCCGGTAGCGCACAGGCCAGTGGCCGTAGATTGGGACAGTGGTTGTCCCAGCGGTTATCGACGGCGAAGAAATACAAATCCGAGACACCCCTTGACGGGTCTTTATCAGCAAAAGCATCGCAGTTTCAGCTCGAAGGACTGGAGCCACGCTTGTTGTTGTCTGCTGATCCATTGGCGACCTATGTCGCCAATGATGCAGATCATATCCAGGTTTCAGTGGGCAGTGATGCCAGCGGAGAGCACATAGCGTTAACCAATGCCCAGAATGATACCGCGAAGTATTATTTTAACGACCCGGAACAAAACAATATCGGCATTACCGGATCATCGGCCAGTGACACTATTGTGCTGGATGATGCTGTCCTGGAATTGTTGCAGAGCCGCGAAGATGTAACGTTGGAAATAGATGGCGGTTCAGGAATGGATACGCTGGTGTATAACGGTGCGAACCGGGTGCTTCAACTGTCTGGTGTAAATGAGGGGGGCTTGGCCGCAGTCGAGATCGGTCTTGAGGATGGTGCTCATCAAATCACTGCGCCTTATGTCACGTTCAGCGGCATGGAAAATGCCGATGTTCGAGACACAACCGGCGCAGCTGAAAACAATATCGCGTCGGCTATGGTTGCCTGGCACGGTGATGGTCAATTAACAGGAACAGTACAGTCCTCAAAATTAACATTGATCGGTGATCCTGAGGTGGATAACGGGATCACAATTAGGAATTCCGGCGCTGTATTTGTGGTTTCGGAAAATTCCGGAGATTTACTTCGCTTTGAAATGCCAGCGTATGAGCTGAATATTAATCTGGGTAGCCAGTCCAGCGATACCGTAACGGTTGGCGCTTTGGGCAATTTTGCGGCCCATCTTAATATACTCGAGCAGTATCCGAATATCGGGGCGGAAGATGGTGCAGGGTTCGACGCTGTTCACTTTGCCGGAGATATTAATCTGGGTGGTCATGATCTCACTGTATTGAGTGATGATATTGAGGTGCAAGCCAACGTTACGGTATCGACCAGCTCGAATTCAGGGGCTGCGGGTCGCATTGCACTGCAGACCATCACTATCAACTCGGTCAATATTGGCAGCGATGCACGGGGGATAACCGTGAACCGCGGTGCTGCTTTATTGGCACAAGGTAATGCCGGGCAAGATGGAGAGATACGCCTGCAATCGGCTGTAGTCGATAATGCCGCTGTGTTTAAAAACAATCAGGCAGCCTTGAACGGTAATTTCAATACTGAACGCGCCTTGTCGAGCACCATTGCCCTGGTGGATGCCACACTCCGTGGTGGCGATATTGTCGTTCAAGCTGCGGCGGTTGATGACTCCAAACACAGCACTGTACCGGAGTGGGTTTCCAACCTTGAATATGAAGTGCCAACCTTCCTGGAAGGTCTCGATCCTGCCTTGCCTACTCTGAATGACGAGTTGATGAAGTACTTCTCAACGTTGATCACCCCCGCAACGGTCACCCAACGAACTGCCACTGCAGATGTAATTGTGAATGGAGCCAATATCGAAAGTAGCGGCAACATCAATATCGAATCGGCATCCGGTGTGGATACTTCTTCCGAGTCCATTTCACTTTTTGGTGCATTGGGGGGGGCTGGAAACTTCCTGCCTTCGATCAGTGTGGTCTATGCCTCCGGAACCAGTGCAGCGAACACCAAAATTGGCGATAACAGTGGTCTGGCCAACGCGCTGCAGAGCAATAATGCAACGCGTTTATCGGCGGATGGCAACATCAATATCGTTTCAGACGCAGAAACCACAGCACGACAGTTGGCCCGCAGCTCTGCCAACTTTGGTCCGACCGCAAATGCCAACAAAACGGGTTTGTCGGTTGGTATTTCACAAATTGATACCGACTCTCACGCGGTAGTCGGGGACCGCGCTACGATTCAGTCCGGTGGTAATGTCGCGATTGAAGCGAAAGGGGATATTGATTCTTCAGTCGCAGCTGAAACGACACTCTATTCCCAGGCTCTGGGTGCGGTGGGTTTTGCGATCAATCACGATGATGCGGATATCAATGCTACTGTACTTGGGGATATTACGGCGGTTGGTGAGTCCAATGTGATATCGGATAGCCTTCAGAGTCAGGTTGGGGGGAACGGTGTAATTACGGTGGCAGATCACGGGCTGTCAGATGGTCAGGCGCTCGTTTATGCCTCCACCCAAAGTCAGCCTTTGCCAGGATTGGATGATGCGGGTGTGTATTATGTTGTTGTCGACCCTCAGGACTCAGCAAAAATTCATCTGGTGCCATCCATTCAGGAAGCGCTGGATGCCGACCTGGATAATCAATTGGATATTCAGGCGCTGGAGGCGGGAGGAGATCATCTCCTGGAGCGTCAACGCATCATACTTGAGTTTGCATCGGATCAGGTGAACTCAGGAGCCAATACGATCAATCTGGCGGGGGGCCATGGCCTGGCATCGGGCGATGTGGTGATTTACCGCAGCGACGGTATTGCCTCAATTGGTGGCCTGGAAGACGGTAAGGCCTATGAAGTCCGGATACAAAACGGTGCGGTGCAGCTGGTTCACAATTCTGCGGTTTCGGCATTTGGCACACCGGTGGTTATTGATCTGGATACTGGCTTGCTCTCGGGCACCAGCAATCATTTCCTGGAAAAAGCAGACACCCAGCAACGGGTGCAATCCTTCAGTCCGGTTCACAGTGTCCATGATCAGGAAAATGCGATTACCTTGGCCGCTGGACATAGTTTCCAGACCGGTGACCGGGTGCTCTATCGTTCTGGCGGTTTGAATGGCATGGTCGATGACCTGACCTATTATGTAAAAGTCATCAATTCAAATCAGTTCCAGCTCCAGCTTCAACCGGAATTGGATCTTGATGTTTCGGCTCTAACGGATGTGGGTCAAACCCAGACTCTAAACCGTTGGCAGAGTGTAGATATTGGCACCGAATTGCGTACGGTAGGTGAAAATGACTTGCTTCATACGACAGTCAACGATGCCACCAATACCATCGTGATGGCCAATCATGGTTTCGAGACCGGACAGGAATTGTTATACGTCAATTATGAGCAGACACCGATTCAGGGCCTGGAAGATGGCGGTCTCTATTATGTCATCAAAATCAACAATAACGCGTTTGCACTGGCCAATACCTTTGACCGAGCAATGGATCACGGCACGGTAGGTGATTCTGGCAGCACCCTGAATAACATTCTGGACATTGCGGCGGCTCAGGTTGCCCATTCCCAGCATCAGTTTTTCTATGAGACGACCGCCTTGTCGTTTAACCCAACCGACAGTCAGCGTGTTGATGATCAGCAGAACACATTCAATTTTGGCCAGAATCATAATCTCGAAACCGGTGATGTACTCGTCTATCACACGGATAGTGTGATCGCCAATGACGTAGAGAGTTTTTATAACGTTACTGTTGACCCGGCAGAAGTCCGGGTGATTGATATCGACTCCCGAATTGATATCAATGCCGGGAGTAATGAGATTTTCTTTGGTCTACACGGTCTCAAAACCGGGGATCGTGTGACCTATCAATTACTCGAAGGTTCAACGCCGATACCTGGTTTGTCGGTCGGGGCCACTTATGACGTCGTGGTTGTGGACGATAGCCGCTTTAAGCTACGCACTACTGGCGGGGCCAGTGTGGATATTACTGCTCTGCCGGAGAATGGCGAGTTTCATCGCTTTACCACGCAGTTAACCGCGGTTAACTCCGCCGACAACAGCATTCGTGCCCCTTATCATCGTATGACAACCGGTGAGGCTGTGTTTTACCAGCCCCCGGTAGATAGCCAGGGCAATCCACAAGGAAATGCAATCGGTGGGCTTCAGGCCGGGGTTTATTATGCGGTAGTCATTGATGGTGCGAACTTCAGACTGGCCAGCACCGAAGCGGATGCTCTGGCTGCTGATATCAACAACCCTGCAGACAGTCGATATGTCACGCTGACAGCATCCGGATCGGGGACAGGTCATGTGTTCCGCCATGCCCAGATGCTGCAAATTGGTGACCAGGAAATCAATGGCCTGATTAATGGGGAATCCTATTTTGTTGTAAAAGTCAGCAATACCGAAATTCGTCTAGCGGATTCCCTGGCGGAAGCGCGGGCGGCAGAAATCGTTAAGCCTGATACCTCACATGCCGTTGCCAGCGGCCATACATTGCGCTTGCCGCAAACGGAAGGCATCCATATCGGTGCGGATCTCAAAGCCAAAGATAAAGCCAAAGCTCAGGGGGCAACTGGCAGTGCGCCGAAAATTCAGGATTATTTGACTGAGCCACTGATCCTCGCTGGCACGGCAGCAAAAGGCAAGGGTTACATCAACACCAAGATACCGGGGGCGGGTAATGCGTTCAGTATTGGTATGGGGGTTGCCTTAAACCTGGTTGACCACGATGTTCATGCAACAGTTGGCAGCAGCGCTAATCTGGTTTCACAGCGTGATATCGGCGTCAAGGCGCATATCACGCAATTTGAGCAGGTGATCGTTAAAGCCTTCGCCGGGGTGGAGAAAGATACGTTGAATGATACCCCGGATGCGGGGGATGTCTTCAACGGACTGAATATTGGCGCTGCGTTGGGTCTGGCGTTGATCGACAATGATGTGACTGCAGACATTCAAAGCAATGCTCACATCGATGCAGCAGGCACATTGTCGGTCATAGCCGATTTGGAATACCCGTTACTGTGGTCTCTGCCGGGAACCTATGATTCGGAATTTCCGACCCATCTGGATATTGCCAGTTATCTCGATGGTAGTCTGGGCCTCATGTCCAAAGGGGTCAACTCCTTTGTGAACACTAAAAGCCGGGTTAAAAGTCCGTTAGGCAGTTTTTCAGTGATGCTCACCGCCTCGATCGCGGATTACGACAACAAAGCGATCGCCAGAATTGCGGATAACGCTTTGGTCAATCAGAATGCGGCCCTGCACAATGATACCCAGTCGGTCGAAGTTGATGCGCGTGTGGCCATGGACTTGATCAATGTTGCCGGTGTCATGAACTTTGATATGCACCCATCCGGGGTGCAAAAAGCGTTGACTGATGGTAACCCCGGTGCCTTTTTCAATCCGTTCGCCAATGCCGGTAATTTTGGTTTGGGCGGCACCTTGCATTATCAGGATTTGAATAATACCGCGCTTGCTGAAATCGGTACGGCATCTGTTCGCGCGGGTGCGTTGGGATCGGTTTCCGTGCGGGCCCATGAAGATATCTACTCATTGAACCTGGTTCAAGGTGGCGGAATCAATGGCAACTTTGGTTTGTCGGGCAGCAATGTCCTGAACTTCCACACCAGCGACATCCTGGCCCGTGTGGATGGTAATGCCCGAATTAATACTGGTGATCTGATCATTGATGCCCATTCCATGATGGAGCACTTTAATTACACCGGGGTTGGGCAGTTCTCTTCCGCAATTGCAGTGGGGGAGAGTGTAGAAGTCAATTTCATCGACCGGAAAGTCCGTGCAATACTGGGTGAAGCGGGTTCCGGGTCCAGCGCATCCAGCGGTTATATCAACGCGTCCGGCGATGTTACAGTTAATGCTGAAGGGCGGGGTTATGCATCTGGATTTGCCATTTCTGCTACGGGGATTATCAGCCCGGTTCTGGTTGACCAGTTAACTCAAGGATTCTTCAAAGTACCCACTTCAACCGGTGATGCGGTCAGTGACAGTGCGCGGGTTGCCAATATTGCCCAGCAAATGGCACTAGGTACCTTCGGGCTGGATGTCAGTGCATCTGTTGCCGGTAACTTTGGCGAAGATCATGTGTTGGCAGAAATCAATGCAGATGGCATGACCATTAGTGCTGCTTTTGCGTTGAGTGTCGCTGCGAAAAACGACACCGACTATATGGCACTCGGGGGCAGTGCTTCCCTGGTAACCCGGGGCGATCCATTGCCAAATGCCACTGCAGGCTTGGCCGGTGCGGTCACCGTGAATGATCTTGATTCAACGGTGAAAGCCTACATCAAAAACGGTGCGATTACGGCGGGCAGCGTGGCGGTCAATGCCATTCGTCCGGATGAATTGAACTTTATTACCGGCTCTGCCGGTGGACGTGCCCAATTCACCGCGGTGGACGTCGGCTTCTCTATTGCAGGCTCTGCAAGTCTTAATCTCATTGAATTGACAACGGATGCGGCGATTCAGAACAGCACTGTTGACGCGGGGGCGGTATCGGTCTTGTCCGAGAACAAGGCGGGTTCCCGGGCGGTAGGCGGTGGTATAAACCTGAACATTGGCGTGGCGAATCTGGCGGCCGGGGTCGGAACGTCCTTTGGGTTTAACGACATTTCGTCCACCACGATTTCGGTGATTGATAACAGTACGATTACTCACCAGGATAATCTCGATGTTATCGCCATTTCAGGCATGGCAATTGATGCCTATGCTGTCACACTGGGCTTCAGTGGTACGTTCTCGGGCAGTGGCGCCGCGGCAGTCAATCTGGTCGAGAGCGAGACCCGCTCGGAACTTAGAAACAGCAGCACCCTCGGCGGAGGAACGGGAACGATCGCGGACGTAAATGTCTCTGCGACTGACACACCAAGTCTCTTTGCTGTGGGGGTCGGGGTCAGTGGCGGCTATTTAAACTTTGCCTCGGTCGGTGGCGCGGTAGCCTATAACGGCATCGGCTCACGTGATCAGGACAACCCTGCAACCAGTGGTGCCTTCGCACGCATCAGTAACAGTACCGTCGATACCTCCGGTAATGTTGGTGTTAAATCCGTCTTCCGACCCAATATGGATGGCAGTGCCATTGGTGGCGCTGAAGTGGCGGGTGCAAGTGGTGCGGCTCTGTCCGGTGCTGTCGTCATCAACGATTGGACTGCAGACAGCACCGCTTTAATCGAGCAGAGTGATATTGTGGCCGGTCTGTCGGTAACGGTTGCCGCACAGGATTATGATGTATCGGGTCGGGCGACAGTCGATGCGATTGCTGGCGCATTGAGTCTGGCGTTCAGTACCGGGCAACTGAGTGGCGGTGCCGGTGCGGGTGTTTCGATTAACTTCGTGGATAGCCATATCCAGGCAGAGGCGCTCGATACTGCCATCACGGCAGGCGACTCAGGAACCCCGTCGCAGATTCAGATCATGGCGGACTCTGATCGACAGTTGAATGGGTCTGCAGTCGGGCTCTCCGGTGCTGCCGGATTCTCGGTACAGGGGGTCAATATTGCCGGGGCTGGATCCTATGCCGAGAACCAGTCCCGTAACAAAGTGATCGCGCGTCCGGTGAACACTGAGCTGGACAGCCGCTCAGGCGGGATAATCATTCGGGCTGAGGAAAATCAAGGTGCATTCGCCCTAGCGGGCGGTATTGGTGCTTCCGGCAGTATTGGTGCCGGTGGGGGGAATCTGGCCGTTGGGTTTGGTATCGGCAAAAACGATATTGCTTCCACGATTATTGCGGTTACCGATCAATCCACACTGACTGCACAGGGTGATGTGGTGATTGAGGCCTTGTCGCAAAACAAAGGTGCGAAGTTTGAGGCGATCACATTTGGCGGTGCATTCTCCGGGGCTACTGGCGCCACGGTGGGTGGTGCACTTTCCGGTGCAGGCGCAGATGCCCGTAATATCATCCGTAACTCAGTCACAGCAAGCGTTGAAAATGGTTCTACGATCGTCACGAAAGGATCGATTACGATAAATACTGATGAGTTATCGGATGTATATGTCCTGGCTGTAGGTGGCGCTGTCGGGTTTGCAGCGGGTGCTGAAACGGCCGGCGCGCTCACTGTGGGATGGGTCGTGTCGGAAAATGATATCGAAAATACAGTGACCTCACGGGTCCAGAATGCATCACTGACGACGACCGAAGGCGGTCAGAGTGCCGATGTCAATATCTGGTCTGCTTCTGATCTGTTGGCGTCGTCCCATGCAGTGGCTGTTAGTCTGGCAGGTGCGATAGCACCCTTGGCAGGCAGTATTTCAGTTGCGGGTGCACAATCTGTCACGCGATCCAAGAACCGTGTCGATTCGCTGATTGATGAAAACAGCACTGTAATCGCATTTGGTGCGGTTTCGGTTGCCGCAAACGATGGCCAGGATACTGGCTCCGAAATTAAAGCGGGGGTAGGTACCGGCGCAGGCGCTTTCGGGACTACTGCTGGTGCGTCCGCAGGGGTCTCGCAAACTGAAATTGTGGTCGAAAATACGATTACCGCTCGCATAGATGGTGTGGTCGAGGCCCAAACCGGTGATCTCGAAATCGCGGCGAATTCAGATGCCCATGTCGATGTTGAAACCTACGCGACCTCAGTCGCTGCATCTGCGACTGGTGCTCTGGCCGGGGCCGGGGGCAGTACTTTGGTGCAGGTCAGTAATGTCGTCGATGCGGTACTGGGACAAAGTGCCAGTATTGCGGCGTTGGTTGGCGATGTGTCGATTGATGCAAATTCGGACTATTTTGTGGAAGCCGATACCAAAGGTGTCGCCGGGACATTGGCTTATGCCGGTGCGGCGCTGGGGGTATCGCTGGTTAATGTACACGTAGGTGGCATTAACAGTGATGGTGAGCAAAGCCGCACCCGGGCACAACTGTCGGGTTCGGTACTGAAAGCTCATAACGTGACTGTAGAAGCCTATAACAAAACGGATGCAGACAGTGATGGCTTTGCCCTGGGTGCAGGTGCGGGTAAATTTGTACTGGCCGGTGCGGCGGTTGCTGCAACCACGGTAATCGACACGGCTGTGGAGGCGGTTATTGTAACGCCGGAACTGGGGGATGTGCTGGATGATCAGGCAAAACAGGTCACTGGTGACCTCACCGTTCGTGCGCTTTCAGATGTGGATGGTGATGCGGACACATTTGGTATCAGAGCTGCTGTTGGTTTAGGGCTTGCTGTTGGCGGCTCCATGAGTGAGGTGCACGTTATTCCGTCGGTGACGGCTCGAATTGCGGAAGACTCCCAGATTGATGTGGACGGTCATATCCTGATCGAAGCGTTACAGGGAGTTAATGCTGCCGGTCAGAGCCTTGATCGCCGATCAGATGCTGTTGCTGAAGCGTCCGGTGGTGGATTAATTGATGGTTTTGCTACCTTTGCGTTCATTAATATGGCACCACAGGTTTCAGCATCCGTGCCCAGCGGCGTAGCACTGTCTGCAGGTGAAACCGGGGATATCACCGTTCGGGTACGGACCGACAACGATGCAAAAGCGGATGGCAGCGGTTTTGCTATTGGTGCGGTTGCCGGTGGCGGTTCCTGGGCAGAAGCACAGGATTATGCTGATGCCCGAGCCAGTATTGAGGGACAGATCCTGCAAGCTCGCAATGTTGATGTTATCGTAGTCTCTGATGATGCAGCAGAAGCGGTCAGTAAAGCCTTTGGCGGCGGGGTCGTCAGTGGCGCAGCAGCAGATTCAGACAGTTATGTATCGCCAAGATTGCGGGCCAACATTGGCAGTGGCTTGAACATTCAGGCCAGTGGTCGCGTTTCGGTGACCACGGATGCGACGACTCAAGCGGAGTCCCATGCGGAAGGTTCCACGATCTCCCTGGGCGGGGCCGGCGTTTCATTCTCTGACGCAACCGTTATGCCTGAACTTGAGACCATTATTGGCAACTCCAACATTCAAGCCGATACCATTACCCTGTCCAGCCAGCACAACCAGCATGATCCAATTGCAGATAAAGGCGCTAAAGCAGTTAGCACCGCTTCCGCCGGTACGTTGGTGGCTGGCGTGGGCGTCAATACTGCAACCGCGACTTCCAGCGCTAACTTGAACAGTTTTGTCGGAGATCAGGCACAGCTGGATGCGACCGGTGATATCAACATATTGGGCGCTTCGAACAACCATGCCGAAGCGAATTCCAGCGGGAACGGTTTCGGATTGTTAGTCGGGGTTGGAACCAGTGATTCTGATGCCAATACCAACGGTGTACTGAACACCCGTCTGGATGGCACGATATTAAATGCTGCCAATATCACAGTGCAAAATATACACCTTAATGATACCCGTTCCGAGAGTACCGCCAGCGGTGGTGGTCTGGTGGGGGTACAGGGTACCGATTCCAGTACCGGCATCAATACCACGACCACAACCGAGCTGGGTGTGGGCCTGAATATCGCTCAGAATAGTGGCCATGTGGTGGTGGATGCCAATGTCAGCAATGATGCCTATGTCGATGCAGGTGGTTCCGGTTCCGGTCTGGTTGGCATTGGTGATGCCCAGGCAAATGGCAATATCAGCAATACCAATACATTGCGCATGTCGGGTGGCACGATTAACAGTAGCGGTGATGTGACACTGGGCGTCGATTCAGACAACGGTATCACGTTTAATGCCCGCTCCGGCAGTGGGTCGGGCGTAAACCTCTCGGCTGCCGGATCTAACTTGACGGTGAATGATACGACCCTGGCCAGTATTGACGCAGAAAGTCTGATTCTGGCTGAAGGGGACATCCGTGTTGATGCGAATAGCCGGGGTTCTGGCGATGGCCTTTCCAAGGTTGACAACTCGGGCCTGGGAACAAATGCCAATACGAACAGCAGTTTTACATTCAATCAGGATTTGACTGCAACAATTGATGATGCTGAATTACGGGGCCAGAATATCAATATCGCTACGGATGTTGAGCGTATGGTTATTACGGCCAAGGCCGACTCCAGCGCGAAAGGGGCAGGGACGGATTCGGATGCGAGCGCAACGGTAACCACAGATTCGGATGCCACACTCAACCTGTTGGATGGCGCGTTGCTCAGTGGCGAAGACTCGGTCACGCTGAGCGCCGGATATGGCACACTGGATACCGAAGCAAAAGCTGATGCGGCGACAGCAAGCGCTGGCGGCGACACGGATGCGACCGCGACCAATGCGTTGACGGCCGACAGTCTGGTCAATGCTGATAGTGGTGCGACAATCAGAACCCGCAACCTTCTGGTGGAAACACCGGCACCCGCTAACCCTCTTTATGATGCCAATGCCAAGCGCCATATTAACTTCGGTATCGTCGATACCGGTGAGGAGATCTCCAATCGCTCCCTGACCATGAATCGTGAGATGCAATTTGATGCCCAGGTGATTCTGACGGGTAAAACGGCAGAGCTGTTTATCGATGCTGCAGGAAACGTCGTCAGTCAGAAAAATATGGCCATTGACGAGGCCGCCTCCAACGCCAGTCAGATCGTGCTTCAGGATCTGGTCAATACCGAGGCGCTGGTGGGATCCGCGCGATTCAATGGTGGCAATACCAATCAGGATTCTCAAGGTGATGTTGGATCCCGTCTGACGGGGAATCCGGATTTCCGCTTCAGTACCAGTTTCGAGAGTGTCACCGTTAGCAATGAATCAGGCAAGGACTTGATTATCAATGATATTTTTGTCACCAATGACAATATCACCGCCCAGAGCAATATTGTCTTCAATGTTCAGGACAATGCCTTGGCGCAGCCGGTTCGCATCCAGTCTAACCCGGATATGCCGCCGGTCGTGATCGAAAACCTGGGAACTGCCGACCTGATTGAAGTGCGTGGTACGGTTGATAATCCTTATGGCACCACCTTACTGAGTACCGCGACCGGAAATATTCAAACGGCATCCGCAGGCCTGATTCGCAGTAACGAACTGGATCTGGCTGCACTGACCGGAGACGTGGGCAGTTTGCAGAATGCCATCCGGGTCGATACGAACCGTCTGGATGGTGTGGCACAGGATAATTTCTATGCCCAGGACAGTGTAGGTGATCTGGGCGTAGGCCATATCGAAAGTGCGGGAATCGTCTGGTTAAAAACCAATGGGTCGATCATCGATGCTGATGCAACGGAGTCAATTGACTTTCCGGAAGAAATGGTTGATGTCCGTGCTGATTTGATTGTCTTCAACGTAAACAATGGTGCGTTGGGTGATATTTCGAATCCGCTGGATGTTCAGACAGGAACCGGGCTTTTTGCGGATGCCAAAGGTGATATCGCGTTGTCTGGCATTGGCGGAACATTGACACTGAATGAAGTCTTGTCCCGCGAAGGCAATATACTGGTCACTGTAATGGATACCGATAGAACCGGTGATCTGGGTGAACACCTGTTGCTGCCGGAGAATGCCAAGCTTCGCGCCGAAACCGGATCGGTAACTCTGCAGGCCGGTGATAGTATCGATTTGGACGAAACTGCTGCAGTCCGAGCCCAAACCGGGATTGCGATTACCGTAGATGAGGGTGATGCGGACAGTACCGGGGCGCTGGTCAACCTGCGGGGTGAAATCCAGGGTGCCAGCCTGACGGTGAATACGGGGATCGAAAGTGATCAGGTCGCGATCTCCGCGGCAAGCCAAACGACCCAATTGAATTTGTCAGATGGTGATGACCTTGTCTTGCTGGGAAGTCGCGCGAATCTGCTCGTGCCCGATACCGAGGCGGGTAATATGAATGGCTTCAGCCATAACCTCGGCGTTGACGGCGGAGCCGGATCAGACCGGGTTGAAGTCGATCATTCCGGTACCCCGGTAGCGGCAGTTGTCTCTATTACGGAAGACACCGTTTCCGGTGTGGCTCAGGGCCTGCTGTCTTACAACAATGTCGAGGAACGGGTGCTGGATCTGGGAGCCGGTGCGGATCAAATAACGATTAATGCAACCCACAGCGACACCCTTCTGCGAGTCAATAGCGGTGCAGGTGCAGACCGTATCAAGCTGGGTCAGGGCGATACGGGGAGCGGAACCCTTGATGGTATTCAAGGCTTTGTGGATGTCCGGGGTCAGGAGGGGAATGACCAATTAATCGTTACCGATTCAGGCGATCTGGATGCTAATGTCGGAGTCTTGACGGAAAACCGGATACTGGGTCTGGGCCTGGGAGCGGCAGATGACCAGACTGTGAATATTGATGCCGGTGTGAACTATTCCGACTTTGAAAAAGTCGAGTTTGCACTCGGGGCCGGAGCGGATCAGCTGACCATTTCTTCCTTGAATACAGCGACAGATCTAAACGCTGGAGAAGGACTGGATGCGCTTTTAATTACCGGAGATTTGAAAGATTATCGAGCCAGCCTGGAAATTAACGGTGGCGGTAATGGCGATATTCTGAATGTTGCTCCGGAGGTTGAAAACCCCTTGCAGATGACACTGGATCAGGTGAATGGCCAGGGCATACTGAGCGATATCGCAATGGCGGTTGATACTGAGGTGCGATTCTCCGGAATGGGGGCATTGAATCTGCAGCTCACAGATCTGGCGGATGTACTGACTGTGGAAGCGCTGGCGACCCCCGCAACCATCGCTTCAGGTGCGGGTGATGATGATATTCAGCTGGTACACGTTAGTCAGCCGGTAACTGTAAATCTGGGGGCAGGCCAGAACCGGACAGAACTCGTTAGTGCATCCGCTCCGGTCAACGTGATCGGGTCAGGGGCATCGGACGGCTTTGATCATCTGATCGTTGATGCATCGACCACAACTTCGCAAATCACGGGACAGATTACGAATCAGAGCGCGAGTGCCGGGCAATTGACGGGACTGACTAATCAGCCCGTGAGTTTCGACAAACTGGATCGGGTTGAAGCCATTCTCGGGGAGGGTAATGACATCTTTACCGTGAACCATAGCCTTGTCGATACGGCGGTCATACTGCACGGCGGAAAAGGTAATGATGCCTTTGTGGTGGAGCAAATTGGCGCGCTGGAAACCCAACTGGTCGGTGGTGATAATGAAGACCGGGTCACGGTGTTTGTAGAGGGTGCACCGACAGAGAATCAGTTCGCGACGCTGGCACTGGATGTTGATGAACTGATTGTGGATAACACCACCGGTAACGGTAATCACTGGATCAGTGTCGATGGCATCGAGCTTCGAGCCAATAGCGGTGCTGGCGAGTTCCTGGTGATGAACACTGACGGTGCTGAGCTGACCGATTTACGAGCGGGATCCGGGCAGGATCGTCTGGAGACGCGCAGCGCAACACCGGGTGAAGTGGCTGGCCTGGTCGATGATCATCGCGTGGAGCTCCGACAGGGCGCAGAAGTTCTGGAGCAATCCGGGCGTGATGGTTATCACTTTTACGATGTCAATGTGGTCTCGATGGATGGATTGTTATCGGGAACTAACTATGTTGAAGATGGCTTTGTTCTCAGTTCGCCATCGCTCAGTAAATCAAACTTGCACAGCGCTTCTATCACAACAACTAATTCTGCTGATCGGGTTCAGTTTGCTTCGGAGAACAGTAGCGAAATTATCGGTGTTTACGCATTGGATGTCAGTACGGCGACCAGCGGGAGCCAGTCGATTACCGTCGAAGCGGTTACCCTCTCCGGTGAGCCAGTGGCAAAAACCTACCACTTCGAAGGAGCAGCCGGACCACAACAGATTCTGCTGGATGACAACCTGTTTGGTGCTGTTCGCAGCATCTCCTGGGTCTCTCAAGGGATAGTTGTCGATAATATTGTTGCCCAGAAGCTGGTAAACAGTGGTTCTGCCCCGCAAGTAGCTGATGTGGGCACATTGGTTCTGAATAACAATATCAACATTAATACAAGCGCGAAAACCGTAAATGGTGTCAGCAATGGTGGCACTTTGAATGGTGTCGGCGTCTTTATCAGTGTTAAAAATAACATTCTGGAAGTGCGATTCGCGGGGAATCTCATCATCGGGGACAACGTGCAAGTGAATGTTTCCGGGTCTGCGAACCTGGGTATTTCACTACAAGCCGCAGGTGATGTTTCGGTCGGCGATAATTTCCGGGTGAACATGAATGCCAACTATGAAAGCCGTGGCTATGGTGGTGGCCAGGGTGGCGCGAAAGTGACAGGGGGAACAGGAACATCCGGTTCGGGGGGCGGTTCCGGTGGCTCGACTTCCGGTAGTGCGAGTAATGGTGGTTCAGGAGGTAAAGGTGAGTCTTATCCAGATCGATATTATGGTGGCTCTGATGGTCGATCCGGAAATTGGGGCAGTGGCTCCAATGGTACGAGTTCGGGTAACCCCGGTACACCCGGAGGGAGTGGTACCGCAGGCCAGAATAGCGGTGGTGGTGCTGGCACGGGGGGGACTGCAGGTAGCCGCGGTTCCAGTGCCGATTCCCGTAGTGGTGGTCGTTATGGTGGTGGCGGTGACGGGGGGAGCCCGACCAGTCTGGGTAATGGTGGATCCGGCGATCCTGGTGGCAGTGGCCGGGATGGTCAAGCAGGGATTAAAGGTGGATCCGGTGGCTCCGGTGGCCATGGTAAACCGGGCGCGAACAACGGTTCCGGTTTACTGATCTCCGGCGGTAGCGGCGGCGGTGCTGGTGGCTCAGGCGGAGGCGGTGCGGGTGGCTCCGGTGGTGCTGGTGGTGGTTCCGGTGGCGGCGGTGGTGGCGGTGGTGCTGGTGGTGGTGCTGCGCCATTTTACTGGTGGTCCAGTGCCGGGGGCACAGGCGGTAGTGGTGGCCGCGGTGGCGATGGTGGCCGTGGTGGAAATGGTGCGACCGGTGGTGACAGTGGCACTGGCGGTGGCGGCGGTGGTGCCTTCGAGCTTGTGGCGCTGGGTGATATCACCATCGACAACGGCAACCTGACTGCGGTTGGTGGTCAGGGCCGGGACGGCAAAGGGCCTGGTACTGTTGGACCCGTTGGCGGCTCTGACGGGAACCATAACTCCGGACGAACCAACGGGAGTTCAGGAAGTGGTACAGCGGGAACTCGCGGTGGCTCCGGCGGCAATGGTGGCCACGGCGGTCATGGTGGTGCCGGTGGCGCGGGTGGTTCTGGTGGTACGGGTGGGAGTGGTTCCGGCGGTGCTGGCGGGACAATCAAGCTTTATGGTACTAACGTAGATGCCTCTGGCGTTTCGGTTAACACCTCAGGTGGTAGCGGCGGTAAAAATGCACAAAATGGTGGTAGCGGACGTTTCATATTTGGTTCCAATACCGATCTGGCGGAAAACCGTCCGGGTGCCATTACGGGAGCTCATCAGACCATTACCACAGGTGTTCGAAGTGACAACAGTTTCCTTGCGGATAGCGGTCAATTTAATGAAAACACGCCTTACATCGCGGACCTGAAAGGGGGGGCGGAAGTTTTCGGTGTGTTGGATAACGTCACTTATGATGATCTAGCGGATTTGGTGAATAACCGCAGCCTGGTCGAGAATCCCGGAAATGATGCACTGGTTGCCGTGGTGCGTCTGGATACCGGACCCGAAATCTATAATGTGGACTACACCGGTTTCGACATGGTGTTAATGATCAACCTGACCGATGCCAATTTGCCGGATCCGGAGTTAGGTATTGTCCTGCCAGGTAGCAATAGTGGGGACTATCAGGCTGACTTGATGATTGGTGGTGTCGAGAATAATCCGTCGTACGGTGGCAGTGGCTATCAATCTATGGGGACGCTCGGTGCCAACCAGATTTGGGCAACGCTGGTACCCGAGACTGATATTCAGATCAACGCCAGCATAGACGGCGAAATCGATGCCTTGAATCACACCGCTCTGGCGGTGGGTGACATTGAATTTATCACCGTAGATCAAGGCAATCGTCCGGAATTGAATGATCGTTTGCAAGGCTTTGACCGCATGGCGATTGACGCTTCCGGTGCCACGCTTTATGGCGTTAATGCCGAGCAAAATGCGCTGGTTGTGATCAATGCCCAGGACGGAACGCAACGACAGTTGCTGGTCGACGGACTTGATGGCGTTGAGGGCCTTGCCGGGGCCAGTGATGTGGTGCTCAGCCAGGATGGAAATCATGTCTATGTCGCGGGGGCGGATGCTAATCGTATCGCGGTGTTCTCCCGTGACTCAAACGGCAATCTGAATTTTGTCGCTTCGGTGGCAGCCAACGGTATCAACAGCCTGACGCTGAATGAATCCGGTAACCGGGTCTATGCCGCCGGTGAGCAAGGCATACAGGCCTTCAATCGTGGTGGGAACGGCGTACTGACTGCAGCGACCGGCATGACCACACCCAATGGAATGACCGGCTTTACCGATATTTCGGTGAGTCAGGACGGCAGCACGGTCTATGCCGTGAGCCCTGTGGATAATGCTGTACTGTCCCTGTCTGCGACTAACTTGTCTGTTCTGGATACGGTAAGCGGCACTCAGAGCGGTCTGGCCGGGGTTTCCAGCGTCGAGCAATTCGGTTCCTTTGTTTATGCTGTGTCGGAAACCGGCAACACAATGGCGGTACTCGAAAATAACAATGGCAAGTTCGCGCTGGCCCAAGTTCTGGAAAATGGACAGGATGGCGTCCGTGGTCTGTTGTCACCCAGTGATGTTACCGTTTCGGCAGATGGTGATTACCTGATGGTAACCGGAGCGGGTGCAAATGCTGTGGCTGTCTTTGCCCGCAATGGGGACAATGCGCAGAAAGATCCGGGGCAGCTCGAATTTGCCCAACTGGTTCGAAATAATGTGTCGGGAGTGGACGGATTGCAGAATCCGGGCACATTGGTAGTTGATCCTTCTGGCCAGTTTGTTTATGCCGGTACCCTGTCGGAACCGGGCTTCGAGGCAGGCTTGGTGACGTTTATGGATTTGTCTGCCGGTAATGCACTGCCAGAACCCAATGCCAATTTGACCACGTTCTCCGGCATTGAGGCGTTGGACGTTACAACAACGGCTGGAAACGACACGATCACCGTTGCCCGCAATCCTGGTCAGGATGTTGCGAACTTTGGCATTGAAACCGGGGCGGATGCTGACAATGTCATCCTTCAGGCTCACGGCCAAGACACGCGGGTTAATACGGGGAGCGGGCAGGACAAGATTCAGGTTCGTTCCAGCTCAACGGATGCCGAACTGCAGTTGTCTGGCGGTGATCAAGATGACCGCTTTGAGTTTGTGTCACTCGGTGCCAATAACCGGGTCGAGGTACTGGCAGGTAACGGAAGTGATTTGATTTCGGTTGCCGGGGATCATATACCGGCATCGAGTACTCTCCAGGTCAATGGTCAGGAGCCCGGTGCAGGCAGTGACACGCTATTGTTCGATCCGGAAGATCCCGATCCTTTCGACAACCAAATTAACTACACACCGGAAAACTTTGATCCGAACAATGGCGTGATCCAGGTTATTGGTCGTGGTCAGGTGAATTATCAGAATGTAACCGTGCAGCTCGCAGGCGCACCTCAGATCGACTTCATCCAGCAACCTTATGCAATCAATGAAGGCGATACGGTGACCTTTGCTGTGGATGTTTTGCCGCTGGGCAGCACCAATACCCTTAGCGCCGACCCGGTCTGGGATATTGACGGCGATGGTCAGTTTGGTGAATTTAGCGGGCATACCGTAACCCTGAGCTGGCAGCAGTTAGTTGATCTTGGCCTTAATGATTCCGGTACTTACCAGATCGGCGTCATGGCCACAAACAGCGACGGTTTCTCGACTGTCGAGGTGGCGGAGATTGTGATTGCGGACACGCCACCAACGGTTACGCTCTCTTCGGAATCGCCTGCGGTGTTGGGTGTAGGGCAGACTTATCGTATTGCGTTCAGTGCTGATGACTTTGGCAGTGACCTGATCACGGAATGGCGTGTTGACTGGGGTGATGGCCAACCTGTTGAAATACTGGGGGCAGGTGCTTTGACCGCACAACACGCTTATCAGGACATCGGCAACTATAACGTCAGTGTCTATGCGGTCGACGGCGATACGCTGCCTGACGGTACGCAGAGTCCGGAACTGGTTGTCGATGTCACTGTATTGCCTGAGCAATTGTCCATTGCTGATGTGTACACCATCAGCAAAGGCAGCAGTCTGATGCTCTCTGGCGATGCGCCGGCGAATCCGGGTCAGATCGGCTGGGACATTAATGGCGATGGTGATTATAACGATGCCACGGGGGCTTCTGTGGAAATCAGTTGGGAGCAGTTGCAAGCGCTGTTGCCAGACGTCGATCAGGCGGGAGATCATCAATACAGCATCCGCATGCAAGCCACCTATGAGGGGGCTGATCTGCAGGTGCAGTCCAAGCCGGCGTTATTGCGGGTAGAAAGTAATCCGGCGGCTGCTGCGCTACGCATTTCTGAAAATCCTCAGGAAGGGGAAGAGGCAACCGTATCCATTGTCAGCACCCAAACCGGGCAGCTGCTGGACACAGCGGGTTACCGTTTTAGTTTTGACCTTAACAATGATGGTAATCTGGATATTGTTGAGTCCGCGTCACCGGAGTGGACGATTCCTGCTGCACAACTGGCTGATAATGGCGCTTACAGCATCCGGGCCGTGATCCATGAACCCGGCAAGGATGATCTTGAGATCTATGGCACCGTTCAGGTGGCAAATGTTGCGCCAATTCTGTCGGTGACGGGAGCCGAGCAGATTCAGCAAGGTGAGGACTATAGTCTGTCACTGTCTGCGACCGATCCCGGTGACGATACTGTGGATTACTGGGTGGTGAACTGGGGGGATGGAACCAGTGAAACTTACTTCGGTGAGGCCGTAGAGGTCGTACATCAATTTGTTGCCAATGGCAGTACTGAAATCGCAGTGTCCGCGGTGGATGAAGACGGGGTTTACAGTACCACTCACAACGTTGTTGTCGGCAAAGCAGATTTTGCTCTCGAAAATGTACAGATAGCGGACGTCCTGGAAGACGGCATGGCCCGTCTTACGGGGTTGATCACCGATGTCGCGGCAAATCAGAGCCTGAGCATGACCATCAACTGGGGAGATGGTCAGTCCCAAACTGTGGATTTACAAACCGGTGCAACTGGCACCAGTAAGAACTTTGATGTATCCCATCGGTACCTTGATGATGCGCCATCCGGTACTGAATCGGATACCTATACCATCAGTATCGCGGTAACGGATGCCGCTGGCGATACCGCTGTGACCTCAACAGAGGTCACGGTCTCTAACCAGGCACCTGTTCTGACCAGTATTAATCTGGAACAGGGCGCAATTGAGGCCGGTGGTACTGCAGTGTTGACCGGTATCGTGTCAGATATCGGTGAGCTGGATACACACTCGGTCACAATCGACTGGGGAGATGGCAATACATCAATCGCTGAGGTGAATCCGGTCAGTGACACGTTCACCGCCAGCCACCAGTACAGTGCAGGTGGACAGTCTGGCTACACGATCACGGCAATCGCTGAAGATGACGACGGGGGAATGAGCGACGCCGCAATCACGGAGGTCTCCATTCTCAGCGAAGTCATCGCATTCAATCAGTACGCTTTTGATCAGACTGATATTACCGAAGGTGAGTCGGTTAACCTGACCGGAACTTTCGCGCAAATCGGTAATCTGGATGCCTACCGCATGTTTGTTGAATGGGGCGATGGCGAGGTGTCGGAGGCCAGCATTGATGTGGCTAACCGCTCATTTGCGGCGCTGCACACTTATCAGGATGACCCGGCTGGCAGCAATGACGATTATCTGGTTACGCTGGTTCTGGAACGTGATGATGGCACGCGAACCGAGTTGGCGTTGACCGAATCCACGGTGATTATTGATGATCAGGGTCAGCAGATTACCTACGCGCCGACCGTTGTGAATGTGTCTAACAGTGCACCGCAGTTACTCAATCTGACCACAAGTGCATTCAATGCCGGACAGGTTGCCGTAGGGGAGCCCGTGCAATTAACCGGGCAAGTCCTGGACGCCGGTACCCTTGATAGTCATACCATCACGGTTGACTGGGGCGATTCCGTCGTTGAGACCATCAACCTGAACAGTGCGGATATTCAGCTGACCCATGATTACGATTTACCGGGTCAGTACAGTATATCGGTTTCCCTGGCGGATGATGACGGTGCCACCGTAGCAGGGCAGACTCAGGCGATACTGGGTGGCTTTGTTGTGGACGATGACGAGCTTTACATCGCCGGTACCTCGGATGCGGATCTGGTTCGGATTCAGGAGCGTGGGGATGGCGGTTTAATTGTCCACTATGAATCGACAGTCGAAACGATCACCCAGACCTACGATGCCGACCAGATTGCACAATTACATGTCAATCTGGGCGAAGGGGATGACCGCATCGAGTTTATCGGGTCGGATTCGGTGAACCACTATCGTCTCAACGGAAATACCGTTGGCCATGACTCACGTAGCACCACCTTTACCAATATTGAATCTGTATCAGTGGATGCTGGATCAGGTACGGATACCGCGATTTTTGTTGGCGGTGATACCGGCGGTTCCGGCAAGCTCACGGCGCAGAGCATTTCCAGCGAGAGTTTTGTCGCTCAGGGTATTCCGGCAAGCATCGCCTATGCCGGGCTGGAAGGGCTGGAAGTCAGACTCGGTGCCGGCTCCGACAATTTCACCGTAGATGCACTCCCTGCAGGGATGGCGCTGGCCATTCACGGTGGTGCTGGTGATGATCAGATCTTTGCTGATAAAGTGGCAACCTCGGTCGTCATTGATGGTGGTGCCGGTAACGATAAAATTATCGGTGGTGCGGGTGATGATGACCTGATTGGTGGCCTGGGTGAGGACGAACTGATCGGCGCTGCGGGTAACGATATTCTGATTGCCGATGTTGGCCGGGTTATTGTTACTCAGCTGGAAAACGGTTCAAGCCGCAAGGATATCGTTCTGGAAGAGGTGGCGACTGCAGGGCAGCTGCTGGACTTGTCAGTCAACCTTTCTGACACGGCCAAAACCCAGCTGGTTGATGCAGAGCAGATGTTATTGCTCCGTGACCCGGACAGCAATACAACATCGGCGCTGCTCCTCGACGTGACCTCGGGCAGTAATGACAAACTCTCCGGTGGTGCCGGACAGGATATGTTGTTCGGTCAACGGGGTAATGACCAACTGGATGGTGGCGCGGACGACGACCAGCTCTACGGTGACGGTGTGACCATTTTACCGAACACATCCAGCACCCAACCTGCGGTTACGAATACGTTAAGACTGCTTTCCGGTGCGGACACGGATTCCAGTATCAATCTTGATGCTGCAGGGACAGTCCTGAATGCGCCTGTGCTGATCAAACCGGAAATGGGGGCGACTGATTTTAACCCTGGACTCTATCACATCACTGCGGAACCTTCGGGCGGTCTGGAGTCCTTGAACGGGAGTCGTACCTTGAGCACTTCGCTCGGTTCACCTTACTCGGTGATGGCGTCTGTGGTGTTGAATGCGGGTTCCAGTGCCGGCTTGATGGCGGGCAATGACCAGCTCAACGGGGGTGAAGGGGCTGACCTGATTTACGCGGATGATGTCAGTATCGCCACTGCGGTTCGATCGGGATTCAGTCTGCTGGATGCAGCGGAGCAAAACACCATCGCCGCGATGAGTACTTTATCTGATGTGGTGGCCGGTCTCGCTTTCGATCAGAGCAGTACCGAACTAGGCGGTGACAACATTGATGCCGGAGACGGGGATGATATCGTATTTGCGGATGAGACCCACATTGTCAATGGCTTCACTCGAAGCTTGCCAGTTGCTGATGCAGACCTGACAGACACGGTGCTCATGCTGCACGGACATAGCACCGAGTTGCGTGCTGCGGTTCAGGATGCGGCGTTGGCCATTGCCCAGGTTAGTACCAGCGGCAGCGCCCAGGTCAGTGCCGGCATGGACGTGATTCAGGCTGGATCCGGACAGGATCGGGTCGTCGGTGACCGGGCGATTGAGTTGCTTTATGAAATCGACGGCTACGGACTGGATGCTGATCCTGCGGATCTTTTTGCCCCGGCCAGTGTGGCGGCAACAAGCGATGCCTTGTCCGCGCAGGCCGCTGCAAGCAATAGTGCTCAATCCAGTTACCTGACGCAACGTCTGGATAATCTCCCTGTTGTGAATCTGGATCGTGTGATTTCGCTCCAGACGGGCAATGATCAGATTCGGGCGGGCGATGGCGATGATCTGGTGAGCAGTGATGAGAGTATCACGATTCATCCGGTCAATACCGGCCCATTGCTGAATGCGAGAAGTGCTGAATATCCGGCCTATATTGCCAACATTGACAACTGGACCCAGGGGCTTCAGGACTTTGTCGCAGATCATCGCAATGTGGCATCGGATTCGAGTCTTGATCGTTTGAACTTTGCTCCTTTCACAATTGGCAGCATGGCTTCGGATCGCGTGTGGGGTGACAATGGGGCAGACAGCATCATCGCGGACAACAGTGTGCTGATGGTCGAGTACAACACCGAAAGTCCAACACGGTTTGGCCGCTTGGGTATTCAGCCTGTCACGATTGCTGACCTGGCGCATTCCGGGTCAGCATCGGCGGGTCAGGATACTGTGAATGGTGATGCCGGGGCGGATATGATTTTCGGTCTTGAAGGGAATGACATCATTAATGGCGGCGCAGACAATGACTTGATCTACGGTGGCTCCGGTGTCAATGAACTGGATGGTGGTGAAGGTACCAACACGGTGCTGGACAACTCAACCCGTGACCCCATGACAGGACGGAATCTGGATGCCTTGCAAGCGAAACTGTTTGCAACCCGCAGCACCGACCTGCTTGATCAGATGGCCGCGGATAACAATCAGTCCTGGGTGTTTGATAGTCAGACCGGCGGGTTTACGCCGAGTTCGGGTACCGGTTCCGATCAGCCTGTGATCGAATGGGACGATATGGATCTGCTGAGTTATATCAAACGTTAATGTGAAGTAGAAATACAGGCCCCAGGGATTCGGCTGTGTGTGCCGGATTCCAGGGGGCTTGATTATATTCAGTCAGGTTCGAACTAACCTCGAGTATTGTTCAGCTCAAGGCGCAGCCTGGCCTTGTCCGCTTCTGGTATGTCCATCTTATTGATTTCATCCTCCATGTAACTGCGAACGGTGTCCGACAGTCTGTCTGGTTCAGGTATCTCCGTGGTAATCTCTGCAATCTTCCTGTGCGCTTCCGCTTCGGTTATCTGTCCGGACTCGAGTGATGCAACCACTTGTTGTATCTGTATTTCGATGGCTTTCATGGTTAATCTGCTGATTTTCTCTGTGTGATTTTATAGTCAAAATAAAGAGCGATTCGGATCACCCCGAGCAATTAGCTTAACCGCATCGAATCAGAAGCTCACGCTTTTTTCCGCATTGAAAGCCCGATACCTGCGATACCCAGTCCGATTAGTGCCAGTGTTCCGGGTTCAGGAACCACATGGGTCAACTCGACATTATCAATAAATGCACCCAATGAGTTGTTCGCACCCTGGCCGCCAAAGGACAATGCCATGAAATCACTGGTTGCGGTGAGCTCCAGGGTGAATTGAGTCCAGCTAGGCTGTTGCAAATGGGTGATATCCTCAATTTGGAATACTTCATGGCTGGGGTCGAAGTTACTGTAGTCCTTATCGAAATTATCCCAGAATACACCCAGACCATTATCATTGTTGCCATTGTTAGTGCGAGGCATGTAGTAAAAACTCAGGAGATAGGTTTCTCCCAAAAGCGTATCAATACCCTGTGTGATCGCGCTGTTGTTGTAAGCATCCAATTCGACATATTGTTGTCCGGATTGGGCTTGGACAATCGTGTTACGTTGTACTTCGATACCACTACCGAGTGTTGTCTGCCACCCCGGGATCGATGAAAAGACACCCCAGCTGTTGCCGCTGAGTTGAAGGTTTTCAAAGTCACCATTGGTAATCAGGGTTGCCTGAGCTTGTGATGCCAGAACCGAAACCAAACCACACGCAAGCAGTAACTTTTTCATAACACCTCGAAATTAAAATGACAGAAACTAGACTCAAAAGGAATATTCCCAACAGGGCCAAATTGTATCTGTCTGCATCGTTACTGGCACGTTAACAACTGTAAAATCTAATGTTTCACTTTTGGTGAATGCTCTCCGGTTTGGTCGAGATATTCCTCGGGTCAGCTATAGTAAAAATAAGATTAACTGGATGTAGTCACTTTATGCCTCTGATTCGCGTTTTTCGCAGACTGGTAAAGCAAACCCTGTTCGCTGTCGGACTTTTCCTGCTGTTAGGGCCGGTTTGGGCTGCTGAAACGACCCCCGTATTGAACTTTGTTGGTAGCCAGTTTCCCTACATACTTGAACGCAGTGCGGATGGCCGAATTGAGGGCATTGCTGCCGATCTGATTCGAGATATCGCCACCCGTATCGACATTCAGGCGGATATACAGATCTATCCGTGGAAACGTGCACAAGAGATGGTCAAACAGGGTATGGCCCACGTGCTAATTGGTCCCTACAAAACTCCTGATCGGGAACAATATCTAGACTACAGCCAGTATCACTTTTATCAGGATCACATGGTTTTCTACCAACGTAGTCAATCCGATATCACCTGGAATGGTAAGATTGATGCGTTGGATGCTCATTCGATTGCGGTGGTTCTGGGCTGGAGTTATGGCGCGGCATTCGACGCCAAAATCGCGCAACTCAAGCCAATTCAGCTGCAAACACTGGAGAAGTGTTTGACATTCGTGCTGGTTGGCAGGGCCCAACTCTGTGCAACCAATCAACGCAACGCCCGAGTCACAATCGGAAAAGCCAACTACACCGAAAAAGTAAAAATGCTCCTGCCCGCAATTTCCGATACCAAAGGCTATTTTGCATTTGCCAAGGTTCTGGAACTGAACAAACTAAAGCTCAAGTTTGACCAACAATTAAAGCAATTGATCGACAGCGGAATCGTCTCGGAATTGAACGCTAGAGCGGGGCTTCTGTATCAGGTTGAGAGCGCAGTCGAATAAATTAGCCGTCGTGGACAGATTGGAGGTCTGATTTTGACCTCCTCTGTAGAGTACGATCTCTGCGACTGTGAAGCTAGGGAACTGCGGGAACTTGGATCGCTCATATTTCTGTTCGGTGTCGGGAGTTTGCCAACTATTGTGGCAAAGCTGGCCGAAGAAATTACTACACCAAAGCCAAGAAGGGACATCTTCTCAAACTCAAAAGAGGTTGATTTAGTGTTAATCGAGTTAATCAGGTGTTGAAGTTCGGTTGTTAGCAGCCAGGTGAAAAAAAGCCCAACACCGGAAAATATCAGAAATCCGGCAATTAATGTAACATAAGAAGGTTCTTGTTCGTGTGAACTGGACTCGTTCAATCTAAGTCCCCAATTTTTAAAAGGCTACCAACGATCATAGGGTTGAACAGGGATCAACTTGCTTGTCACAGGTTGACCCTGTCTCGGGAAAATAGCTGAAATATGGTACGAACCATACCTGAGGTGATCTGCATAATCAAAAAGCTAAAAAACTCTCCAAAACCTGCAACTTTTTTGCACCTGCCCCGTATATCTCATTAATCAATGCCCTTCAGGGCGAGTATTAACAGCATCTAAGACTATAACGAAATTGAGAGAACGGAATTATGTACGCAAATTATCGAGAATTTTGGGCGGATTATCGCGCGATTGCAAACTACTATGAAGAATTCACACGCATTATAAACTGGATGGGGCCACCCAGTATTGAACGGGCATGGGATATTTACTCTCAAGCGCGTAATCAACAATATGGTATTTTGGTCATGGGGCGCACTTGTGTGGATGAAAATGGCAGAACCCCGGATCAATTTGGTAATGCAATCACCATCGATGACCATAAAGCCCTGGGGGTGATTACCCACCGGGATGAAGCACCCGGCGTCCGCAATGGTCAAACCGGTTACGGCAATATCAATGTAGCTACAGGCGGTATGATCATGCATTACTATAATGCACTGGATAGCGCTTGGCGCAATGGTAAGGCCGGTTATCACTTTCTGTATAATGACGCCTGGCTTTTAGGTGGTGCCCATGGACGGCACGACTTTAACCTGGCGTCACCCCGATGGAAAAAGAATATCTGGGATTCCAGAGGGCAGCGATTAACGGCAACCGGCAGAGAGGTGGTTTTTCTGGACAGCTGCGGATATCGCGTCAGAAAAGTCGGTCACGGTGGACTCGAAGTGTACACCAGCACCGACCGCCAGGCGGCGCAGAATTCCCGTTTTCAAACTCTCGTTGGCGCGATGCGCTCTGTAAGAAACTACAACGCGGTACACAACCTCTGTATTCCGGATGGGGTGTGATCTCACTCTATTTCTGTTTCCTCAGCGATAGATAACTCTGCTTTCTTTGTTATCTGGTTTGTCACACCAAACGGAACGTGAACCATGGGAATATTTCCGGCGGATGAGGTGAGGTGGGTTTGCTGGTCGTCGAAGAATATGTGCGGTTTGAGTATGTCGAGTATTCGGGCTTTTTTCATGCCGCCGAGGAAAAACACTTCGTTGGCGCTGACGCCCCAGTGTTCCAGGGTGGTGATGACCCGTTCGTGGGCGGGGGCGCTGCGTGCGGTGACGATGGCAGTACGAATGATGCGTTGGTATTCCGGCGATTTTTCAACAGCTTGGTCTTCCAGTTTTTGAATAACCGCAAGTTTTTGAAAGAGGTCGGCCAGCGGCCCCGGGTTGTGTGGGATATCCGCTCTTGCGGTTTCAAATTGATGGAATCCCGCCAAGCCGCCTTTATAGACTTTTTCGGCATCGTCTCCGGCGATTACGCCATCAAAATCGAATGCAATTCTCAGTTCTGCATCGACGATATCATCCATTACTACCGAAGGCAGGACCGTTCCAGCAGGATAGCCGTTATCAATTGCTTGGGAAACGTCTTGTTCGTTTGCCGAAAGAAACAGTGATGCGTTAAATGCGGGGATGTAAGAGTAGGGGGATTGTCCTTCCAGAAATGCGGCGCGGGTGATTTCCAGGCCATGGTGATGGATAGAGCGAAACACCCGCTTCCCGGTGATGGCGGAGTTTCGGGAAAGTAAAACGACTTCTACCGGCAGTTCATCAGGGAAGTGTTGGTTCATGTTGAGAAAACGTCTTACAAAGGGGAAGGCCACGCCTTTCTCAAGCGGTGTATCCAGTTGCGCAGCTTGATAGTCCCGATAGGCCAATGGCCCTTGTTCTCGAAAAACTTTGTCCGATTCAGATAAATCAAACAAGGCACTTGACGCAACGGCGATAACAAATTTTTCTTCAATCGGATAAGGCATGGTGTAAATGTTCCCTGCGGGTTCCAGTTTTTAGGCCGTACCTTACCGAAACGTCCTTCAGTCCTTGGCGGCCTTTGTTTCCAAAGTATAGCGTTTGATCGAGACGATTACCGGTTCTTGTATCCGGTAGGTTTGTTGATTTTCCTAAGGTGACTGAGTTTGTTATTGCTCTTATTTAAGAGTTTATTGGCTTTTAAAATAAAGTATTTTTCTGTTGTTTTGAAATTTCTTATCCCGTTAGCTCTTAGTTTGGGTATGTATATAATGGTGAATGGAGCGATGTCGCACGTTATTTTCGTTATATTCAGTTTTGGCATACCCTGTGCTTATGTTCACGACAAATTTATTTGATACCTGATGGTTTGAAAATGTACTCATTACACGATTTATCGTTCTGTTTTCCGCTGGCTCCCCTCGAAGGGTATGGGCTCTCTGTGCCAGTGCTTGGGCAAGGTGATGTTGCATTGATACCGCATTGGAAACGTACGTTTTATCCCATTTCTAAGCAATTCGAGATTGAACAGGCTCGTGTAAGTCAGCAAGGCAGTCTTCTATCCGGATGAGATGAGTTTATCGTCCGGGGAAAGACGCAAGGTTAGCGGCCCCGGTCAGAATCATAGCAGGATTCGAACCCGGTGGTCTGAGATCACCGGGTTTTTTTATGTGTTTTTTCCGAGCAGCACGATTAAAAGGTCGTGTGACGGATTCAAAAGCACATTACAAAATCTGGTGAGTAAAAAATTTGATCAGTTTGTTGCCGGGTAGCTCAACGGGTAGAGCGCAGCACTTTGACTGCTGCGGTTATGAGTTCAAGTCTCATCCCGGTTGCCAATCTTATAGAGAAGGTGCGTTTTGCGTATCTTTATAAACATGGACGTGCAAGGTAGGATTAAAGAATGAACTGCGCACAAGTATTAAGAGTAGATAAAACGGGGTTTCCGGTATCCTGGTTAACGCCACAAGCGGCATCGTTATTTATCTGTGCCGACCGGGTGCTATGGTTCCATGGCGATGTGAGTATCGTGCTTCGTGGCGGAACTAATCATCAGGGGCAGCGTTCGGAACTGGGTATTCCTGCGATTATTGCCACTCAGGGTGTTGATAAAGCCGCCAAGGATACGCCTGCGCTCAGTAATCAACTTTTGTTTCTCCGGGACAACTATACCTGTCTTTACTGCGGTATTCGGTTTGCCTCACGGGATCTGAGTCGGGATCACATCATACCTGTTTCCCGTGGTGGTGCGGACACCTGGACACAAGTGGTGACCAGCTGTAAACGCTGCAACAACCAGAAAGCGGATCGCACCCCGGAAGAAGCCGGAATGCAATTACTGGCAGTGCCTTTTGTGCCCAGCCGGCATGAAGTGCTGTTTCTGAGCAATCGTCGTATTCTGGGTGATCAAATGGATTTTCTGCGCAGTGGTATCCGTGCAGGTTTATTGAATACGGCGTAACACGCTCCTCCAGTTTACTCCGGCTTGTTTTTTCTCCGTCCAGCATTCAGCTGGTTAGCGACGCGATTAAGTACGCCCGACGTATTTGTCGAATTGAGCGCTTTCAGCTTGGGTGTGATGGACGGCCTTCACGGATTCTCAATGTTCATTCATCAAGACGATTTTGCCAGGCACTTGCGAAGACTCCATAAGACGGTGAGCCTGTTGAATTTCCGCGAGAGGGAGTGTTTTTGAAATCAGGGGATTAATTATCCCCGCTTCGTACAAATCCAGTACTGCCTGCATATCTTGCTGAAACCAGTCCGGGTGAGCGTGTGCAGCAACCCAGATTCCGTAGCCTGACACCGTTTTGCTTGTGGCGATCAAGTCGACAGCCGAGAACAGACCCTTGAGTATTCCGTTTCCTGCCTTAAGCCAATTTCGTCTCCCGTTGTGAATTGCTGTAGAAAATCCGTAGGATATCACCCGACCGAATGGAATAAGGGTTTGGTATGAACGCTTCAAGTGTTGGCCGCCAACGGCATCGAATACAACATCCACGCCATCCGCGCAATGACGTTTAATAGCGGCTTCGAAGGGTTCTGATTGATAGTCGATTTTAGTCAATCGCTCGTTTCCTGTCAGCATGCAATCCAGACTATCCCATTTCCGTTGGGACAGCGTGCCATAGACTTGCGCATCTGCATGCAGTGCAAGTTGCATCAAGGCACTACCAACCCCTCCGGCCAGGCCGTGAATCAATACCGTTTCATTGGGTTTGATCCGGGCAAGACGATGTAACATCTGATAGGCGGTAACATAGTTTAGAATTAAAGCAACGGCGACCGGTGCAGGTATTGATTCCGGACAGGGGCATACAAGGGTGGTAGCAGTATTGATGAAATGCGCATTGCCATCGGTTTGGGACAGCGCGATTACCCTGTCTCCTACGTTGAAATCCTCCACAGATTTACCTTTGCGTTCAACGCGTCCTACTAAATCGTAGCCGGGTGTCAGCATTTTTCGGGGCACTCCGGGATACAGTCCTTCCCGCATTAATACATCCGCAAACGCCACGCCACTGGCCTCGATTTTGATAGTAATTTCGTTTTCTGCAGGAGGTCGAAGTGGCTCGTTTACCAATCGGATTTGCTCCACCCCGCCGGGGCGTATTATTTTAGCGAGTTGATTTTCCATGTCTTTCTCCAAAATATGATGGTATTGGCTGGGAAATAAACAAAAGTTTATGTCAACCTTGATTGATACCTATCAGGTTCGTGTTTTGCGAATTATGGCGGGGTCTTGCTATGCTTGCGATTCCATATCATTCATAAAGGATATGAGTTCTAGTCATGTATTCGATTTTGAAAAAGTTCGATCTGAATTTATTGTTGTCATTACATGCTCTTTTAACTGAACAACAGGTTAGTCTCGCGGCGGAACGGCTTGACATCACTCAATCTGGAATGAGTAAGAATCTCAGTCGCCTCCGGGAATTACTGGATGACCCCTTGTTGGTACGCAAGGGCAATCAAATGATATTGACGCCCCGCGCAGAAGCCATGGTGACGTCGTTGCAATCAATTGTGGATCAAGTCGATCAACTGGTAATGGGGGACGATTTCGATCCAAGACAGCGAGACATGAGCTTTCGGGTTGCCGCTTCCGATTTTCTAGTGCAACTCTATGCTCCGAGTTGGTTGAACAGAATTCAGACTGAGGCACCTCATACCAAGATTGTTTACGTTCCCTGGTCGACCTCTACATTTTCTGGCTTGCAAAGTGGGGAAGTGGATTTTGCCTTCGGTGTGGTGGACAGCGCCCCTGCGGGGATCTACCGCAAAGTCATTCAGCGCTCTTCCCGTTATGTCTGTATTGGACGGCGTGGTCATCCGGCGCTGTCCGGTTCATTATCGCTCGAACACTACGTCGCATTGCGTCATGTTGTGCCGCAACTCACCGGAGGTGGGACTAACCCGGTTGACTTGCGTTTAAATGTGCTCGGCTTAACACGGGAGATTGCGGTCGAAACGCCCTTTTTCATGGCTGCGGTTGCGATTGTCAGCCAGACCGATCTGGTTATGATTGTTAATGAAAGTATGGTTGAGCGGTTACAACCTCTTTATCCTTTGACTGTAGCGAATCTCCCGTTCGATCTTGAATTTCCGCCATTCGGCCTGTTCTGGCATGAGCGGGTCAAAGCGAGTGCTCCCCACCTCTGGTTTCGTGAACAGTTCTTACCGGTTGAATAACTTGTCGATCACGAAGCAATTATTCAATTCTGCTCGGCCCAACGTGCCGCCAGCCCGATTTCACACCAGCGCATGGCGGCTTCTTCAAATTGCAAGTGTAAAGCCCGTGCGTAGCGTTTCATTGCTCTGATTTGTCGGTGGTTTCGAGTGTTCATTGCACCGCTCCTTTTCGCTTTTCCTATTGATTTCGTTGCACTATTTGCCGGCTTGTTACATTGTATGGTTATTATTTATAGCGGCAACGGAATTGGTTTTACCTCACCGCGAGGCGTCATAACGGCAAATCAGTGAACTGGGTCAAGAAATACCCGGCGATCTGTTTCGGTTGGTGGTTTCTTGGTGTCTTGGTTTCTCACCTGATTATCATGATTGGGATAGTTGTGCTTTTCTTAGACAGAAATCCGTCATTGACTATACTCAGTGCTACACCTGTGCTACGGACAGTGCCCATGAAATGGTTTGTCTCGATTCTTCTTGTTACGCTCTTTGCACCGCTGACATTTGCGCAAAAAAAATTGCTCATTGATGTTAAGGGGACGTCGCTGCAAGAGTTGATGAATCTCAAAATCACCTCCCTGTCGAAAAAGTCAGAACCGTTGTCAGAAGCGCCGGCCGCGGTATATGTGCTGACTCGTGACGATATTATCCGTTCCGGTGCCAACCATCTCCCTGAAGTTCTGCGCTATGTTCCCGGAGTCGAAGTCGCCCGTATATCGGCAACGCAATGGGCGATCAGTATTCGCGGTTTTAATTCCAATTCAGCCAATAAGCTGTTGGTCATGATTGATGGTCGAAGTGTTTATAGTCCGCTGTATTCCGGGGTATTGTGGGAAGAAAAAGATGTTTTAATGGATGATGTCGAACGTATCGAGGTGGTTCGAGGGCCGGGTGGCACCCTTTGGGGGGCAAACGCGGTAAACGGTGTGATCAATATCATCACGCGATCCGCACGGGATGCCGAGGGCTCCCATATCAAAGTGGGGGCGGGTCGAGTCGAAAAGGGCATTGTACAATTACGCCATGAACAAGCTGTTACGGATCATCAATTTGTCAGAGTGTATGGCAAATTTACCGATCGTGAGGAAAGCCCTGCAGCAGAAAATGATTCGGATAAGGGGCAATTGGCGATGGGTGGGTTTCGTTGGGATATTGTTGACCAGTTTTGGGGCAACTTGACGGTACAGGGGGACGTATACCACAGTGAGCTGGGGGGGGGATTTGTATCTGCGACCCGTGAGGGGCGGGATGGCAGAGGTCATAACCTGTTGTTGAACTGGAAGTTGAAAGCCAACCCAAGGCAGAATCACAAACTGCTTTTTTACTTTGACCATACAACGCTGGAAACGTCATTGTCAGATCGTCGGGATATCTGGAATCTGGAGTACCAACTGCAACAGCAATGGGGGCGTAACGAATTCGTGATCGGTGCGGGCTATCGTTATTTAACGGACGACGTTACCGGGTCTGATCTTTTTTCAGTTGCACCGCAAAAGCGAAGTGATGAAATTATCAATGTGTTTCTTCAGAACGACACAGCCTTTCAGGGTAATACGCTTCATTTGATTTTGGGTAGTAAATTTGAACACAACAACTATACCGGGGATGAGTGGCAGCCGAGCATTCGTCTGGCGAAAATCTGGGGTGACTTTATGGTTTGGGGGGCCTGGTCAAGAGCGATTCGGGTGCCCAGTCGTTTGGAGCACGATATCGTATCGCCGTTTTTAACGGGTAATCAGACTGCGGTTTCAGAGGAATCGGACTTCTACGAAATCGGGATGCGATATCAGCACCATACCCAATGGCAGACCGATCTGAGTCTGTATTACGGTGAATATGAGCATCTGCTCTCCGTCGAAATACCCATGTTGGCGAACAATATCAGTGGTCGAAATCTGGGCTTGGAATTGAGTTCTCAAGTTCAGCTTCTAAACAATTGGTTGCTTAGATTAAATTATACTTACACGCGCTTGCTGATGGAGACTGCGGCCGGTAGTCTGGATACAAGTACCGAGGCAAATATTGAAGGACGCTCACCTCGTCATATGGCACAACTGATTTCTTTTTTGGATCTTAGCCCTCAATGGCAGTTAAACAGTTATATTCGATTCTTTGACGAGCTGGCGGCGGAGCAGACCGATCATTACGTGGTATTTGATTTGGCCTTGTCCTGGCAATTGCATCCCGCCGGAAGGCTCCAGTTGGTTGGGCGGCATTTGGGAGATGCCAAGCATCGTGAGTGGAGTTCTCCGGAAAGCCAGGTGGAACAGGAGGTGATGTTAATGACCTCCTGGAGTTTTTAATATGATATTTTGCTCTCGCTTAGTCCGTCTGACCGGGTTCCTGGCTGCTGTTTTATTTGGTTCGTCGAGTCTGGGGTACGCCGCCGACGTGACCTATCAGATAAAAGCGTCCTATATCTTCAACATGCTCCAGTTTGTTGAGTTTCCGCCACGCCATGGGGCCGATGCCGGGCAGCTCAATGTGTGTATCCTTGGGGAGGATCGTTTCGGGGCGGCACTGGATGAAATAGATGGGGCTGAGCTGGCCCAGGGCAGGGTCAAGGTTTCCCGGTTAGGACATTATTCTGATGCAACAGACCTGAGTCCGTGCAAAGTATTATACGTTGTTGACTCTGAACACTCTGTAGTTGAAACGGTTCTATCTGCCATTGATGCTTCTGGCACATTGACGATGGGGGAGTCATCCTCGTTTGTTGGCTCTGGTGGTTTGATCGAATTTTTCATTCAGGATGACCAAATTCGATTTCGTATTAATGGTAAGTTGATTAATACGACAGATTTTAAAGTTGCAGCTCAGCTCATTGAGTTGGGGGTCGTAATAAAATGACGGGAATCGAAGAACAATCTCAGGAAGTGGATTGTGTCTGGTGGAAGCGGATTTCGATCCGTTATCGTCTACAGTTCAGCCTGTTTGGTCTGGCGTTGTTAATGCTGGTGGTTACCGTTATCTCAGTCAGTTGGCTGGTGCACGATAACTTCCATCACAAGGCAAGACAAGACTTGCAAATACTCGCGAACGTCTTGGCGGACAATAGCCGTGCGGCGCTCGCATTCAATGATCCCAAATCGGCCACGAAAGTGCTTGGGGCCCTGAATGAAAACCCTCATATTGAACAAGCGGCCATTTATCAAAACGGTAAATTGTTTGCGGTCTATCCCACCGATCAGAATCTGCCCACCCTTGAAGCCGTTCAGGCCAGTCAGTTGCAATGGCCGGATGTGAATTACTACGTTGCGACTGCACCCATTGCCGTGGGTGAACAAGTTCTGGGCTCACTCATTGTTAAAACCAATCTAAATGAATGGAATGATATTCAGTTTGGTCTGATCAAGTTGTTTATTGTGCTGTTTGTGTTCCTGTTGCTTGTTACATTGGCGCTGTCATGGTGGCTCAAGGTTAATGTTACCCACCCTCTGAAAGATCTTTCTGACTGGGCCTTGAAGGTTTCCCGTAATAAGGATTTCAGTCTGCGAATCAGTAAACGCAGTGGGGATGAGGTGGGTATGCTGGTGGACAGCTTAAACAGCATGATCAACGAGCTCTCGCAACAGAAGCATATATTGTCGTTTAACCGTCGTTTGCAGAACGAAATAGTAGAACGTGAAAAGGTCGAAAAAGATCTGATCAATATGCGCAACAGGGCTGAAGCCGCGAGTGAGGCTAAAAGTCGGTTTCTGGCTAATATGAGCCATGAAATTCGCACACCAATGAATGCCATTATCGGATTTGTAGATGTGTTGCTTGATATGGATGTGACCGATCAACAGCGTAGTCACCTTGACACAGTGCGTCGCTCGGCCAAATTACTCCATCGGCTCCTCAACGATATCCTCGATGTCGCGAAAATGGAACAGGGAAAACTCGTTCTGGAGCATATTCCATTCCGTTTGCAGTCACTATTGGGTGATGTGGTGAAAACCTTCGAAGTCAATGCACGGGAGAAGGGCTTGCTGCTCTCCTTGAAAATTTCCGATGGGTTGTCCGAAAACTATCTTGGTGACCCGCTTCGATTGAACCAGATATTGGTAAATCTGGTAGGCAATGCGATCAAGTTTACAGAGAGTGGCGCGGTTGTGATTACCGTTAAACCGGCGGCGGACAATCATGTGCATTTTGCGATTCGCGATACCGGGATCGGTATCCCCAAAGACAAGCTCGGGGTTATTTTCGCCAATTTTGCCCAAGCGGACACATCGATAAGTCGAACCCACGGTGGATCAGGTCTGGGGACGACAATTTCCAAGCAACTGGTCGGTTTGATGGATGGTGAAATCTGGGTCGAGAGCGAATTGGGCGTGGGCAGTACATTCCATTGTGAAATTCCTTTGGTTGAAACAGATCAACAACCGGAGGCTTCAGTTGCTAAACGCATTGCCAGTAGCCCGGTTCAGGGGTTGCGGATTTTGTTGGCAGAGGATGTGGCGGAAAATGCAGAACTGATCCGGATTCGATTGGAGGAAGTGGGTCATCAGGTGACCCATGTCTGGAATGGTCAGCAGGCACTGGAAAAATTTGCCGGGGCTGAGTTTGATATGGTGCTCATGGATGTACAGATGCCGGTCATGGATGGCTTGACAGCTGCGCGGGAACTCCGCAAACAGACCCGAGGACAGAAAGTGCCGATTTTGGCACTTACCGCCAGTGTCATGGAAGAAAACAGGATGGCCTGCCGCGCCGCTGGCATGAATGGTTTCGTGGGTAAACCCGTTGTCATTGATGAACTTTTCAAGGAAATGTCAGCGTTGATGTCCGGTAAATCCGCAGCAATTGAGCCACCGGGTGCTGATAAATCCCCTGAGAAAGCCTGGTTCAGTGATATTGAAGTCGCACCATTCAATGTTCGTAAAGCACAGTCAAACTGGCGGAAAAAAGAAGTTTTCCTGCGCAGCCTGCAAAGCTTTATTGACCGTTTGGGGCCGGATATGAGTGCCGTCAAACGAGCGTTGGAGAATGAAGACCTGAATGAGGTCCGGAAAATTTTACATGCACTCAAGGGCGTGGCCGGCAATTTGGCTTTGGAGGACTGTTACCAGGCTCTGCACCACTTTAATATCGAACTCAAGGCCGAGGATACGGATTATAAGACCGGATTCACAGTCGCCAACAAAGCTGTTCAACGATGCATTCATGCCTGCGACGCATTACTTGAGGTGCATCCACCGCCTCAGATCTCTCTTGCTTTAGAGGTTGATGTTTCTCTGGTTCGAGAGCATGTTCAAGAATTGGATCAAAAACTAGGATTGTCCCAGTTTGATGCTGAACTGGTCGAGCAAACTGCCAAATTGCTCTCAGCGGCTGGTGTGAATGAAACACAGGTGAATAAAGTCGTTAAAAATATCAACGACTTTGATTTTGAGAAAGCCCGAAAGGCTTTACAGGAGGCATCAATGTCCTTGCCGCATTAATGCCGTATGGTCATTGAAGAATTCTCCCGTAGTCCAAAAGGTTGTGAGTCCAAAAGGTTGTGAGTCCAAAAAGGTGTGAGTCGAAAGCGGTGTGAGTCTAACGAGGTACGAGTCTAAAGAGTACGAGTCGAAGGAGATGCGAAATGAATGATTCAATTCCAGGGGCTGCCAAGATACTCATTGTTGATGATGAGCCGGATAACCTTCGGGTGATGATGCAGATCTTGCAGGACGATTATCAGCTCTATTTTGCCAAAGACGGTGAAAAGGCCTTGGAGTTGGTTGATCAGCATGTGCCCGATCTGGTTTTAATGGACGTGATGATGCCCAAAATGGATGGATTTGAAACCTGCATCAAGATGAAAGAGCGTGTAGAGTTCAGCCATATTCCGGTCATTTTTGTCACAGCGATGGCGGAGTCTTCCGATGAGTCATACGGGCTTCAGATCGGAGGCGTTGACTACATTACCAAACCAATTAATGGCGCTGTTGTTAAAGCCCGGGTTAAAACCCATTTGTCTTTGGTAAGCGTTAAAGAGGTTGAGCAGACTCGCCTTGAAGTGATTCGCAGATTGGGCCGTGCGGCGGAATACAAAGACAATGAGACCGGGTTACACGTCATCAGGATGAGTCATTTTTCCCGTCTACTGGCTGTCAAAGCCGGATTTTCAGAAAATGAAGCCGAATTGATATTGCATGCATCACCCATGCATGATGTTGGCAAAATAGGGATACCGGATCGAATTTTATTGAAGCCTGGAAAGCTGGATTCCGATGAGTGGGAAATCATGAAGCAGCATCCGCTAATCGGTGCCCAGATTATTGGCAAACATCGGTCCAGATTATTGATGATGGCCCATGATATTGCCTTAAATCATCATGAAAAGTGGGATGGTACGGGGTATCCAAACGGCTTATCCGGTTACGACATACCGAGAGTTGCCCGAGTGGTAGCGATTGCCGATGTGTTTGATGCGCTTACAACCGAGCGTCCCTACAAACATGCCTGGTCAGTCGAGGATGCCTTGAAATACCTGAATGATCAGCGCGGTGTTCATCTCGACCCTGACCTGGTTCCCTTGTTTGTTGCTATCTTGCCGGAAGTAATGAACATTAAAGAGCGATGGGGGGAGTGTGCGAACAAAGAGGATCTATACGCCTGAGTAGAAGTAATCCGCCATTTTTGCGTATTTTTATCTATAGATAAAATGTTGTATATAAATAAAAAATCAATATTATATTTATAATAAAGACTTCATTAGACTGGCTTTTAACGGATCCAATCTGGATCGCTTCCTTCAGTCGTTATACTTATTGGAGTCGTTATGAAACTACCCCGTCTTATTCTGCCGTTTGTGTTTGCCGTCAGCGTTTTTAATTCGCAGGCGGATGAGCGCTCATTGTCACCTTCCGGGAACGCCGAGACAATTGGTTTTTCGGTCATTCATACGGCCAAATCAGCAGGTGCCCAGGAAGCAATGGTCGTCTCCTCAGGCTCCTGGTGGACCCGGCGCCAGTTGGTGCAGACGGCCGTATTGATTCAACATCCAAACGGAGACGTCATGATCGATACCGGTTTGGGTATCAATATTGATAAGCAGTTTGAAGATAATGGTTTTCTCGACAGCCAGCTATTCAAATACGAGGAATTGTACCCTGCGGCGACTCAGTTTAAAGATAATGAATATGATTGGACCCGGTTGAACCGGATCGTACCGACTCATTTGCACTGGGATCACGCCAGTGGTCTCGAAGATTTTCCTGATATTCCGGTCTGGGTGCAGGAACGCGAGTATGAAGAAGCCACTCATGGCAAGCCACCCGCCCATTTACCCTCTCAATTTGCCAGTTCCAGGATAGCCTGGCATTTCTTTGAAATGTCGGACCAGCCGTACGCAGGATTTGCCAAGAGTCTGGATATTTATGGTGATGGCAGTATTGTTTTAGTTGACCTCTCCGGTCACTCTGCGGGTCAGGTCGGAATTTTTCTGACGGTCAGTTCCGGCAAGCGCTACTTTTTTATCGGTGATACCACTTGGACCTTGAAGGGGGTTGAGGATAATGCCTCACGCCCCGGATTTTTAAACTGGATGGTTAAAATTGATTACAATGAAGCGCAAAATAGCTCGCAAATCGAAAACATCCATGATCTAAAGGTGCGCGATGACCGTGTAACAATTGTTCCCGCCCACGACGAAATTGTAATGGCCAAGTTACCTCGCTATCCTGAATTCGAATTCTAATTCCAGTTCTAGCGATTTGCAGGGGAGTACCTGAATGGATTTGAAAGCGTTAAAGTATTTCATCGCCACGGTTGAAGAGGGCAGTATCAGCGCTGCGGCCCAGCGCCTTTATATTGCCCAGCCTTCCATATCCATGGCGCTGGCAAAGCTGGAGGATTCATTGGGCGCTCAGCTTCTGATCCGGGGTAAGAAAGGTGTGACTCCAACCCCGGCGGGTCAGTCACTGTACCAGCAAGCTTTAGGGCTTGTGCAGCATGCACAGTCGATAAAAAACAGCTTTACAGACGAAGGACAGGGTGCTGCACTCACGATATCGGTAGCGCCTTCGATCGCGTTCCATTACTTGGGAAGGGTGTTGACTGTGATTCGGGGACGAATTCCGAACCGGTCGATTCACATCCTCCGGGCAAATGGGTCTGCAAATGCGTTGAAAGAAAATCAGATCGAAGCTAGATCAGCTGATTTTCGCTTGCTGCCCGAATCAGACACTCAACCGGAAGACGTATTCGTTCCGCTCTGGTCGGAGCGTTATCAATTAATTGTGCCTCAGGATCATGCTTTGGCCTATCAATCCCGCATTAAGTTCACTGATTTGAAAGGGCAGCGCTTGATCGCCCGCACGTTCTGCGAGCGCAATGAAGAGCTGAAAGCGTTTCTGCTGAGTTTGAAGATCGAAGTTGATATCGTCGCAGAAGTAGATAATGAAGAATGGGCTCTGATGTTGGTTGAGCAGGGTATTGGCAGTGCCATTCTTCCGTTGCCTGATCCGGTCGATAGCTCGCGTCGTTTTGTAAGCCATACGATTGATCACTGGTTACCGGGCGAAAGTCTGAAGCGTCGTATTGGAGTAGCAATGGATTATCAGAAACTGGCGGTTAACAGCTACCGTCAACTTTTGGATGAGCTGAAAAACCAACTACACCCCATTGAAGGATAATGATGAAATCAATTAAGCGACTGAGTCTTTTTGGGTCAGGCATTATTGCTCTAATTTGCCTGGTTTTTGCTATTGCTCATGCGACCCGGGATCATGAAGCACTGACTCTGGATCAAAGTCAGCGAGAGAATATCGGGGGCGACTACATCAGTATCCCTCAGGGTGTGGTGCATTACGAATTCTCAGCCAACGGAACCGGGCCTGTTATCGTTTTGGTTCATGGTTTCTCCGTACCTTCCTATGTGTGGGAGCCCACTTTTAATACGCTGAAAGCGAATGGGTTCAGGGTGCTTCGTTTTGATTTGTTTGGGCGAGGGTTTTCAGATCGACCTGACCTGGAGTATGTGATGGACGATTATGTTGCGCAATTGCATGCTTTACTGCAGGCATTGAAGATTGAAAAAACGGTGCAGTTGGTCGGGTTGTCGATGGGAGGCGCAGTGGTGACCCATTTCACCAACCGGTACCCTGAAAAGGTAGAGCGACTGAGCTTGATAGCGCCCCTGATTAGAACGCCGGATCGACCTGAACTCCTTCCCTTGATGGTACCCGTGTTAGGCGACTGGTTGGCTGATGTTTTAATGGTTCCAACCCTGCGCAAAGGGGTCTCCAAAGCGGTATATGATCCCTCAACCTTCCCGGATTGGGAGCGTCGGCTGAATCCCCAGACGCAATACGCCGGATACACTCACGCCATATTGAACACTGCACGGCAGTTACGAGGCCAGGACTTTTCAGCCCAATATTTTACCATGCTGGATCTACAAAAACCAGTGCAACTTATCTGGGGCGAAAATGACCAGACCCTGCCTTATTCTGATCACACCGTTATAACCGACTATGCATCAAAACCTGGACAGCGGGCGAAAATTGATTTCAGGCCTATCCCCAAATCGGGCCACTTACCCCACTGGGAGCACCCTGAATTGGTTGGTCGTGCACTTATTGAATTTCTGCGTCCCGAGGAGTGAGATCCTCTGCAGTTCTATGCTGTTTGCGACTGCGATTGCAGTACGGATAGGTGAAGTACGGATAGGTGAAGTACGGACAGGTGTAGTACTATGATGTGACCTTCGAGATTAAATTTCGTGCTACTTTATTTAGGCATTCTTTTAATCCATACAGGAGGGGGTCACATGGCCAGGATTTTGATGATTACCGGCGATTTTGTTGAAGATTATGAAAATATGGTGCCTTTTCAGGCGCTTATCGCGATGGGGCATGAGGTTGATGCAGTCTGTCCGGGAAAAGTAGCGGGCGATACCATTGCCACCTCGATTCATGACTTCGAAGGGGATCAGACCTACACGGAAAAGCGCGGCCACAATTTCACCTTGAACGCGAATTTCAGCAGCGTTTCCGCTGATGACTACGATGCCTTGTACCTGCCCGGTGGTCGGGCACCGGAATATTTACGTCTGGATAATGAAGTCATTGCGCTGGTGCAAACCTTTGTTAGTAGTGGCAAGCCCGTGGCTGCCATTTGTCATGGCGTGCAAGTGCTGACCGCAGCAGAAGTGATTGAAGGCAAGAACATTTCTGCCTATCCCGCCTGTGAGCCGGAAGTTCGCCTTGCCGGAGGCAAATACCAATCTCTCTCGATGGATCAGGCGATCACTGATGGCCAGTTTGTTACTGCGCCCGCGTGGCCTGCTCATCCTGCCATGTTGCGACAGTTACATGTGTTGTTGCAGTAATCCCGTTACGGTGTAAGTCACGCCAGGAATCAATGTTATCGAGGTCAAGGTCATCGAGGTCACCCATGTGTCAATTGTTTGTAAATGCGGATGCCCGCTTGTGGGCCAGTAAAACCAAATCGCTCCGGATTGACGGTGTGGTGACGTCTATTCGATTGGAGTGCTTCTTCTGGGAAGTGTTGGACGAAATTGCCCATCGAGATGGCATGACGGTAAATCAAATGATTACCAAGTTGTATCTGGAATCACTGGATGCAGATCATGATGTGGGCAATTTCACCTCCTTCCTGAGAGTCTGTTGTGCACGGTATCTTTCTTTGATGGCCGATAATTTGTTGCACCGAAATGATCAGCAAGCACTGGCAGGCGTGGATGCCCCGGAATTGTTGCAGCAGGAAGCGGATAAAACCTTGCTGCGGCAGCATCATCGGGCACGCAGCTCATCCTGCCAGTAATGATTGTACTTTTCAGGACTGTACTCTTCAGGGTTGTGTACTACAGGGTTGTGTACTACAGGAATCAGCAGCGAGAATCATGATGCAAGCGAAATCAGAACAAAATGAGCAGCAGCTGATCCAGACTCTGCGTGATCTATTGGGCTCGCGCAATGTGTTGACCGGAGAGCGGGCGATGGCGGCCTATTGCAAAGGTTTTCGTGAGGGTTCCGGTCCGGCACTGGCAGTACTAAAACCCGGTACCCTGTTGGAACAATGGCAGGTTTTGCAGGCCTGTGTCAGCGCCGGAGTGAATATTATCATGCAGGCCGCCAACACCGGTTTGACTGGCGGCTCCACACCCACTGATGGCTGTGACCGGTCCACAGTCGTCATTAACACAAACCGTATCGACAGCATTCAGGTGTTACCGGCTTTTAATCAATTTATTGCCTTTTCCGGAGCGACACTGTATTCCCTCGAACAAGCGTTAAAGCCCTATCAACGTGTACCTCATTCCGTAATTGGTTCTTCTTGTATCGGAGCGTCCATTGTTGGCGGAGTCTGTAACAATTCCGGTGGCGCGCTGATCGAGCGTGGCCCGGCATATACAGAGCTGGCACTTTACGCCCAGATTGATGCCCAGGGGAAACTTCACCTGATCAATCACCTTGATATTGATCTCGGCGATACTCCGGAAGAAATTCTAACCCGACTTCAGACGCGTCGTTATCCTGACAGTGCAATTGGAATCAGTCAGAAACAGGCGTCCGATCAGGAATATGCCCAGTGGGTTCGTGACACGGAGAGTGATACCCCGGCACGTTATAATGCCGACCCCAGAAGACTGCATGAGGCCAGCGGTTGTGCTGGCAAGCTCGCGGTATTTGCTGTCCGGCTTGACAGTTTTGCAGAAAACAAGGGGGAACAAACCTTCTACCTGGGGGCTAATTCCACAGAAACCCTTGAACTTGTCCGGCGTACGCTATTGCAGGAGGCGACAGAACTACCGGTTTCTGCAGAGTATTTACATCGTCACATCTTCGATATTGCTGACCGCTATGGGCGAGCCACGGTGTTGCTCATCAGAGCGATGGGCGCGAATCGAATGCAGGGATTCTTCCGTTTCAAGCGTGTACTTGATGGGGTGTTCAACCGTTCACGCTGGCTACCCAGGCATCTACCCGACAAGATGATCCAGTGGATTTCGAATCGTTTCCCCAGCCAGACACCCATGCGCCTCGTGAACTGGAACCGGCGTTTTGAACATCAACTTATACTGACTGTAAAAGGTCACGCCGTGACTCAATGTCTGGCGTTATTGGAAACCATAAAGCAGAACTCTGAACTTGATTTTTTTGTCTGTACCGAGGCTGAGACAAAACGTGCCTATCTGTTGCGTTTTGCCGCTGCCGGAGCCGCTTTACAATATGCTGCCGTGCATGATGATCAGGTTGAAGGTATCGTGGCACTTGATGTTGCGTTGAAGCGAAACGAGCTAAACTGGTTTGAAACCTTGCCCGCATCTCTTTCGAATAAACTCTGCCTGCCGCTTTATTACGGACACTTCTTCTGTCACGTCTTTCATCAGGATTATGTGGTCCGGAAAGGAGAAAGCCTGTCTGACGTTAAACAAGAACTGTTAGACCTGTTAGATCAACGCGGTGCAGAGTACCCCGCAGAACACAACGTTGGTCATCTTTATCACGCCAAACCTTCCCTGAAAGAAAACTACCAAAAACTCGACCCGACGAATACCTTCAATGCCGGAGTTGGCCAGATGTCGAAGTGCAAACACTACCAGGATTCGTAGCCTGAACAAGGTTAATTCCAACCTAAAACAGGCCCTGTAATAATTTCACCGACTGCTAGACTTGGGTAAAGTCAACCGGGAGATGGATCGGTGAATTACATTCGAAATACTCAGAAGCGTCTGTTCGTTCAGCAAATACTATTAATGGGTACGTTCTGCGGAAGTGCTGCAAACGCGGCGTCCGCTGTCGGGGACTATGTATTTCTCGATGCCAACGAAACCTATGATGTCGACACCGAGACCACGGTATTGGGTAATAGTGGAAATGAGACGTTGCGTGTCATCGGGACGGGGTCAGTTAAAGTTGATGCCAATGTTGAACGCATCGAGTTCTCAGACAGTCTGAGTGCCTATCAATTTGCGGTTCAGGGCACGCAGGTCACGATCTCCGGTGCCAACATCACGGTCACAATTCTCGGACTCAATACACCCATAAAGCTTGCATTTATGGATGGCTCCGTGGGGCTGAACCTGACAGGTTTAGGGTTCGCCGATATGGGCGGGGCCCCCTTGACATCGAGCAGTGCAGCAATATCAACGGCCCTGGATACGACTGATCCATCAACCATCAGTGATATTGGCGGCGGCACCGGAGAGACTGGAAGTCTCACATTAAGCAGTGATGCGCTGAAGGATAAACTGATATTGCCACTGAGTGCGACCTGTGATGGTGCGGGTGGGGGGACATCTATTCCGCTATCCTGGGTTGATCAACTGGATGGCACATTGTCCTATGCTGTGACCATGCACCATTTTCCCAATGTGCTGGATGAGGGGGACTGGTCGAAGGCGAAATCGTACTGGATATTGTTCGATATTCCGGCATCGGTGAGTGAGCTTGCCGATGGCCAGACCCAGATTGGCACGTTTGGTCTGAATACGGTCAATGATCAGCAAGCCTATTCTGCGCCCTGTTCTCAGGGGGTGGGTGATCAGGAGTATGTGATTACGCTTTATTCTTTGTCTGCAGCGCCCGGGCAGTTGGGGTTAAGTGGTGCTACAACAGATTTACAAGCTATTGCCGATGCAGTGGCAGGCGTAACGCTGGACAAAACCGAGCTGACCGTTGTTCGTTCTCGCTATAACCCCACTGCCGATGACCATGTCCCGACCAGTGTGGCCACGGATTGCGACGGGAAAAAAGCGGCCTTTGATAACTATTCTGACCGGGTCAGCCTGACCTGTGATAGCACGACCATGACCGTCACCAGTACGACAAGCTTACCGGAACGCGCTGCGCTTGATGCTGACAAACCCACTGTCGGCATTACGGCCTGGATTGGTCGGGTACCGCTGCCGACTGAAACGACATGGAGCTTGCCCTTGTCTCCGGCCTACAACAGCGGACCGGAAAGCAATATTCTGATTCATTACCCGATTGGAATCACTGTGGATGGCGTCCCCATGCTGCACTATGCCAAAGAGTCGGTGCAGAATGAAGTGGCGCAATTGGGTGAGGATTACAGTGATCGTGATACTGCGTTGCTGGGGGAGATTGATCAATGTGGCGGTCATGCCGGTAATGGGGAAGACTATCACTATCATGCTGCCCCGGTTTGTATGATGGATACCCATGACCCGTCGCAACCCCTGGCTTATATGTTTGATGGTATTCCCCTGTATTTTGGTACAGGTGGGGGGCAGCTTATCGGGAACGGGGTTAGCTTTGGTGGCGGGCGTTATGATGATCTCAATTACCTGCCCAGTGCGGTAAAAGCGGATCCTTCATTGTTGGATGACTGTAACGCCTATGATTTGCATGGCGATGGCTCGGCATTAGTGTATTACACCACTGCTGAAGCGCCATACACGATTGCCTGTTTCCGGGCGGATGCGGATCAGGAAGGTTCTGCCTTCACCTTTCCTCAATGGGATATGGGGGATCGTGATATCTCCTGGTCGGGATCGGATGTTGTGATCACGGATTATTACGATACGACGTTCGATAATGCCACATGGAGTGTGATGGAAATGACACCCGGTGAGTCGAATAATAAAATTGCCGCAGGCAATACGGCCCTGATTCTGTATCGTCAATTGCAGTCAGGAGAAACCGGGTTTATTTCGGGCCAGGATTGCTGGTCGTTCCGATACCGCGTAGACAAAAATCAGAGCGATGGTAGCGGCGATATCGAGGAGACCAAATGTCGCAAGTAGCCTTTAATTCAAATTCGGTGCAACGACTTTTCGTCTATGGGTGTCGGCAGATCCGGCAGATGATTTCCAACCGGGGGCACTTTGGTTTTGTAGCGTTATTCGTCTTGATACCTTTTAATGTATCGGCCCACGGCTTAAATCTCAGTAATGCAAATGTCATATTACGCAACGACAATCATCTCACGATCAAAGTGCAGTATCGCTGGCAACCCTTTGTTGAGCAAGCCATGCCCGAGCAGTCGTGGGCTCGTACATTGCCCGCACTGGCCAGCTTGAAACCGGAGGATTTCAGTCGACAGTATCTTGCCATGCAGGCGCTGATCGAAAATGAGCTGCAGGTTTACTATGATGGTAAACCGATTCAGTCTGTCAGGTTCCGGTTTCCAGACTCGAATCAAAGTCAGCAATTTTTTCGGACTGCATTAGCCTCCCAGCTGGTTCGTGCCGAAGCCCATGGTCATGGGCACGAAGATCTGCAATTTCAAAGCTTTGAGCTGGATGGATTTATCGCGGAAAAATCTCCCGGGGGGATTCTAACGGTCGATTTTCCTGCTGAATTCGGAACAATGTTGGTCAGTTACATCCGTCCGGTTACGCAGACACTTAAACCGGATCGTAAGGGTGTGCACTACCATCAACAGTTATACTGAAAAGGGGCCGTAGGGCCCTTTTTACTTGATCACTATCCGCAGACTGATACCTCTGCTCAAGTGGATTGAGTTGCCAATGTTATTTTTAAATAGGTCATATTAACGTTTTCTACTACGCGCTTGCGCACATTCCTGACGAAAAGAGCGAGAGAAGGGGTCTGCCAGGGGGAACCGATTCGGATTGAATGTATCTATCGGCACAAAGGGTGTTTGATCCAGTACCAGTTCAGCGAGGATGCGGCCAAACCCGGCTGACATCGCGACGCCTGCGCCGCAACACCCGGTGCCAACATACAGTCCATTGATAGTTGTCGCGCCAATAATATAACGACCGTCCGGGGTGTAACTCGACACGCCGGAAATATATTGGTGTAGTGCCGCTGTTTCAAGTGCCGGGATGAGTTCAATGAGGTCAGCATAACCGTCTTCCAGCGCTTGTAACCCTTCCGTGTCCGCGTCGAACTGAAAGCTGTGAATATGGCTGGGTAAGTCCTCGGGTGCGGCGACCACGCTTTGATTGTCTCTGAGTCCAAACAACAACGCGCCAACCTCAGGGCGAGTATAGGCTTTGGCGTCCGGTAGTATTGTCATCGGAGATGCACTTGGAAACCGTTGGTCTGGAGTGGTAATCCAATACTGGCTTCGAACCGGCGCCATCGGTAGCAAAATGTCCAGTTGTGCTGCGAGCCGGGTCGTCCAAGGTCCCCCTGTGAGCACAAGTTTGTCACAAAATAGCTGTTCCCCATTGGCCAGCGTGATGCCGCTAATGCGTTTGTTTTGTTTCTCACCTGTCGGAGACGTCAATAATTGCTCAACACGCATGTTCTGGAAGATCGTTACACCGCGTTTCCGGGCCTGTCGCGCATAAGCCATAGCAAGTTGATAGCCATCGATATAGCCATCTTCCGGGCAAAAACGTAGCGCCGCTGACGAATCTATATTGAGCCACGGGCAGCATTTTCGGGCTTCCGCTGGCGAGAGCGCCTCAATATTTATTCCCGCCGCACGTGCAGCATCGGCATTTTGCTGAACGATGGATCGGGTATCCGGCTTATTGCCGACGTGCAGGCAGCCCACCTCGCGGTAACCCAGGTCATCTTCCAGCTCGTCCTGTAGCTGCTTGAGGGTGGCAAAGGTCTCGTTGACCATGGCAGCCAGTGTCGGATCCGGACGGCTCCGGATCAGCATGGACGCCGCTTGACTCGTGGTGCCTGAGCCGATCAGGTTTTGCTCGATTAATGCCACTCGCTGGCCCCGGGAACGTGCAAGATAGTGTGCCGTGGCACAACCGATGATGCCACCGCCGATAATAATAGTTTCGAAATTCATGACAGGTATTTTGTGTAAGTTCGGAGCGGCCACCATTGCCTGGTTTCTGGCGCTCCGGAACAGGGTTTTAAAGTTGCTATTCGGGTTATGATACGCGCCAGGGTTGCAGTCTACGTAACAGCGGGCCTGAAAATAGCCAGTGAACCACTTTTACCCCCAGACAGGTCACCATAATCAGAACCGCCATGGCCGCAGCCGGGGCTAAATCACCTGCATCGTCCATATTCATCACCGCAACACTGGCGAGCATGGTTTTGGAGGAGTAGAGGAATACCACCGCTGAAACCGTTGTCATCGCGTTAATGAAAAAATAGACAAATACATCCGCGATGGCGGGCAAGCACAGTGGTGAGGTTAACGTGAAGAAGCGTTTAACCGGACCGATTTTCAGTGAAACGGCCGCGCGATCGAGTTCCGGGTCGAGCTGTTTCAAGGCGGTCATCAGGGTGAGATGACTGACGGTGTAAAAGTGCACTACCGTGCATACCACCAAAATCATCATGGTTCCGTAAATCGAGTTAAGCGGATTGTCCGGGCTGTTGAAAAAGAAAATATAAGATAGACCCAGCACCATACCCGGTACGGCCATCGGCACGAGCGCTACCGCTTTAATGATCTGAACCGCCAATGCAGGCATCGTCGTTTTCTCACATAAAAACGCGTTAACCCAGACAATGGACGTACCCAGTAATGCAACCCAGAATGCCATTTGCAGAGAGTTGTAATACGCCTCCCAGCCACCGCCATCCATAAGATCGAATTGATAGTTATTCAGGGAGAGGTCAAGGTTGTAAGGCCAGTAGGTAATAAATGATCCGTAGACCGCCATACCTATAATCAGCAGCACACTGCCTAAAATCGGCAGGAGCAACATCAGGGCTTTCAGGTCAGTCGGCCAATGACGCTTGGGCTCGAGAGGCTTGGATTGACTGCTGACGGATGCGGTCTGACGCCGTTGTACATAGCGCTCTGTCATAAAGGACAGGATGACCGGTAACAACAGCACGACGCTGACTACGGCCCCCATCTGGAAGTTTTGCTGGCCAACAACCTGTTTGTAAATGTCCGTGGCCAGCATGTTGTACTGTCCACCGATGACTTTGGGCACACCAAAGTCGGTGATCACCAAGGTGAATGAAACCAGAGCAGCACTTATCAATCCGTATTTCGCATTGGGAATCGTGACTGAAAAAAAGGTGCGTATCGGGCTGGCTTTAAGGGAGCGGGCCGATTCGTAAAGGCGGGAATCGCTTTGACGCAGCGCCGTGTAGATAATCATAAAAGCATGGGGGAATATCCAGAACACACTGCCAATAATAATGCCAATGGGCCCATAGATGGTTTCACCGAATAACCAGGATTTAAAAATGCCTTGATTGCCGAACAAGTATACGAGTGCAATAGCGGGTAACAGAGACGGTGCCAGCAAAGGCAACATGGCGAGAAATCTAAACAGCGATTTACCCGGCACCTTGGTGTGGGTCAGGCAGTAGGCGTAGGTGAACGCCAGCGTAATCACCAAAGCAGTAACTACAACACCCATTAAAAGAGAATGGGCAATAGAGTTAACCAGACCTTCTGACTGGAAATAGGTTATAAAATTGGACAGGCCGATAAAGTCGCCATCATGATTTTCCACACTCTTGCCCAGAAGTGAGAAGAGCGGCAAAACGACCGTGCTTGTCAGTAATAGAATAATCAGCCAGGGCAGGGGATTATGCTTCAGCCAGGAAAAGCCCTGGGATGGGGTGTCAGCGATTCCTGATACTCTCATTGTGCCACCTCGGCAGAGTGTGTCCGGGTGGTGGCGTTGGATGTTTTTGCGGCGATTCCAGCGGTTTCTGGCATTGGTTTCGTTTTGGTTTCAAGCTTTCCAAGGGATGGATTCAGTGTTCCGCCGGGGGTAAAAAGGTGTAAATTCCGGGCGGGTAAGCGAACTTGAATTTGTTGGCCAAAGCGAAGTGTGCTATTGCCACCGTATGTCAGGCTGATATCGGCATAAACCGGTGTATTCCAGCCGTCGATGTTCAGTGTCAGACGGGTAAAGCGCCCTTGAAACTCGATATGTTCAATCTGGGCTGCAAATACATTTTCAGCCGTGCTGGAAAAAGTCTCCGAGTCGTCTAGCTCAATATGTTCAGGACGAATACCGACTGTCGCGTGTTCTGTGTCATTGCCGACATCGGCAATATCCGTCGTCAGGTATTGGTTGTTCGCCAAAACCAGTTGCTTATTTTTGATTTGGCAGGGGGCTGTATTCATGGTGCCGACGAATTCAGCGACAAAGCGAGAAGCCGGGTGGCTGTAGATTTCATTCGGGGTGCCGATTTGTTCAATCTGCCCATGATTCATGACAACAATTCGATCGGCCATGCTCATGGCTTCTTCCTGGTCATGGGTTACCATAATTGTTGTGATCCCGAGTCGGCGTTGTAAACCTGTGATTTCACCCCTCAGGCGGGTGCGAACCTGGGCATCCAGTGCGGAAAGCGGTTCGTCCAGTAGCAACAATCCGGGTTTAAGAGCAATTGCGCGTGCCAGCGCGACCCGTTGTTGCTGACCCCCGGAGAGTTGAGTTGGATATTTTGCGTGGTGATCCTGTAACGCCATCAGCTCCAGAAGTTCTGCAACCCGTTGCTGACGTTCTGATTTGCTCATTTTGAGGCTGCGCAAGCCGTATTCAATATTCTCGCTGACGGTGAGATTCGGGAACAGCGCGTAACTTTGAAATACGATGCCGAAATCCCGATCTTTTACCGGGAGATGGCTGATATCTATCTCATTTTGTTCAAGTCGCCCGCTGGACTGGTTTTCCAGACCGGCAATAATACGTAACAGGGTCGTTTTACCGCAGCCCGAAGGGCCCAGGAAACAGATGAATTCGCCTTTTTCGATGGTGAAAGAGATACGCTCCAAGGCGTTAAAATCCTCGAAGTTTTTACTGATCGAATCAACGTTTAAATAAGTCATGTTCTGTATTCCTTGTAGGCAAAAAACACCCAGCTTCCTCCGGGAGATCAATGGAGGAAGTTGGGTGTTGTGGGTAGTGCAGTTTCCTGTGCTTCAACAGACCCTAGCGCATTATTTAGGGTCAGACTTGCTGTCGTAACGGGTCGTCCATTCTTTCAGAATGTCTTTACGATTTTGTGCTGCCCATTCGAAGTTGTTGTCGATGATCAGCTCTTCCGGATTTTCCGGGAAGAACTCGACTGGTTGTGCAACACCGGGCATGGCAACAATGGCATAGCCTTTGTTGTACATTTTCATGGCATCTTTGGAAACGGCGAAGTCCAGCAGTTTCTTGGCGGCATCAAGCTTGTCGGTGCCTTTCAGAATCGCAGCAGATTCCATATCCCAACCTAAACCTTCGCTTGGGTATACGATTTCAACTGGCGCACCTTTTTTCTTCTCTTTTGCTCCACGGAACGCAAAGCTGATACCGATCGACGTTTCACCTGCTGCAGCCAGCTTGCATGGCTTGGAGCCCGAGTGGGTGTAACGGCTGATATTGGTGTGCAGCTGATCCATGTACTGCCAGCCATCTTCGGTGCCGAACATTTGCAACCAGCTGGAAACATCCAGGAAGCCAGTGCCGGAGGATGCCGGATTAGGCATGATGATATGGCCTTTGTAAACCGGCTTGGTCAGGTCTTTCCAGCTGGTTGGCATCGGCAAGTTGTGCTTTTTGGCTTCAACGGTATTAACACAGATACCTGCCATCCAGGCATCCAGGCCAACCCAGCTGGGTTCTGCGCTGTTATCGCGGAATTTTGGAGACAGTTTGTCAAATCCGACCGGCGTGTAAGGTTGCAACATCTGTTCACCTTTGAGGATCAACAAAGATGTGCCCGCCAAACCCCAGACTACGTCTGCTTGCGGGTTTTCTTTCTCGGCCAGCAATTTAGCCGTTACGATACCGGTTGAGTCTCGTACCCAATTAATTTCAACATCGGGATTACGTTTCTCGAATTCCTGTTTGTAGCGTTTCAGGTCTTCTGCTTCGAAAGCGGTGTAAACGGTCAATTCGGTGGCAGCGAAGGAAAGTGCTGATGCGGTCAGTGCTGCAGCACCAGCCAGCCAGCGGCCAAGTGATTTTTTAACTGTCATGGGTTGCTCCTCAAGTTTGGTATATACCAGTTAGAATGGATTAAAGAGGATAAAGATGACAGTGTGATGACAAAATTATGAAAATCGCCGGCCGTGATAGCCGGTCGATAATCCTGTCATTTGGTGCGCTCAGAAAGGGCGAACGGGCTGATTGTTGTTGTATTCGTAGGCGACCGTGATTGCATCGTGGCGCCAGAATTCGATGTCGAATTCAAATATTGTCCCGTCTTCGTTGAAATAGCGGCGGTGAAATTTGAGCGCTGCGGCACCTTCGAGTGCATTCAGGGCCGTGGCTTCTTCCTTCGGAAGTGTGGTGACGGTCATCTCGAAATCAGCACGGCTTATGATTAATCCGTAGTCATCGCGTAACTTCTGATGCAGAGAACCGGTCATATCAACATTATCGAGACCTTTCAGCAGGTCCGCTCTGATCATCATGTTTTCAAATAAGACCGGGCGTTCATCCAGATATCGTATCCGGCAAATGTGGTACAGCGGTTTTCCGACCACGGTATTCATCACGGCTGCAAGAAACTCGTCAGCGACAATGTGTTTGAACTGGTACAGCGTCGATTTTGGTATAAAACCCTGTTGCTGCGCGTAATTCATGAAACTGATACGAGCGTGTACGCTAGGGTCGTAATGCAAACGTGGAGGGGTAATAAACCAGCCACGGCGGTTTTCCCGGTAAATTATGCCGTCTGCTTCCAGCAGTCGCAGTGCTTCACGCAGGGTCACTCGAGTCGTGCCAAAGCGTTCACTCAAATGGCGTTCCGAAGGGAGCTTTTGAGACCCGTCAATTTGCAGTTCGCTAATTTCCTTTAACAGTGCAGATTTAATCCTTTGGGTCTGAGTGCTCATTTTACTCTCTATATTAGTTCGTTCGGGCTATGTCAGTTCATCCGGGCTAGGTCAGTCTGACAACACCGTGCTTGTGCCATGCCGCCGGGGGAGCGCCTGAAATATGCCCGCGCCAGGGACTTCAGAGCATCGCCCATGTAGCTGGGCGCGTCAAGGCCGGCTGGTGGCTAATGTGCCGGGTGAGTGTTTCAGAAATATGAAATGTTGCAAATATATTAAATTTTTGTGGATGTATTGACCCAAATCGAAGCGAATCATTATCATAATATGAAACTGGTCTAGACCAGTATACAAGTTTAATCCGGTACCCCGAGATGATGATGATTCCTGATAACCCTTATCTTTTATTAACCCCTGGCCCACTGTCTACGTCTCCGGGTGTGCGCGAAGCGCTCCTCCGTGACTGGTGTACCTGGGATCGTGACTACAACCAGATCGTGCAGCGTATTCGTGCCCGCCTGGTCGATCTGGCAACGCGTCAGACCGGGCAATACACGTCTGTGTTGATGCAGGGCAGCGGCAGTGCCTCCGTGGAAGCAGTATTAGGCTCCGTGATTCCAGAGTCTGGACGGCTTCTGGTTTTAGCCAATGGTGCCTATGGCAAACGTATCGCGCAGATGGCTCGAGTATTACGTCTGAATCATGAAGTTATTGATTTCGGGGAAACGGGACCGGTTGATCTTGATCAGGTATCGACCCGTTTAAAGTCCGCCGGTGCGCAGACAGAATCTGCCTTTAGTCATGTCGCATTGGTGCACTGTGAAACAACTACCGGCATGCTGAATGATATCGCGGCTGTAGGCCGATTGGTGCACAAAGCCGGGGCAACATACATTGTGGATGCCATGAGCAGCTTCGGTGGCATTCCGATGGACATCGCTGAACTGGAAATCGATTTCTTGATCAGTAGTGCCAACAAATGTATCCAGGGGGTTCCCGGTTTTGGTTTTGTCATTGGTCGACGTGATGTGCTGGCCAGCTGTGCCGGGCGAGCCCGTTCTTTGAGCCTCGATCTGTATGATCAATGGCAGTGTATGGAGCAAAATGAGGGGAAATGGCGATTTACCTCCCCGACCCATGTTGTCAGGGCGTTTGATCAAGCTTTATTCGAGCTGGAGCAGGAAGGCGGTATAGCGGCCCGTTACGGGCGGTATGTCGAGAATCACCGGATTCTGGTGGAAGGCATGCGCGCCCTTGGTTTTGAAACCCTGTTACCGGATGCCTTGCAATCACCGTTTATCACGACGTTTTATAACCCGGAGAGTGAACACTATCGGTTTGAAGAGTTTTATCAAAAACTGAAAGCGGACGGGTTTGTGATCTACCCTGGAAAAATTTCGCAGGCGGATTGTTTTCGGATTGGCAATATTGGCCATGTTTTTCCGGCGGATATCGAGCGTTTGATTTCAGCTGTTGAGCGCAACCGCTATTGGCTTTAGTCCGATTTTTTGAGTCACCTCTGTCATTAAGAGTTCATTTCTATGTTTCATTATCAACGTAAATATTCCGGTGCCATCCAGGCCGTTATTTTTGACTGGGCAGGTACGACCGTAGACTTCGGATCAATGGCCCCCATTCAGGCGTTTAAAATGCTTTTCGCCAAAGAAGGGATTACCGTCTCGGATACGCAGGCCAGAGCACCAATGGGTACCGAGAAGCGGGAGCATATCCGGCAAATGCTGGCGATGGAGGCCATTCGCAAAGCCTGGTTGGAGAGCAAAGGTACAGCGCCAACGGAGCAGTGCATAGATCGTTTGTACCATGAATTTGTGCCAATTCAGATTGAAGCGATTCGCACCACAACCCAGTTGATACCGGGTTTGGTAGACACCCTGAATGATTTGAAAGCACGTAGTATTCATATCGGTGCCAATACCGGGTACAACACCGAAATGTACCAGGCTGTGGCAGCGGCAGCAGCGGAACTCGGTTATCAACCGGAGGCGAATGTGTGTGCCACCGAGGTTTCCTTGGGACGGCCTTATCCCTACATGGCTCAGGCTGTAATGCAAAAACTGGGCGTTGTAGCGGTGCAAAGTTGTATCAAGGTAGATGACACCACAACCGGTATCGAGGAAGGTCTCAATGCAGGAATGTGGACCGTAGCAGTTGCCCTGACCGGGAATTATCTGGGCTACGGGCCTGAAGAGTGGGCGGCTCTGGATGAGTCTGAGCGTCAACCGTTGATCGAAAGTGCCCGTTTGGCTGCGAGTCGGTCCGGTGCCCACTTTGTGATTGACTCGGTTGCTGAATTGCCTGCGGTTATCGATAAAATCGAACAACGTTTGTCTCAGGGTATGCATCCCTGATTGACCGAAAATAGTGTACCAGGAGCTTTCTCATTATGAATATCAAGCCGCTCGAGTCTTTGCCTGAATTATTGGCCGCGATTGAATCGTTCGGGTCAGCTCACTACGGTGAGGCCGTAACCCAGGAACAGCATATGTTGCAGTGTGCGACATTGGCGGAACGTGAGGGCGCACCTGATTCATTAATTGTTGCGGCATTACTGCACGATATTGGCCATTCCCTGCGCGTGAACGCCGTGGCCCGGCCTGAAACTGACTTTCATCATGAAGTGGCTGGTGCCCGGATGCTGACCAAACTATTTGCTGAAACCATCACCACTCCGATTCAGTTGCACGTTGCTGCAAAACGCTATCTTTGCGCGATTGACCGAAGCTATTTTGAAGGCCTGAGTGATGCTTCAGTCCACAGTCTCGAGCTGCAAGGTGGGCCAATGACGGAGGAACAGTGTCAACGTTTCCGGAATGCAGAATACTTCGAAGAAGCCATCGCCCTGCGTCGCTATGATGATCTGGGCAAAGACATCGGGGCTGACGTACCGCCCCTGCAATACTTTGTGCCACTGATGGAAAAAATGCTCAAATCTTCCAATTGAGTTAACCTCTTCACAAATCGAGGGCTACTTCGGCCCAGTCAGAAATCTCCCCAGTTCCCGGCCAAATTTAATCGGCTCGTCAACTTGTGGGAGATGCCCGGATTGATTGAAGAGTACTGTTCGGCAATGTTTGATTTGTCGGGCAGTTTCCAGTTGTCCGTTGTACTCGTATAGTGGCGATTTCTTTCCGATAAATACTGTTACCGGTTTGTCACAGCTGTTGAAGCTGTCGCGATAGTCATTTTCGTTGGTATAGTATGTGTGCAGGTAGGATCTCAGGTTATGCAGGGTCGTTGGGCCTGCCAGTCGCGTTAACAGAGCAGGGGAGCGACCGGCCTGGCGAAGAAAGTTGACCAGCAAAGGATTACCGATGACGACGCTGAGTACCTCAACGAGGTATTGTGTGGCCAGTTTCCGGTCAGCCTTGGGCAATTGTTGCAGGGTCATTTCCGCCGGGTGCCGGGCCAGCACATCATCGAGTTGCGCAAGCTGGTGGCAGAACGCCGTTTGATTGTCGCCCATCAAGCCTCCGTTCCAGCCGGGGCGATTGAGTATGCACGGGCTTTGGTCAATCTGTAAATAACGGATGACCTGATCGAATCCGCCTTCGAGTTGTAATTGCAGTGCAGTTGATGCGCCTAGTGAATAACCCACCAAAATAAATTCTTGTAATTTAAGTTGCAGGATTAAATCCTCTACATCGTCTTTCAGGCACTTGAATACATCAGGTTTGGTAATCGGAACGTTCGCGGAATGACCCGCACCACGAAAGTCCGGCAGATAAAATTGGAAACGGGTTAAATAAGGTGTAATAAAGGGAAGCCAGTGGCGGCTGTCCATGCCGATACCGTGCAGCATGAGCACGGGTATACCCCGGCCCAGCTTTCGAAAATAGATGTTCTGTTGGTCCCGGGTGAATATATGGGGCACGTTTGTCTCCATCGCACTTTGATTTTCGGTTCCTGAAAGTTGCACGATAGTCTATAACATGATTCATTGTCATTCGATGTGTGGTTGCTTATTCTTCGTTTGCCGCACTGTCAAAATACTACAAGGCGTGTTTTGGCAGTGCGGAGTCAGTTTATCCGGGTTAACTTAAGCGCACTAACGGGAACTGAATAGTCAAGACTGAGCCTGTTCACGCAATTTTGTCACAACCTCACCGCCAATACCCCAGTTATCTGTATTGACTTCGTCGATGACAACAACTGTGGTCGCAGGGTTTTTGTTTAACACGTCCACTAACAATTGAGTGGCCCCTTGAATCAGTTTCGCTTTTTGTTCGGCAGTAACAGATTCGTCCGTTATTTTGATGTTGATGTAGGGCATGATGCTGTTCCTCGGTATGATCTCTTGTTTGGTTCTAGAATGCATTCTATTGTCTGGTTATTCGGTTGCCTTTTCAGGGGATGTTTTAAGTGCTTTGACTTACCGCAGCTTCGCGGCTGGCACGGGCTGCTTTCACGTTGTAATGATTGGCAATCCACAAACCTGCGCTGACTAAAACAAGGGCCCCCATCAAGGTTGCCGTGAACGGCTCATCGAATAGGGGAATGGCCGCGATACCCGCAATCACTGGCACCATGGCCATCATGGAACCCATTGCCGGTGCGCCAATACTCCGGACGGCATAGACATAGAGCATCATCTGAACAATTGTTGCCATAAAACCCTGATAAAACGCCTGTAAGGCAATATCTTCCCAGGTCGCGGCACTCAGGTTAGCAGGAAGGCCAATCAGGTAAACCGGTAGGTAAAGGGCGCAGGTGATCACTGCCAGACTGACCGTTGCCTCCCAAGGCGATATTTTCCAACGCTGAATCAATACCGAATACAGCGCCCAGCAGAAAGCCGCACTCACGATCAGCAAATGCCCTTCCAGAACACCCTGTGCAGATTGCCATTCGTGCCAGAGCAGGGCACCAATACCGGTGGAAATCAGCGCAATACCCAGCCATTTCGCCGCACCTTGCTTTTCCCGGTTGAGATAGACCGCTAAAAAGGTAATAAACAGCGGCATCAACCCCGGCATCATAACCGCCGCATGGGAAGCCGGTGTCGTTTTGAAACCGTTAAAAGCAAACAGGGCATATACCAGCCCCCCAACCAGACTAACGGCAATCAATTTTGGCTTCAGGAGTTTGAATGGAAAGAAAAAATACCACACAGGGAGCAGCAGGGTGGCACAGGTGATGTACCGAATGGCAATGACATCATATGCTGTCAGGGGACTGAGCCCGCCCTGTCTTGAAACAAGGATAAAACCCGACCAGATCAGAACAGCACCCAGTGCCATGAAATAGCCTTTGTAAAGGTTGTTTGCCATGGTAATTTCCAAACATATTGCAAATGAGCCTTTACTATACGCTTTTTAATCTTTTCTAAATAATGAATAATTATGAATGTATCTTTCATAATTAGTGAATGTTTTTTGAGGTGCTTTACCCGCTACGCGATGGCTGAATGTCACTTCACTATCCTGAGGGAAACGCCCTGTGCGGCAACACCGGGTTGCGCAGGCATGTGGGGTGTTGTGGGGGCTGGGAGTTAGATATCCCCGATTAGCTGATCTCCCCATCTCGATCGTTGAGAATAAATCGCCTCAATGCTCTTTCACTTCGCATGACATAAAGAATATAGACTTTATTTCGTTCAGCTCGATAAAATATTCTGCATGGACCAACGATTACCTCTCGATAGTTTGATCCAATCAACTCATCAGGTAATCGGCCCGATTCTGGAAATTGCTTTAGGCGCTTAATTTCTTTGAAAACATCTTGAACGAGTTTTTTAGCTGCACTTGGCTTATCGAGTGCTATGTATTCTGCTATTTCATTAAGGTCTGTTAATGCAGGATCAGTCCATTTTATTTGAGCCATTTGCTCATTTTCTCTTCCGCTTCCGATTCAGAATAAACTTTCCCTTCAAAAACTGCTCGTTCGCCTCTAGCGATCCCTTCAAGTATCTGCATACGATCCTTCATTGATTCATAATCTTCAAAATCAATTAAGTATGCCGAAGGCTTCCCATGCTCAGTGATTAGAACAGGCTCTTTTGTTTCATGCAGCTCTGCGAGTATTTTGGTCGCTTGCCGCTTTAATGTCGTTACCAATTCAGTTTTCATAAATGTGATACTATTCTGTCACTCTCAGTGTGGCAAGAAGTTTCGTTCAGTTGACGAGGCTTTAGAAAAGCTCATCATGACCCAATATTGCCAAAAACCGGTTCTACAACATACATCCGGTGACTGTAGATTTGCTTCCTTGCGTCACCATCAACCCTACGCTTCATCCAGTCGGTATAGTTGCGCTTGCGCTTGTCTGAAATTATGAATGAGACTGGCTAAGGGGGGCTGTCCAATATGCCAGATTCGACCAAGGCGTTCCATGGACCAACACCATTGGCGGACCGTCGCCCAACTGACTGTACCTAACCTCACGACCGTGAAAGTCATACGAATGGGGTAGGGGACAACTGCTCATTACTCAGACACCTTTTTGAGAGGTATAAGAAGTGTTTTATGGTAAAACCTCCCCCACCTTGAATTCATTTTCCACTCACAACCAAGACCAACGTCGGTAACTAACAGTGCAGCGTTTTTTAAGCACCCACTTTAGACATCTTTTCAATAGTCTCAGATATAAAGTTATCGATATTGTCTTTACTTTTTAAAAATTCAGCGCATTCGTGATCTGTCTCGAGATCCTTGAAATCATCTTCGTACGCCCAAAGAGAATTCCAATAGATGGTATCAATATCCTTTTTTTCTTCATACTTTGTCTGGAGCAAGGTGATAAAGCTGGATATCTTATCTCTTAATTCGTGGTGTCCACACATTCCATAGATTGAGGACATGAGAGACATAATATTTGTCGTCGACTCAATCACTGCATTCGATGCATCTATCATCCTCGCCAGTTGCGCTTGTCCTTCAGAAATTACTAGCTGCATCTTTTCTTTCTGAGCATCGGACAGCTTACCGCTCATCATCAATCGTCCCATTTCTTGTTCTTGGACAGAGCGCTCAGAAAACTCTTTTAACTCATGCTCAAACTCAATGGTGACAACCTCATGTTTTGATACCAAATCATCAAAAAGTGGCATTAGCTGGCTTTCTCTTTTATCTTCCGTGCAAGCAACTATGCATAAGCTTAACAGCACGATGGTAGCAAATTTAAACATGTTTTTTCCTACTTATTTCAAGAGATATAAGGCCGGGTCTGTTGTCTTGTCTGCAGTGGATTAGTAAGCGTGACTAATTCTGGCAAACCCAAGAAGTGGCCATGGTTGCCTGCATGCGGAAGCAACTGACTACCCTGAATACGATGGTCAAGAATGGGACTTTCTGGGATGAGAAAATGCCTTAAAAGCTTGACTTGGGAACATAGTCACTTGTTGGCTTTTTTTGTTTGATATACCATAATGTGTAGACCTTTGTGTAAGGAGTAATTTATGGCAACAAATTTAGCATTGGATAATAGTCTATTAGATGCAGCGTTAAAAGTCGGTGGTTTTAAATCCAAGAAAGATACTGTTAATGCGGCATTGAAAGAGTTTATTGAACGAAGAAAACAGCAAGAAATTAAGGAATTATTCGGTAACTTGCCTGCCGATGAAGACTATGATTACAAACAGGGCCGCTAGTGAACCAAATATTGATTGATACTTGTGTATGGTCACTGGCATTAAGAGGCAAAAGCACCAGAAACAAGGAAATTGCCGCAGAACTTTCTAAAATCATTGACCAAGGTTCAGTAATGATAATTGGACCCGTGCGGCAAGAACTCCTTTCTGGGTACAGTGACAGAAACCAATACCTCAAACTTAAACAAAAATTAGATTACTTTCCTAACCAACCTGTCATAGATGATGACTATATTCTCGCAGCGGAATACTCCAATACCTGTCGCGCTAAAGGGATACAAGGATCGCACACTGATTTTTTAATCTGTGCCGTTACAACAAGAGTAAAAGCAGCCATATTTACAGCTGATAAAGATTTCCAACATTATAAGTTACATTTACCAATTGTTTTGCACCCTTAAGCTAACGAGGCTGTAGAAAAGCAAATCGTGACCCAATATCCACGAACCTCAAATTTAATTTCTATCCATTAACCATCGGTTATGATTTATCCGCTGGCAAGTTAATTATTCCGTTATTTCAAATTCGTACGATCAATCGCTCCATCTCCGGGTTTGCAAACCAATCTTAAGCTTGGAAAACAAGACGCCCACTCAAAACATTCGAGTAGATCAACTTACGAGTGTAAAAGGGGTTGGCAATGTGCTCGCGTATACACTCATCAGTGAACTGCCTGAATTGGGCAAACTGAATCGAAAACAGATTGCTGCATTAGTTGGCGTTGCGCCCATGAACCGCGACAGTGGTACTTACGCAGGCAAGCGATTCATACGCGGCGGTCGCAGTAAAGTCCGCACCGTTTTGTTCATGTCGATCATGTCTGCCATACAATATCACCCACAATTGAAGCCGATGTATGAGCGGATGGTGACGGCTGGCAAACCCAAAAAGGTGGCCATGGTTGCCTGCATGAGGAAGCAACTGACCATCCTGAATACGATGGTCAAGAATGGAACTTTCTGGGATGAGAAAATGGCTTAAAAGCTTGACTTGGGAACATAGTCACTTGTTATAAGCTTGATTCTCATACGTTCACGTTAGTTGAACTATTAAAAGAATACATTTTTATTTCTTCTCTTGGAAACCATCCGCACTTTTCGTAAAACTCTTGAGCTTGCACATTTTCGTTTAGAACAAACAAATGAGTTTTTGAAATACCGATTGATGATAAGGCACTTATTGATTCAGAAACAAGCTTTTTACCAACCCCTTTACCTCTGTGTTCAGACGAAACTGATAAATGCTGTAGATACCCTCTGCGCCCATCGGTGCCTACCAATAATGCACCAATTATTTCATTTTCTTGTAATGCAACAAAGCTAAGACCTTTGTTTCTATTAAGGTATGTTTCAATACCTTGTTTAGAATCTGCATCCCTCAATGAAAGGTTTTCCGTTTCGTTCCATAATTCTATAACAGTCTGATAATCAGAAATTAACATCTCTCTAATTACGAACATTTATGCACTCCTTTGCTTATAACGCCCGACTCACCGTGCAAATTTTCGATGGCGACTTTTTTGCCAGCGTAGCGCAAAAAAGGTGACAGCGGAAATTTGTCCGGTGCAGCCGCTTGTTAACCATTTTCTTCTTCGTCATCATCTTCGTTTTTGCTGTACTTTTCTAGTCCAGCTTCTTTTAGCCATTCGTCAAATTGAGAATCATCTATTTTCTCATTTTTTCGCAATGCGTTTAATACAGTTCCGACTTCAAAACTATGTTCAATTTGATTGTTTTCTCCACAACCCTTAATAATTTTCTTGACTTGATCAATTGAAAAATCACCTGCATACCTAGTAACAGTAGAAGCAAAGCTATTTGCCTGATCGAAGGAGCTCGATTCAATATAAAGTTCAACTATCCTATCAGCAATTTGACTAGGTAAAACAAAAAATAGCGGATCATCAAGCTCCGCTCTAGTTGCCTTTTTCAATCGTTTCTCTGCAGCACCTACTAAATCTTTAATCGAGAAAAACAATTCAATATCATCTAGCTTACCTTTAGGTAAATTTTCGACATATGCTTCGATTTTTTGTTTAACATCATCTTCAAAATATGACCAGCTATCATTCAACCTTTCTATAACCGGAATTATTTTTTCAAGACTACCGTCATCAACAGCTCTTACGATGCTTGACAATTTACCGGTGAGAGTATCGCGATAAATTTCTCTGTAAAGTGTTTCAATCGCTTTTAGTGCAGTAGTAATTCTAGAAATCTCTTTGTAACCTTTTGCATCATTAATTAGCTTCTTTAAGAGTACAATAATGAAATTTCTAACAAGACTTTCCCTAGCTTTGTATAGCGGGCTATTATTGAACGCAATTACAGCTTTATTGATTTCGGTTGGAAAGTATTCTGAATTTACTTCTTTCACCAAAGAATCCAATGCATATTTCCCTTGTGCTGGTGGATATTGCAATAAGTGTTCAACAGCCGAACGTAAATGAACCCGTGAAAGCTCGGCTGAGGGATTAAAGATTTCGCCATCGCTTGTCATTGAGGGGTGAGCACAACGGTTTCTGTCTTGCTGCAAACGCTCAAGATCGATAAATTCTACGTGTGAGATTAATTCAAGCTTATCCCTACAGACCTCCAATATATCTCTCTCGAACTTTAGGGAATTAGCAATATCACCAGCTCTTCTAGCTTTCTCGAAGGTTTCTATTTGCTTTTCCGCCTCTCTGTCACCAGCCAATGACAAGTCTTTGAGTTTATCAATTATATCGAAAGAGACAGCAATCCATGTAGACACGATTGCTGATCTAAACGCACCAGATTTATAACATGCAACGGCTTCACGGATGTAACTTTTAGCCTTTGGATCTCGGCATTTTAAGACTAGTTCGTCTAAATCAGATAGTGGAGATGCCACTGCTCACTCCTTTTGGGTTAACGAGGCTGTAGAAAAAGCCCATCATGACCCAATATCCACACACCTCAAATCTAATTTCATTCCCTTAACCATTGGCCATATTTTATCCGCTGGCAAGTTAATTATTTCGTTATTTACAATTGGTGCGATCAATCACTCTATATCCGAGATAACAGACTGGTTTCGAGCCACCGCACTCATGCTTATTCCGCCTGTCACGCTGCAATATCCCCATAATTCAATACCTTCTCGATATTATGAACCATACAATACAACTGCCATTGACCTTGAACCTTCGCTTTCCCTCTCAGGCTAAAGCGGTTTAATTTTTTGGTGGTACCAATATTGCCAAAAACAGGTTCTACAACAGACATCCGGTGACTGTAGATTTGCTTCCCCACATCACTATCAACCCTGCGCTTCATCCAGTCGGTATAGTTGGGCTTGCGCTTGTCTGAAATTATGAATGAGACTTGCCTTCCAGTGCCTTTTCGATGGTTTGCAGCACTTGGATTTTTCATGCACTTTGAGTTGAATTCACAGTGTCGGTATTGTAATAACCGCCCCTCAAAAAAAGCTTTCGGAGTACCGTGTGGGTTTTCTCGAACCACGAACTTACGGATGGCTGTCTTTGTTACTCTCCCCTGGTTACCCGATTAGGTGATTTATAACCATTCAACTTCATAACCCATATAAGTATTTTTAATTGGTACCTAAATTCTGCAAACAACATTGTACTTGAAAAGAAAAAGGCGATTTGATTCAATTGGTTATCATCAAACAACCAAGCACATCAGAGTCACCTTTTTCATGATCAAGAATACCCATAAAAGTGCCAAAAAACCAGCCGTGGAAAACAAGACACCCACTCAATACATTGACTCACGACCAAAAAACTGTATATTCAGCCAGATAAATAATACTTCAATGGATCTGAAGACATGCCGAAACCAAGGAAAGCTCAAATTTCACTTGACGCAACGCCCTACTACCACTGTATATCCCGCTGCGTGCGCCGAAGTTTCCTCTGTGGTGTCGATCATTTCACCGGTAAAAGCTACGAACACCGGAGACAATGGGTCGAGGATCGATTGATCCTGTTGGCACGCACCTTTGCCATTGATGTCTGCGCTTTTGCCGTCATGTCAAACCACACCCATACCGTACTTCGGATCAATCAAGCGAAGGCCGAAAGCTGGAGCACAAGAGACGTCATTGAACGTTGGCATGGTGTTTACGCCGGGAATGCACTTTCCAAGCGGTATTTATCTGGCGATACATTACTCGACTGTGAGTACCACCGTTTAAATAGCTTAGCAAAACTATGGCGAGCGCGTTTACAAGATATCAGCTGGTTCATGCGATCATTGAATGAACCCATAGCGCGTGCAGCCAATCAGGAAGATCAATGCACTGGACGCTTCTGGGAAGGCAGGTTTAAATGTCAGGCGTTACTGGATGAACAAGCCTTAGCAGCTTGTCTCGCCTATGTCGATCTGAACCCGATCCGCGCCGGTATTGCCGATTCGCCGGAATCATCGGATCACACATCTGTTCAAAAACGGATTAAAGCGGCAAAGGCTGACACACCTCATCAACCGGGTTATCTGTTACCCTTCGTCGGAAACCCCAGAAAAGACCAACCGGACGGCCTTCAGTTTAACTTACAAGATTACCTCGAGCTACTGGATTGGACCGGACGAATTCAACGGGACGACAAGCGCGGATCGATCTCAACATCTCTACCGCCGATATTGCAACGTCTGAAGATCAACGAAAGACAGTGGACTCAACTCACAGGAAAGATGGAATCCTTATTCCCGACCTTCGTTGGCAAAGCTGAACAGGTGAAAATCGCCAGTCAGGGCCTCGGTCACCGACGGGTTTCTGGATTGGCCCAGTGTCGAAGTTTGTTTCCGACATAAGTACCTAATATAACCCTTCATCTTAAAACACTAACGAGCGATCTCGGGAGCATTTTGCGCTCTGAATTTGCTATTTACATCCCTGCCAGCTTAATTCCGGGCGTCTCACGACCAAATTTTCGTTTTAATCCGCAAATTGCGCCTGACCTGTGCTAACTGATGTACTGTGGGGCGTAATCCGCCGTTTGGAACTTACGGATGGCTGTCTTTGTTACGTGTGGGATCAATCGCTCTATCTCCGGGTTTGCAAGCCAATCTAAAGTCACCCGGACTCATACTTATACCTGCTGTCACGCTGCAAGATTCCAATAATTCAATACTTTCTCGATATAGGGAGTAAACAAATGCCTGTCCAATAGACAAACTTTTGAATAATCTTAAGCTCTAAATCTTAAAGTACTTACTAAGGACATCTTTGACTTTTCTCCACCCCCCAATAATCCCGCCCGTAAACATAAGAATAACTCCCAAAATAAAACTAATAATTTGATACCAGGAATGTATGTTCGAGCGCACAGTTAACTGATAGCTGCGTATATTTTCAATGGGAGAAAGCAATTCAATTTCCACTGTGTATATACCACTTTCAGAAATATCAAACTCGCCGTAAGTAACTTCAGTATAATATCCGTAAGGTGTAATATCTCCACCGTAGACACGGCTCATCGATAATTTCTTTGAAATTACCACATCGTTCTCTTTTAACACACGTAAACGTATCTCGCGTGGAGGGAAATCAGGATGCCTGCCTGCCTCATAACTACCATAGATACCGAAAGAGTTATCTTCAGGGCTCAGCTCAATTCTTCGGCTAAAAGTTCTATCTACATTATTCGGGAAAACCGTAAATACTTCTGGAGCACTTCGAACATCTCTTGCTTGCAAATAAAATGTTCCCATAAAGCAACAAAGCCCGAATAAAAACAGATATTTTACGTTATCAGTTATTTATTTCGTTATTTCAATTTCGTGCGATCAGTCGCTTTAATGACGAGCTTACAGGCAAGATTCGAGTCGACCGGATAAAAGGCAATACAGATTGCAATATATGTACGTAATCTTATGAGGCAAGGTGTGCATGTTCAAGCCGCGGTCGCGTTTGGCATTACCAGTAAAGGCCCGTGGCGCAGTTCTAAAACTCCGGGTATCAATCAGGTTCTGTCACTGGAGTTTTTGAAATCTGAGGGACTTTATTCATTACGCGATGGTTGGATTAAGCTTTACTATCCTGAATGAAACGCCCTGTGCGGGAACGCCGGGCCGCGCAGGCATGCAGGGTGTTGTGGGGACTGGGGGCTAGATACCCCCGGTTACCCGATTACACGCTTTCACTATACTTTCTGGCATTCTTTTCAGAAAGGTATGCACGAATACGTCTACCTGGCGGTACTGATCGAAACGTCATTGCGAAAGCTCCCTTTAAAGTGAGCGAACGCTTTCCTGTTTCGTCAATTTCATTTTTGACCAAGCCCAACCTAAGCAGCTCATCAGATTCTTTTCGTATAAATTCAGAAACTTCTTTGAAACCACCTGAAATACTAACCGGGGTTGACCCAGGTTTGGTTTTCGATTTTATATTCTGTAATATTTTGACCATCTCATCAGCAGAGTGCAATTTTGGATATCTAAAAACAAGCTTAAAGTCCATTTTAGGATATGATTCCGGTACAGGACTGTTGTTCACATCAATTACAACGCCATCCTCATATTTTTGCGTTATCTCTAAATAGGTGATGTCTTCGACTTTGCTAACCATATTCACAACCATTGCTGCCATTGTGTTTTCATTGTTCCAGTAGAGGCGAAAGTGGCCTGTCGAATGTGAGTTCATCATCAATGAGGAGCCAATATTGGAAAAACCGGATTCAGATAAACTCTTGTCGTATGAATGAAATATTTCGTTTCTCTCACTTATAAATTTGGACTCATCAACCGATACAAAATTAATGTCAGTAGGAATTTTCTGAGTTTTCCAAATAATAAATGGCCCAATGGTATTCATAAATATTGGGTTCCAAAATACGATAACTAATATTACGACAATTATAGTTTCAAGCATGGATGACCTTATCGTGTAACGAGGCTGTAGAAAAAGCCAATCATGACCCAATATCCACACACCTCAAATTTAATTTCCATCTATTAACCATCGGCTATGATTTATCCGCTGGCAAGTTAAATATTTCGTTATTTCAAATTCGTGCGATCGATCTATCTCCGGGTTTGCAAACCAATCTTAAGCTTGGAAAACAAGACGCCCACTCAAAACATTCGAGTAGATCAACTTACGAGTGTAAAAGGGGTTGGCAATGTGCTCGCGTATACACCCATCAGTGAACTGCCTGAATTGGGCAAACTGAATCGAAAACAGATTGCTGCATTAGTTGGCGTTGCGCCCATGAACCGCGACAGTGGTGTATACGCAGGCAAGCGATTCATACGCGGCGATCGCAGTAAAATCCGCACCGTTTTGTTCATGTCGATCATGCCTGCCATACAATACCACCCACAATTGAAGCCGATGTATGAGCGGATGGTGACGGCTGGCAAACCCAAAAAAGTGGCCATGGTTGCCTGGATGCGGAAGCAACTGACTATCCTGAATACGATGGTCAAGAATGGAACTTTCTGGGATGAGAAAATGGCTTAAAAGCTTGACTTGGGAACATAGTCACTTGTTATGCATGATTTATTGGAATATAGTTGTACAATATTCTTGTACAATAAATACAGGTAAAACCATGCAGACAATTAACATTAGTGAGTTTAGAGCTAACCTTTTGAAATATTTAGAGATAGCTAACTCTGGCGAACAAATTTCTGTCACCTCTAACGGAAAGTTGTTAGCAACAATAACACCGCCAGAAAACAAAAGAGAACAAGCAAAAAAACAGTTAGACACGTTGGCCACAAACGCAAAAATACATGATATTACTTCTCCAATAGATGCTGACTGGGATGCTTTGACATGATACTAATGGATACATGCGCAATTATTTGGGACGCGCTTGACCCAAAAAGTATTACAGCTCCCGCAATGGATGCAATAAATAAAGCAGATGAAAACAATGCATTAGCAATCTCAGATATTTCAATTTGGGAAATATCTATGCTAATCAAAAAAAGAAGAATTGAAGTTGAAACAACGGCAGCAAATTTCATTAACTTATTTCTGCAATCAAGAAATGTTTTAGTAAAACTTATCTCTCCTGAAATAGCTGAATTATCAGTTAATTTTAATTCAGAAATAAACAATGACCCTGCCGACAGAATAATTGCAGCTACATCAATTATTCACAATGCGAGATTAGTCACAGCAGATAAAAACCTACTATCAAGTGAGATGATAGATACCATTTGGTGAGCATAACGAGGCTGTAGAAAAAGTCTATCATGACCCAATATCCACCACCTCAAATCTAATTTCATTTCCTTAACCATTGGCTATGAATTAACCGCTGGCAAGTTATTTCTTTCGTTATTTCAATTTCGTGCGATCAATCGCTCTACTTACGAGCTCACAAGCATGTTTCGAGTCGTCCGAATACACGCTTATACCGCCTGTCATGCGGCGAGTTCCCCATAAGTTTCAAGTCGACCGGATAAAAGGCAATACAAATTGCAATATATGTACGTAATCTCATGAGGCAAAGTGTGCATGTTCAATCCGCAGTTGCATGTGTCATCACCAGCAAAGGCCCATGGCTTAGTGCTAAGACCCCGGGTATCAATCAGGTTCTGTCACTGGAGTATTTGAAATCTGAGGGACTTTATTCATTACGCGATGGTTGGATTAAGCTTCACTATCCTGAGTGAAACGCCCTGTGCGGGAACGCCGGGCCGCGCAGGCATGCAGGGTGTTGTGGGGACTGGGGGTTAGATACCCCCGGCTACCCGATTATGAGTTTAGTCGCTTAGCATAAAAACCCATTTTCTCGCTGTAACTAAAGCCATTACTTTGATAAAAGCTAGCAGCAGGAATCTCACGCTCAGTTGTTAAATAAATACTATTTACAGAGTTAGCTCTAAGCTCATTTTCTAGGGCAGTGTAAACCCTGCTGCCATAGCCATTAGCCTGGAAACGAGTATGTGTGCACATTTCTCTTAGGTAGAACATATTGCCAAAGTAAAATGGCTCCCAATTGCCTAATGCAAAACTCACAACGCTTTCGTTTTCAAGCAATACGCCCAGAAACCCCATAGATTTGTAAAAATGACTGAGACGGTTAAATGCGTGTTCCAATGTCCAGTCTTCGTTCCACGGTTCGCTAGAAAATACTTGAGCATACAGTCTTGCACACTCTTCAAGATCATTCTCTCCGATCAAACGAGTCTTCATTTACATATTACTCATAACGCCTTGGTGACATGCGCCGCCAGGCGTCATGTTGACCAATTTGGTACGCCCGGCATGGGCATTATCTAATAAGCGGATGGCCGCCCCGATGAAAGTCCTCTTTAGGAAGATCACCAGTAAATCAATCTTAAACGATTTAACGATAACTACTAGCGAATGGCAAGGGCCAATCCGTGAGGAACGGTCTCCGGGACGCCGGCCGGAAGGAAGCCGCTAGCAAAACTGCGAGCTGATGAAGACTAGGCGTCCCCCAAGAACAACATATGAGGCGTAGGCTGGAGGCGAGATGGCACAAGACATCGAAGCCACGTGATCTAACGGCCACCGTAAATATGGGGGACGCCTAGTCCAGTTGTGCAGTGAAAGTTAATGTTCTTATTCGGGTGGTCCGGCATTCCGGAGATCTGCTTAACATGCGACCAATCAGAAACCAGTGAGGCTCTGGTAAAGAAATGTCTTGGCTCTTTGGACTCATCAACTAAAGAGAGCGAACAGATGACCATTGATAGCGCCTGCGGGGGTAACTTCGTCGGTGATTAAGCAGAAGTCAGCAGACGGCATAGTAGCCCAATGCCCATCGTAATGGATGGGACATGGTGCCAAAAGTAGGCGCCTTAGGCGAAGGCCTGAACATTCAGAATAAAGGAGGAGCCTTGTCATACTTGAACACACGAATGCCGACCGGTAATGACGTGACTCAGCGTAGTGATACGAAGCCAGCCTTTGGCAATAATCTATTCGAACGAGTTTTTCAGCCTGAGAACCTTCAAAAGGCTTGGAAACAAGTTCGAGCCAACAAGGGGGCCGCTGGCATTGATGGCATGACCATTGATGAGTTCCCGACCTGGGTAAAAGGTGGGCATTGGAAAGCAGTTGTTAACGACCTGAACTCAGGACGATACCAACCCTCACCCGTTCGACGCGTGGAGATCGATAAACCTGATGGCGGTAAACGCCTGCTGGGTATTCCCACGATTACTGATCGAGTGATTCAACAAGCCATCGCCCAAGTGCTAACGCCTATCTTCGATCCCGGCTTCTCTAGCAATAGCTTTGGATTCCGGCCTAATCGAAATGGGCAACAGGCGGTAAAACAGGTTCAACACATTATCAAAACGGGACGCCGTTTTGCTGTGGATGTCGGCCTGTCCAAGTTCTTTGACCGGGTTAACCACGATCTGCTAATGACGCTCCTTGGCCGCAAGGTGAAGGATAAGCGCCTATTACAACTGATCAAGCGTTATCTCCGAGCTGGGGTTATCGATAACCAGTTCTACATGGAGAGTCGAGAAGGAGTGCCACAAGGAGGACCTTTATCGCCTCTACTGGCTAACATTATGCTCGATCCTCTGGACAAAGAACTTGAGAAACGGGGACGCAGCTTTGCCCGCTATGCGGATGATTTTACGATCCTCGTAAACAGTCCTAGAGCGGGTGAACGTGTACTGAAAAGTATCACCCGTTTTATAGAATGCCGGCTGAAATTGGTTGTTAACACGACTAAAAGCCACGTCGTCAAAACCAGTGAATGCAAGTTCCAGGGATTCACTTTCCAGGCTGGACGCATCCAATGGCACCGGAGCTCCCTTAAGAATTTTATACAGGAAGTTCGACGTTTGACGAATCGCAACTGGGGAGTTTCGATGAAATATCAGCTCTTCAAACTGAGCCAATACCTACGTGGTTGGATTAACTACTTTGGTATCGCTAACTGCTATCAACGCTGCGTCGATCTGGATCACTGGATTCGTCGCAGGGTGCGAATGGCATATTGGCGTCAATGGCGAAAGCCACGCACCAAAGTTAGAAATCTCATGAAACGCGGTGTTCATGTTCAGGTGGCGGTTGCCTGTGGCATCACCAGCAAAGGCCCATGGCGTAGCTCTAAGACTCCGGGAATCAATCGAGCTCTATCATTGGAGTATTTGAAATCTGAGGGACTTTATTCATTACGCGATGGTTGGATTATGCTTCACTATCCTGAGTGAAACGCCCTGTGCGGGAACGCCGGGCCGCGCAGGCATGCAGGGTGTTGTGGGGACTGGGGGTTAGATACCCCCGGTTACCCGATTAGCTTTTCTTAAGCTTCGGCAATACTTTTGTAAAAAACTCTTCAGTTTCATCTTCATCACAGAGTGCGTCTAAAAACTGTTCAGCTTGTTCGCTAGCAATTTCATTTTCCAACAAGATATTAGCTAAAACCCTGAGCCTTTCTAGCTGGCCAGCCTCCTTAATCCTTCTTCTTAGGACTCGGTCAGTTTTAACTACCTCAACAAATGCATCTATCCCCGCAGAGTCGAATGATTGAAACATTTCTTTTATGGAGGGCGCAGCAGCATTGGAGTAAAAATTGGTTCTAGAATAGCTATAGCTACTACCCTTGTAGCCAACAAAGGTTTTTGTAATTGCGCCTACAAAGTCTATTAAAAGATCAGCTGGAATAAATTTCGAAGCTGGCAGAATCTTTTTGACTAGCTTTGCCTCTTTATCCCAGTCATCTAAAGATTCATTTAACTCAGACACCAGAGGCTCAATTAGAATTCTCCGCGAAGCGGAGCTAACATACATAAGGCCGTTTACTAGCTTTATATACGAAAATGCTTTAGTTATTTTTTGTTTGTTCCCTTCTACAACTTCTTTATCGAAACGCTTTCCAATTTGCTTTTTATCTTCTTTAGTCAGCGATGACCATAATATTGGTGCGCAAAACTCAATATTACCTCTAAGATCACTAGATACACTGTCGCTACAATAGGTTGTATAAAACCGATTCGATAATTCAGTCTTGTAGACAGGAGGCAAATCAGTAAATGCCTGGTCTACCGCTATTTCATTTCTGGAGAAATCTGGAGAATCCATTTGTGCCAGATACGTCGATATATCTATTATTGAAGGCGGAAACTCTTGTGACAAAACATACTTATTGCAGTCTGAAATCAAATTCAATACTTTAAGTAGTCCAGGGTCAGAGCTCTTAGGGTGCCCATGAAACATATTTCTTGTTTCTCTGGCTTGATGCATTAGTTTTCGTGCTTCCCAGCTCAATACACCTATTTTGTACGCTCCCTCTATTAGATCGTTATCGGTAACATAATCTTGAAAATCTTCATATTTCTCAATTTTCTTCTTCGGGTTAACCTCCTTGTTGAACAGATCCAAACTCCTATGAATAATTTTTTGCCGAATATCATCTATTACTGCGTTCCAGTATGACCCTATTGCGCTCCTGTACCCTTTGACTGGAAGAACTTTAAGGGCTTCTTCTAAATAAGGACAATCTCTAACTTCCTCACGGACATTCACGATTTCCTTCGATACGAGAGATGCTTCTTCTTTTGATAGTAACTCTAATTTTTTTCCATCTGGAACAACTAACTCTTTGCTCATGAATATCTCCCTTAAAAGCTAACGCCCCAATCACCGGGCCAGCGGAGTGGAGCAATTTTGTGGTAAAGTGTTGCGAAGCGACACTGCAAAATTGCGTAACGTAGCTGGCTCCGCGTGCATTGGCTTGTTAGAGGCTCGCGCCCCCAAAAGAATCAAACACACTTTGAGCCTTTTCGAATAGCTCAGATCCTTTTTCTACAGCACTAAGGATTCCACTTACTTTCCTTAAAAGTTTACCAATCATTCCCTCGTCTGGTTGAGACTCATCCAACATCTCATCTTTGATACTCTCGCAGTGTCGAATAGCTTTCTGGTACTCTTCATTATCGGAATTCCTAGAAAGCTCTTTAATTAAATCACTTAATAGATCAATTTGATTATTCTTTTCACTAACAGTTGAACCGATATTTATATTTCCAGCTTCAACCCGATTTTGGTGATTATCGCCTTGCATTACGTTTGCAGAATTATTTGATATGTACTTTCTTTGATCCATATCGGTATTACCTCCATTGCTTATATGAAAAACTGGATTACCATGCGAAAAACCTCCAACAGGAAGATTTTTTACAAAGCCCTCATAAAATTCCTTAATGTTTTTTTCTACTTCATAGTTTTGTTGTAAGAATGTGATTCTATTTTTTAGTGCCATAACGATCCGAGAGTGATCAATAGGATTAATGACTCGTGGAATATCTTCGTCGATCTCTCCCAGTTGAACTTTTCGAATATATTCGTTCAGATCTTGTTTTACTGAATTACGATTTGCTGTAACACCAAAGTCGAGTATCGTGATTTTGAATGAAATCCGGTCCATTTCACTTGTGTCTGTCGAGATAGATACTTTGTACCCCTTCAACAGAGAATATTCTTCGAAGCCTTTCAATATATCCTGAAACATTGGCTTTCTTTCTTCCGGGATCTCGACAGTAATATATCCTCCCAAATCGCTCCCAGACCCTGGAGCTTCGTTATTTATATTTATACTTGCAGCGCCGGCAACCTCTTCTCTCTTTAAATCAAATTCCCTCTTCCTCATTTCGAAATCCCGTTCTCGGCCAATCCTCCACTCCTTCATGAAGAAAAAACCAAAGAATAAAAGAATAGTAAACCCCATTGGAGCCATCAAAAGATTCCATAGTTCGTAATCGATCAGATTCATATTCTATCCTTTCAATTAATACTACGTTCCATTCGTTCTCTAACGAGGCTGTAGAAAAAGCCAATCATGACCCAATATCCACACACCTCAAATTCAATTTCTATCCATTAACCATCGGCTATGAATTAGCCGCTGGCAAGTTATTTATTTCGTTATTTCAATTTCGTGCGATCAATCGCTTTACTTACGAGCTTACAGGCATGTTTCGAATTGTCCGGATACAAGCTTTTACCGCCTGTCATGCGGTGAGCTCCCCATAATTCAATACCTTCTCGATATTGTGAACCATACAATACAACTGCCATTGACCTTGAACCTTCGCTTTCCCTCTCAGGCTAAAGCGGTTTAATTTTTTGGTGGTACCAATATTGCCAAAAACAGGTTCTACAACAGACATCCGGTGACTGTAGATTTGCTTCCCTGCGTCACTATCAACCCTGCACTTCATCCAGTCTGTATAGTTGGGCTTGCGCTTGTCTGTAATTATGAATGAGACTTGCCTTCCAGCGCCTTTGCGATGGTTTGCAGCACTCGGATTTTTCATGCACTTTGTGTTGAGTTCACAGTGTCGGCATTGTAATAACCGCCCCTCAAAAAAAGCTTTCGGATTACCGTGTGGGTCTTCTCGAACCCCGTGGAAAGTCAGTGATTCACCCGCAGGGCAAATACACGTCAACTGAATGGGATCAAAGGTGAATTCCTTTGCGGGAATCACGGCTTTGCCATGGTGAGACTCTTTCGATTTGGTATCTTGATGGCGCTTACCATATTTCCTTTTCTGATCCGCAAACTTAGGATCACGGCTGCGAAACCGGTTATCTGGCACATAGGCGTTGATATCCCGCTCGTACAGGTATTTCATATTGACTTCATTGGCAAACCCGGTATCAGCTGTAACAACAGTGCCTGATTGAAAAATGTTGTCTGAGATGCCAAGCCGCCTCAACCGATTATCTATCGACTCGAGTACGGGGGCTAACGTGTGGTGCTCCTGACCTTCACCAAAGGCTTGTGCATCGATGATGATCTGATGCTTTTTATCGACTGCCGCGACGCCATTGTAGCCTTGAATCGTGCCTTTGGAGGTGGTCATCTTGGCCGATTCGTTATCTGTGATATTACTTTTCACTTCCTTTGGTCTTTTCCCCTGGCCCATCCGTGGGCGCTGGAGCTTTAAAAACTGGTCGATTTTCTCCGCTGCTTTATCAAGCGTTTTCACGGCCTGCTCATGGCGCTTCTGTCGCTCTTCATCCCGACACGCATTCGTATCATTCTGTTGATGTTCTCGTAAGTGATAGCGAATTTGTCGTCGGAGTTTATCGCGTTTTTCGGTGAGTTCTTTAAACGTACCCGACCACTCTTTCGCCGCATTTGAGGGCATCTTGCAGCCGTCGATTGCGAACAACTCATTGCCGAGTAAGCCTTGCTCATGACAAATCAACAAGACCTGTTCGAAGAGCGATGCTATTTCGTCCGGATACCCGCTCACAAAGTTTGCAATGGTCGTGAAGTGCGGAACCGAATCACAGGACAACGCCTTGAAGATGATGTTGGTTTCACAACACCATTGTATTTCCCGACTCGATGTAATGCCTTTGGAGTATGCGAATAATACGATTTTGAGCAGGATGGCCGGGTCGTAGGCGGGCCGTCCGGTGTGGTCGTTATGATAATTAGGGAAGAATATCGATAGGTCGAGCTTATGTTCGATGAGGTGATGGATGGCGTATTCAAACGTGCCGGGTTGGAGTTGATCGTGATAGTTGATCACCACCATTGCGCTTTGATTGTAATTATAAGGCTTGAACTTTGGCATCTGAATCACTCCTTGATCAATGCTCTGAGTTTAGCAAAATATGGGTGGGAATCGACCTTTTTCTACAGGCTCAACGCCCGCGTAATAGGCGCGAGCTTGCGAGCGTCCTAATTAACGCGATTGTTAGGCCTGACTTTTAACCAGACCTGTTTGCTGTTGGCACTTGGCCCATAAATTCCTGCACCATACTTATAATCATCAGTTTGCGATCTCACTGTTTCAATGTGATATCCATAAATTGTATATTCTAGATGGGTTTTAAACGGTTCAGCTTTCTCTTGGGTATACACGACAATTGTTACTTTATGCAGCCCCTTTTCCAGGTCATAATGTTCCTCAAAAAACTCAATTGCAGTATCTACCAGCGATTCACTAGCTTCTATAGAAGCTCTGGGATTTAGTGCTCCCCACTCAATTAATTGTTGTTTATCAAATATACTTTGAGAGATAGAAAGCCGTATTTCATTATATTTCTCTTCTGTGTCTGGACTAATAGTCTGATTAAAGAAAATAAAACCCGATGAACTTTCATTGGGTGAAAGTTTCACTGAGTTAACAGGTAGGTTTATCGGTTGGCCGCCCCCCGTAATCATTGGTGAAAATGACTCTGCATTCAGAACTCTCTTTTTCTGGTCTGGGTTGATTATTTCTAGCTCAATTTTTTCAACATTTAACTCTCGATTTCCTTTGTTATGTAATTCAATCGCCAAGTTATGTCCGATAATACCTATGGCATTGTTAACACCGATCCTGTTGTCATGTTGTATTGAAAGCTTGTATTCGGGAAACCATTGCAAAATTGGAGGCAATTGAGTCAGCACTAGGGCTAATGTTGCTACTAAAACGCTCCACAATGAACTTGAATTATACCATGCCATATTCAGTCTCCAATTTTATGGCCTAACAGCTTATTACTTTGCGTGCTTCGTAAATAACTTCCGGCCCACCAGATCCGTCGTTTCTATCACGCTTATAACCGCGATTATCAGTGGCTGTACCTAACACTAACTATGAGTGTATCAGCTTTTCGCTGGAGGAAAAGAGAGCATTCCGGCATACATAGACAGGATTATTGTCTATGTAAACAAAAATATGGATTAGATTTTCTATATTTATCAGATGCTTGTATTTTTGGCTCAGGCGAAGCTGCGCATGATTTTTCAGGTTCTATATAGACAGAATTTTCTTAAAAGCCGCCACTCCTATTATAACTGTCGTTATGAACAGTTTTTTAGTGGCGATTTAGATGATACGAGACTTTCGCCACGATTATGCGTGGTGCTGTATCCGACTGGCTTTAAGTTTTCTTCGGTGAGTGAGAGCAGGTCAGCATTGGGGGCTCGGTGGCTGGACATGCTTTCGCTGTTGATTCTTTTCAAATAGTGAATAATTTATGATGTAGCTTTCATGTTTTGTGAATGTTATTGTGAAAACGGTTGTATGATATAAACCAGGGCGGTGAGGTTGTGTGTGCCGGTAAGCTGGCGTTGTTTTACTCAGATTGAAATACACGAGGTTTGTCCATGGAAAAGTTTGCGATGGATCTGACTGATTTGCTGGTGTTCAGTAAAGTTGCGGAGTTTGGTGGTGTGAGTCGTGCGGCGGAGCAGCTTCATCGGGTGCCGTCGAATGTTACTGCGCGGATTCAAAAGCTGGAGCGGGAGTTGGGGCAGGAGTTGTTTGTCCGGGACAAAAATCGTTTGTATATTTCCCCCGCGGGAGAACAATTGCGTGAGTACGCCAAACAAATACTGGCACTTGCCCAGGAGGCGGTAGATCAACTGAATCAGCCTTATCCCCGTGGCAAGCTTCGCCTTGGCACGATGGAAGCGGTGGCGGCTACCCGACTGGCGGATGTGCTAATGGCTTATCACCGCCAGTACCCGGAGGTGACACTCGAAGTGCATACCGATCCGACGGGGGTTCTCATTGAGCAAGTTATACGCGGGGATCTCGACCTCGCGCTGGTTGCCGATCCCGTGGCAGATGAACGTTTGCGTCAGCAGCCGGTATTTCAGGAGTCACTTGTGATTGTATCTGAAAACCCTCATCCGGATATTTCAACGCCCCTGGATCTGGGGCCGTCCCCCACGTTACTGGGATTTTCCAGTCGATGTGCCTATCGTACCCGTTTGACGCACTGGTTGGGAGAATCACGAATGGCTGCCCGCGTGGTGGAGATCAATTCTTACCATGCCATGTTGAATTGTGTAACCGCCGGCATGGGTGTCGGTATTGTGCCGGAAATTCTCCTGCAAAGTGTGCCCTTTGCGGCGGGGTTGAAAAAGCACGCGTTACCTGCGCGGTGGCGGGACACCACAACCTGTTTGATCTGGCGTAAAGATGCCGAAAAACCGAGCATGGATGCCTTCAAAACGCTGATTGCCGAGTTCGCTAACCTGGGGGCAGACGTGGTTGATATTTAATTGCAACGGATCTGTGTTGTGAGACTTTCCGGCGAGGACGGGGAGCAGAGTGCAACTCAATTTCCCGACCCGCCCCGTCCATCCTGACTGTTTGACCGGGTTACTACTGTACAGAACTGCCATACACCGTGCTGAAGTCTTCAGCAGAGATCACGGTATTGATGGTGACATTGTCTGCCAGCTCAACCACTGAACTGCGGCGCACCACCATGGCTGAACCATTCAATATGCCGTTGTTCAATTTGAAGGTTGAATTATCGAGGACAGCCATAACACCTTCAAATACCGTGTTTTCAGCATCCACAAAGGAGTTTTCCGATACAAACAGGGCTGCAGAAGGAACTTCCCGCAGGCCACTGGTACCAGATGCGCTGATTCGGTTCGCATCGCCCTCGAGCCAGGCTTTGGCTGCGCCGAACACTGCCAGGCCATAAGTTACACCCGTGACATCAATATTGCTCATGTTGACTACTGAGCCACCAAGAACCATGATTGCTGTCTGCAAGCCTTTTTCAATGGAACCAACAAAGCGGATATTTTCGAGGTTGGCGATACTATTTCCGAATGCTGCAAACAAGTTAACGTTACCGGAGGCATTGGAAATTTCCAGGTTCTCTATTTCGAGAGTGGTGCGTTCACGAATCAGGAACATGGCTTCCGAAATGGAGCCGGCTCCACGAATGACTGTTCCGTCTGCACCGATAATGTGGACATCCTTATTTGTGAGCACAACGCCTGTGCCTAGATTGCAGGTACCGTTTACATGAACTGTGCTTTTGGTTTGTGGCAGGTTTTCAAGAACGGTGGTCAGGTTGCTGCGGTCAGCGTCACAATCGGCGGTGAATTCAGTTTGCAATCCTGAGTTCAGTCGCTCTTCGATATAAGCGAAGTTTTCGTTCACCTCATCCGCTTTAGCCGGAGTACCGGCAGTAAAGGTGTTGGGTATTTCTGCCAATGCGGTTCCAGCACAGGTAGTGAGTGCGGTTGCTAATACAAACTTCTGCAGGTAATTTTTCATCTTGATTTCCTTATTCAAATCGTTGTCTGGTGCGACGTTTCCGTTAGTTCCAGTTTTGCTCATCCCAAGCCCCTTGATCCCAATTCAGGGCGTTAATTCCGTTATTGGCTTCGCCACCGATTTCAGTAACCAAGATACAGGCCGCGTCGCGATCAATTGCACTGTCTGCTACTGTTCCGAGAATGGTAAAAAGATCGTCATTGCTGAATTCGCTTTCAGCTTCAGGACTATTTGCCGTGATGGATAGGTAGTGTTTTGCAACTGCTTTGCGGTTTTGGATCACTTCGGCATCAGGCCCGGTTGCACCCCCGAGTATCGTTAGTGCAATGGTTTGGAGTGAGCTTTGGCCAGAGCTCAATTCGCCCTGATAGAAATTCAGTCCTGCCGCATCGGGATCCCGCCCCAAAATTTGTTGGTACAAATTTGTGATCAGGCTTGTATCATTCAGGGCACCAAATCGTGTTTCATATTCGGGGGATGTACCAAATGCCCCAATGATTTTACTTACGTCACCATCGACTGCGGCGAGTTCTTTAGCCCAGTATTTCAATCCCGCAGGATCGGCCGGGCGACCGTAAAACGCGACATAAATTTCAAGAATAGTTTCTGAGTCTTGAGATAAGTTATAAGAGTTGCATTGGGCAGAAGTGCCAGAGGCAAGGGCCATCCATAGCAACCCAGCTAAGAAAGTACGAACCAAATCCATAGTTACTTTTCTCTGTAGGTTTAGATTGTTACTTCCGATTCGATTTAGCGCTGTGATTTACTCATCAGACTGTAATGCCTACCGAAACGGGCCCGACTTTGGCGAGTTTGCACGATGTCGGCGTTGGGAAATACATCCTTATCATAGAAATTGTTAAATATCTTCTGGCAATTTCTCCGACATATGCTACCGCCGATTGCGTAGGATGTGTAGTCTTACTGTCTAAAATTTCTGAGTTCTACGTCAAAGAATTGATCATAACAAGCACAATGCCTAAGTAGATACTGGTGACAATGAGTCCTACTCGTGTAAATTCTGCCACGCGGTAGTGTCCGGTAGCCAGTACCAAAGCGTTGGCCTGATGAGTGGGTAACAGGAATGAATTTGAAGCACAGAGACCGACCAGGAGGGCGAGGGTAATAGGATCCTGACCGGTCGATTGACCCAGTTGAATCGCCAAAGGGACAAGTAATACAGTCGCACCAACATTTGACATGACCAAGGTGAGAGACGCGGTCAGGAGCGCTAATGTAATTTGAATAAGAACCGGGTAGGGAATCAGAAACGGTTCTGGCGGGAGCGCTCGAACCAATCCGGTACTGATCCACGATGCTGTACCGGTGTAGTCCACTGCGATTCCAAGCGGGATCAATCCAGCGAGCATGACCACGGTATTCCAGCTTACGGCTCGATAGGCGCTTTCGGGGTTGATGACTTTCAACAGGAACATCGCCAGAACACCGCTCCACAGGCCCCAGCCGATCGGAAAGTCTGAAAGCAACGCCAGAATCAGACTGCCTCCGAAGCAGGTAATGGCGACTGTCGCACTGGGCGTTTGGGTGACTGAGTCTGCGGTTTCAGTCTGTCTCTGTAGAGATGGTCCCTGTAAAGATGATGTTTCGACAGTCTCCGATCTTTCGCGGTTTTTTGTCGAGGCTGCCTCAGGAAAAAGCCGGTTCGCTGCGGTGCAAAACAGAATGACACCGGCACAGAGCAGGGCACATCCGTAGGGAAATACGGCAAATATTGGGAACGCATGGGTATTGATTTCCGGTGCACTGTTTGTCCGGATGATATCGTTGAGCACGATCAGTGAGCTGTTTCCCATAATGGTGAGATTGCCCCCCAGAATGACGGAAAAAGACATGGGCATCAATATACGGTTAATGGGAACCTGAGTGTGCACGCTCAGGTACGAGGCGACCGGAACGAAGAGCGCAACCACACCAATGTTTTGAATCACTCCAGACATCAGTCCTGCGCTACCGCAAACCAGTGCAATAACCCGGAACTGACGACCTCTACTCAGGTTGACGATACCCTGTGCCACGCGATCCATGGCCCCGGACCGTTCAATACCGCCTGCCATGATCATCAAGGCAATGAGCGCGATCACTGCATTACTGGAAAAACCGCTGAATAAAACAGAAGGTGGGAGCAAGGTGTCTACTTGCGGTATCTGACTGACGGCACCGATAACAACAAGGATCAGTATGGCAGAAATATCGGTACTGAACTTATCGCTGATAAAGAGGTAAAACGTAAACCCGATGACTGCCAGCGTGAGACCGATTTCGAGCGTAAACGGGTGTTGGGTAACGAGTAGACTTTCGTTCATGTTAAAGTCCGCAAGCGGTTAGCTAACCATGAGTTCAGTTCAACTCTCGCAGGGTAAACGATAGCGCTAAACCTCAGCCAGCATAATAGCACAGCGCTTTAGCATTCGTTGAAATAGGCTATTCCCCGGCCCTGTCCGATGGCATGCAGGTAGCCCCAGGGATAGATGCCGTTCTGATGGCCATCACTGAATGCCAGTTGTAAACCGGTGCTGCCGATTGGCGTCGCGTGGGTAATGTCCGTGTTGTTAAGGTTTCGCGGCTGTCCGACAATGTTTCGCGGCTGTCCGACAATGTTTTGTGCACGGCATTGAGAACAGGCGCAAAATTGGCGCAGAAGCGAAAATGCGATCTCTGAATGATCACCGGAATGCCAGCAGATTTTCATGAGTCGACTTTTTTGCAGTAGTTCTATGGTTCTGGGGCGCTGTTCGGAAGCGTGCATCGTAAATTTCCTTCGATAAGAACCGGATAGTCGACAGGATGAGTATCGAGTACGATCTCCGGGCAGGGCCTGACACCTCGATAAGCCAGAAGCATGGTTCCAGCGGCAATCAGGCACATGGATGCGATGGTACGTTGTCGTTTGGTCTTGAGGTTATACGTCATGTTCAAGCGGCAAACTTGCCCATTGCCCAACGGGCTATTTTGCGCACATCCGGATCGTTGTCATTCAATGCCCGCTCAATGTAGGGCAGTGCAGCGGCGTCTTCAATTTCCCCCAGTGCAGCAATGGCGGCTTTACGAAGATTGCTGATCGGATCTTCAGCGCAACGTCCCAATATCGAAATACTTTCCCGTGCTTTGAGTTTGCCCAGTGATTCCACCGCTTTTTCACGCACTTGCCAATACTCATCCTCGGTTCGCGACATTAAAGGTGTAACCGCGTTCTCGATCTTCAATCGTCCGATACCGTTGGCGGCTTCTACCCTGACTTGCCAGTGCTCATCTGACAGGGCTTTCACCAGCGCCGGCGCGACGAGATGAGGGGCAGCAAAAACCAGTGTCCCAATGGCGGTACGCCGGACTTCCTGATCGGTATCGTCTGCAGCCACTTTGATTAATTGAGGCAGTGCTTGTTCGTCTTTCAGATAACCGAGAACACCCACAGCTTCTCTTCGCACGCCTGAATCGACATGAGCCAGAAAGGTCAGGGCATGGGCCTTGGACGCATTAACTCGTAACGGCTTGAGCGCCCTGAGGATTCCGGCAATGACGAAAGGGTCATCGCATTCCAGGGCAGCGATCAATGCAGGGGCCGCCGCTGCGTCTTTCAAATCAGCCAAGGCGTGGGCGGCAGCGTTGCGGACGTGTTCATCCGGTGAGGTGAGTGCATCAACAAGTGCCTCGGTCATGTCTGCGGCATCAAACTCATCAATGACTTTGGCCGCTTCCAGCCGGACATTGGCATCTGGATCTTTCAATGCTCTTAACAGCAGTTCTACCGCTTCTGGTTCGGGGCTGTCAACCAGTTCCATGGTTGCAACCCGTCGAATGCCGGGGTCTGCGCTTTCCAGCCGTTCAGCGATTGAGATCAGTAAAGGATCGTCATATTTAGCCATACACTCGGTCCTCATTTCAGCAAATAGGGAATATTTACAGTGACCGCATCGGTCGGGCAGTCTTTCTCACAGGGCATGCAGTACCAGCATTCATCGTACTTCATATGTGCTTTTCCGGATCGTTCATCAATCCAGAGTACATCCAGCGGGCAGACATCGATGCAGGTGGTACAGCCTTTGTCGGCAATACATTTGTCTTCATCTATCACCACAGGTACCGCGGTAATTTGCGAGGCTACAGGCATAATCGAACTCCTTGCGAAACGCGCTTGATTTCAGGCTATACAGCTTCTTTGACTCGTAACTGGTTGTAGGCTTCTTTCTCGTTGTCATCCAGCGCAACCACGTAGGGTTCCACCTTGCGTTTATGACAATACATGCTGCCGTCTTCTGCTTTGGAAAGCTGCACATGGCAGAACCAGTCCTGATCATTCTTTTTGGGATAATCGACGCTGTAGTGGTACAAGCCCCAGCGGCTTTCCTGACGGTAAAGGGATGCCACTGCGGCCATTTCTGCACAATCGAGGATATGTTGTGCTTCAACCGCCCGGAATAATTCGTGGGGGTCTCGGGCGTACAGATAGGGAATATCTTCCCGCATGGCACGCAGTCGGGCGAGCCCGATATCCATTTTCTTGTTGACCTTCGGGGGTTGCAGGTAATCGTTTACCAGTCGGCGTGCCTTGTACTCGAATTGATTTGGCGGGATACCATCGGTCCGTTTCAGAGGGGCCAGGAGGCGATCGCGCTCTGCAAGCACAAAATCAACATCAATTTCCGGGAGCGTGGAACGGGATTCGGCGAATTCGGCGGCGTTGATACCGCAAATTTCCCCGTACACAAAGGCGCCCAGCATGTAGCTGTGGGGAATAGAAGCCATGTCTCCGGCGCCGTACAAACCGGGAACCGTGGTTTCACCCTTTTCATTAATCCAGACACCGGATGCCGAGTGTCCACTACAAAAGCCGATTTCTGAAATGTGCATTTCAACCATATTGGCACGATAGTCTGTACCACGGCCATCGTGAAAGCGTCCGCGACTCGGGCGCTCATTGGTATGCAGAACATGCTCGATTTCCTGAATCGTTTCTTCAGCAAGGTGATCCAGTTTGAGGAAAACCGGCCCGTCACCGCCTTCCAGTTCGCGATAGAACTCGAGCATCATTTGACCACTCCAGTAGTCACACTCGATAAAACGGTCACCTTTCGCATTGGCCGTATAACCGCCCAAGGGGCCGGTAACATAAGCACAGGCCGGGCCATTATAGTCTTTCAAAAGAGGATTGATCTGGTAGCACTCCAGTCCGGTCAATTCAGCACCGGCATGATAGGCCATGGCATGGCCGTCACCGCAATTGGACGGGTTTTCGTAGGTGCCAAAAAGATACCCTGAAGCAGGCAGGCCGAGGCGCCCGGCGGCACCGGTACACATCACCACTGATTTTGCGCGAATGACGATGACTTGCGCGGTCCGTGTTGTCATTGCCACACAACCGCAAACGGTGCCCGTTGAGTCGGTTAGTAGTCGGGTTGCCTGATAGCGATTTTCGATTTCAACTCGCGCTCGCCGTAAACGTCGATACAATATTTTTTTGACATTATGCCCTTCCGGCATGGGCAGTACATAGGTGCCGAGGTGATGTACTTTTTTAACGTCGAAGTCACCGGTTTCATCTTTTTGAAAATGCACGCCCCATTTGTCCAGTTGCTGGATCATGGCAAATGAACGCTCTGCGTATTCCATTACGCCTTTTTGCAACACAATGCCATCGTTCGCAATCGTGATTTCCTTCACGTAGTCTTCCGGGGTGGCATGGCCGGGAATCACTGCATTGTTCAGCCCATCCATTCCCATACTGATTGCACCGGAACGTTTTACATTGGCTTTTTCCAGCAGCAAGACGCTCAAATCCGGGTTTTTCTCTTTGGCTTTAACGGCAGCCATCGGTCCGGCAGTGCCACCGCCGATGACCAGAACATCCACATCTTTTACGGCAATATCATCAGGTAGATTCATCGTTCACCTCTTCGCTATGCTGGTGTTGGTTCTGTGCTAATGGTTTTGCATCATCACCGGGAGAGGACGGGCCGCTGGGCAGCAAGGCATCCCGATGTCGCTCTACGGTGAAGTGGTATTGGTAGGCATCGCCCCGTATCGAGAGGTATTCAAAATCGACCGGGTGACCCGCTGTGTTCAATGTCAGTCGCTGTACCCACATAACGGGATTGCCCACTTCGATTGCGAGCAGTTCAGCGATATCGGATTCTGCTATTCTGGCTTCCAGTCGAATATCGGCACTGCCAAGGGGGGTACCCAGTTGCTGCTCCAGCATGGGGAAGATATCACCGGTTAAATCGCGGTCATATAAATGCTGGCCAATCGACTCCGGAAAGTAGGAGGTATCAATCGAGATGGGCTCGCCGTTGAGAAGCCGAACCCGCTTTACTTCGACCACCGGAGACTTGTTTTTCAGTTTAAGGGCTTCTGTTACCGCTCTGGGCCCTGGTATCGTTTTAATGCTGATCAAGCGGGCCGCGGTGTCGTACCCTTTTGCCGTCATGGCTTCACCAAAACCTTCGAGTCGGTGCACATCTTGCACCGCTTTTGGCTTATTCACGAAGGTGCCTTTCCCCTGAGAGCTGAATATCAGACCTTCTGCGGTAAGGTCTCGCAGGGCCTGGCGTACCGTAATCCTGCTCACCTGGAACTCTTGCATTAATTTGTTTTCCGACGGCAGGCGCTCATGGGGTTGGTACTGGCCTTCCAGTATTTGCTTTTTCAGCACCTCTTTAATCTGGATATACAAGGGCTGGGGGGAGGCTGCATTACTTGATAATGCGGCGTTGGATTTGGCCAGTGTTTTATCTCTCACGTTCATCGTCCGATACCTGTCGTTGGTTTTAAGACTACTTGTTATAACATGTCATAACAAGTTTTATTTTTGACTTTTTTTGTTCGTTCGAAAATGAATGAACAGCTTGTATTAAGTTTGCTGTTCATTTTGATTCTTTCATGCGTCTTTGCAGGGCATTTTATTGCTCTTGTGCGTTGCAATGGATCTTTTTGTTGTCTTGTAAATTTTTTGGGGTTTTCTGTATTATTTTGAAATCATGTGTGTAACCTATTGAAATGTATGCGTTTAAAAATATTGGAAAACCGCTCTGGCATGGATAGTGCAAAATGTGAATTAGGATAATACAAGTATAGTACAAGTTCGAAATGAGCCCGTAATGGTGGTGTATCCCGCAGTTTCAAGGATGCATCTCTGTTCAGCCAGAGGAGAATGCCATGCACTCAGTAAGTACGCCTACCGATAGACCTGTCTTTAAATCCACATCTGTTTTTAAATCGACCTCCCATGAGAAAGCGATACAGTTTTTGAAAACTTCAGCCCTGTTAAGAATGACGTTATTAATGATTTCGGTCACCGCACTGATGACAGTACTCGTGGGGGCCGCCCCGACAATGGCGCAAACCATAAAAATAGGCATCGGCCATCAAAGTATGTGTACCGATACCTATACTGCAGGTATTGTCGTTAAAGAGCTGAAATTACTGGAAAAGCATTTACCAAAAACCGGTAAATACAAAGATGCGGAGTACGATATATCCTGGAGTGATTACAGTTCCGGTGGGCCAATTACGAATCAAATGATGGCCAATAAACTGAATTTTGGTGTAATGGGTGATTATCCTCTGATCGTAAATGGCGCGAAATTTCAGGCAACGGAAAGCTTGAGAACGCTCTATGTTGCGGGAACCGGCTACAACCTTAAGGGCTCCGGTAACGCGATTGTCGTTCCCAAAGACTCGGATATTTACAGCATTCAACAACTCAAAGGTAAATCGATCTCGACCCCGGTTGGCAGCGCCGCGTGGGGTATGTTACTCAAAGCAATGCAGGATAATGGTTTCTCGAAATCGGATTATTCATTGAAAAACCAGAGCCCGGCTGTGGGTGCTGCCAACATTGCTGCGGGCAAGATCGATGCCCATTCGGATTTTTGTCCCTGGTCGGAAATTATGGAATTTCGGGGTACCGGTCGCAAAGTATATGACGGTTCCGAAACCGGCGTGCCGTACCTGCACGGCGTTGTGGTTCGGGAAGATTTTGCCAAGGCTTATCCCGAGGTGGTCACCGCATTTTTGAAAGCGGTGTATGAAGCCGGAGAATGGATTAACAGCGACCCGATGGCCGCAGTTGAGGCGATGGAGAAGTGGACCGGGGTCGAAAAAGAAGTGCTGTATATCTATTTTTCCAAAGGCGGCCATCTCACCCTAGACCCCACCATAAAACCAAAATGGGTTGATGCTCTAAAGCTGGATCATGGTGTCTTAACCCGCGAAAAAGCGATCCCGCCACTCGACTTTGATGCCTGGATTACCGAAGACTTTGTCAAAGCAGCATACGCTGATCTGGGCAAAGACTATGGCGCTGAAAAAAGCACCCTGATCAATCCAGCGAAAGCTAACAAGGGTTTGCCCAACGAGATCTGGCATGCTCGCGACGGTATCTCCACCTATTCCTCAGTGATGGACTTTCTCAAGGCGGTTTCTGCGTTCAATGCCACCGGAGCGAAACTGAATTCGACCTATGTTTACGATGCGGAGACCGGACTGAAACTCTTTGGCAAAGTTGCGTTTTATGTCAAAGGGAAGGACGGTTCGATCGCTACGTTCATGCGCAAAGCTGAAGCCGATGCCCATGCACAGGCTGTGAGTGGTACCGTGTTGAGTTTCGATGAGGCTTTGACCGAAGCCGGTTAATGTTGTTCTGCACTAAATCGGGCAAACGACAAGGAGACCGATGATGCCAAATAGAAAAACATCTGATGTGGTTCTCAGCTATCAATTAGAAGCCCCGGATGCGAGCGCGGTACCGGTTTCAAGCAAAACCGAGAGCGCCTTGTGTGATGATCCCGCTTCAGAAGGTCAAGGGCACGCAGTGGACGTGCAGTCAGGATTGAACCATGGCACCACCAGGAGTCATGGTGCACGGATAATTTCGGGTGCCATGCTGGCCCATGCCGGTGTATGGGGGATACGTCTGGCCGCTTTGGCGGTCGGCGTATTCGTTTGGCATTTACTGACACTGTACAATGTTAATTGGTACATCAACTTCGAGAATATCCCGGGCCCGGTCAAGGTGGGTGAAACTTTTTGGGGTCATTTGCAGGATGAGGCGTTCTATGTGCATATTGGCGTGAGTATGGGGCGCATACTGCAAGGCTATTTCGCGGCGACGGTTCTTGGTATCGTGCTGGGATTGATCATGGGACGGTCCCGGTTGATGAATAATATCATTATGCCGTACATCGAGGTGTTTCGTCCCATTCCTGCGGTTGCCTGGATTCCCCTTGCGATTTTGATGTGGCCCACTGAAGAATCATCGATTATCTATATCACCTTTCTCGGTGCGTTATTCCCGATCATTTTGAATACCGTACATGGTGTTGAACAAACGCCGGAGGTTCTCGTCCGGGCTGCACAATCCCTGGGGGCATTTCGTTTGCAGATCTTTTGGCATGTGGTGTTACCGTCGGCGTTGCCCTCTATTGCTGCCGGTTTGGCGATTGGTATGGGCGTATCCTGGTTTTCCTTGCTTGCTGGCGAGATTATCTCCGGGCAGTACGGGATTGGTTATTTTACCTGGGATGCCTATTCCTTGATTAATTATCCCGACATTGTAGTCGGTATGCTGGTTATTGGTGTTTTAGGCACTGCATCAACCTGCGCCGTTCGATTAGTTACCCGACCTCTGCTGGCGTGGCAGAAACGGAGTCGATGATGGCCCGTATACAACAGATACTTCTTACCTTGAAGCACAACCCTTTACGCTGGTTGGTCTTTATTGTTTTGTTCGCGCTGATTTATTACGCCAGCCTGTTGCTCAGTTTAATGATCAGCTTCGGCAATCCGCCAAATTATTACCGGGTTTATGACTGGTTTGGCAATGTTGCTGAAATCATTCGTGCAACACCTTCAGCTGCAGATGCGTATGCGATCATTAAGCAGGAGTGGGCGCTGGAAATTGGTTTTATGAATTATGAATACGGTTTTGGTATTTCGGAATGGAGCTTGAACATTTTGCCATTCAAGGTGCTTTCCGTTTTGCTGCTGGCACTGTTGCTGGTTTTGAATTGGCGTTTGCTTCGACAAGCTCGGCAAAACAGCGTTTGTAGTCTGCCTGAGCAAAAATCCCCAGGGACAAAATCGCTCCGGGTTGCGTCTGCGGCGACCGGTTTGGGAGCGGTGTTGGTCAGTATGGCCAGCATGACCATGTTTTGGGTGGTCTGTTGTGCGACCCCTTCCTGGGTTGTGGGGCTGGCAATGTTAGGGCTGGTAAGTGCGTCCACTGCGTTATTTCTGGATCCGTATGAGGGGGTTGTGCTGTGGTCAGGTTTTATCCTGCTTGCGCTATCCGCCTGGTTGTTGTCTGGAGTGGTTGTTCGCCAGACTCAGGTTGATAACAGACCAACTGCCATTCCGGCCCTCTCGAATGGCAAACCACTAGGAGAAGCATGATGCAAAATGCTGCGACAGTTCATTCTATTATTAAATCTGATCATCTTGCTCGATCAGCTGGCACAACGAATAAAGGCCATGTCAGTATTGATGCTGTGAGTCTCTCCTTTGGTAAAGGCAAAGAGGAATTTACGGCTGTAGAAGCGACTTCACTGGAAATTAAACCCGGTGAGTTCGTTTGCATACTGGGCCCGTCCGGGTGCGGCAAGTCGTCATTGCTTAATTGTGTAGCAGGCTATGTAAAACCTGCTTCTGGTGCCATTCGGGTTGACGGGCAGAGCGTGACCGGCCCCAGCTCTGATCGAGGTATGGTGTTTCAGCAATATTCTTTATTCCCCTGGAAAACCATTCGGGAAAATGTTGCATTCGGCCCGCGAATGGCGAATGCGAGTAAAGCCAGCGCCAGTGCCACTGCCAACACTTTTCTGGCTTTGGTTGGGCTCTCCAAATTCGCAAACAAATACCCCGGTGAGTTATCCGGTGGTATGCAACAACGAGTGGGCATTGCCCGTGCCTTGGCGAACTACCCCAGTGTGTTATTGATGGATGAGCCTTTTGGTGCGCTGGATGCGCAGACACGTACCATGATGCAAAACAGCTTGCTGGAAATCTGGAGTGAATTCAAAACGACGGTGATGTTTGTCACCCATGATGTGGATGAAGCGATCTTCCTGGCTGACCGGGTGGTGATTATGAGCGCCAGTCCGGGGCGGGTCATCGCGGACCTGAGCGTTGAATTACCTCGCCCACGCACTGCTGACATGGTCACAGATGATGTTTTTGTTCACTTGAAACGGGAGTGCCTCAACACCATTCGTGCGGAAAGTATGAAAGTCTTTTCCGAGCAGACTGATTAGCAGTGGTTAATGGAACGTCGTCAATTGAGCGATGTGTGTGCTCAACCAAGCGCTACAGGAGAACTACCTTGAACCGTGCCGCTAATATTTGCCTGTGTTTGGCGTGGGTTTTTGCTTTGTGCTTGTGGGGGAGGGCAGGGTATGCTGTGGAAAAATGGGTTAAGGTCGAAAACCCGGATCAACTCTCTGAATTCTCATTGCGCACTGCGAACGATCGCCCGTTTCGACGGGATGACTTTATGGGTCACTGGTCGATTGTGGTTTTGGGATATACAAGCTGTCCTGATGTCTGTCCTTTTGTGCTGGGCAATCTCCGTGCGATTTCCCGGGAATGGCTGGCGCAAGGGAAGCCCCTTAGTAGATTCCCTCTGCAAATCATATTTGTTGCCGTTGATCCCGGGCGTGATACCAAGCGCCTGTCTGATTATGTGCAACATTTTGGCGACAACGTAGTGGGCGTCACGGGTGATATTGTTCAATTACAGCGTTTTGCTAACGCTACAGGTGGTGCTTTTGAGCTGGGTAAAGCCAATACTCATGGAGATTATTCAGTCAAGCACAGTGCATTCAGTACTGTGATTTCACCGGATGCGAAAGTCATTGCTCAACTTAACCCGCCATTACCCGTCACTGAGACGATTCAGTTTTTCAGGACACTGATCGCCAGCACAACACCATAACGTCAAGCCTGTATCTGGGTTGGTTAAATATTAGACAGCGATGGTTTTCAAACTACACTCTCATATACAGTCATCAATGAGGGTTGGCAATATGTCGAAGTCTTTGTCCGCCGAACTCACGAAAGCACTAAAAGCACCCGTTGATCAATCCAGACTAATAAACGAATCAAAGAAACCTGTGACCCCCCTCAAAACCGGTGAATACTTAGACGTCCCAATCTTTATTACGAGAGTAATTCCCAAAGAGCCATCCCTCTCAGCGTTATTTTTTATCAAGGTTCGGGCTGGTTTCGGTAAAATCATAAAACATCTACCGTTATGATAACTCTGGCAAGTTATTCGGCGAATGGTCTTATCAACCGGATTACTTTGGCCCTCCTCCGCCGATTGAATGAAACGGTAGCGGTATCTGACAAAATTCCAAGGATAGAGGAATAGCAATCCTGTCGGAGACTTTGTCTTCAAGGTGTTATTCAATCTAGCGCTTTTCAATTCACAACGTTACATTCTTGTTAGTAAATCGTGAAAAGTTTGCCCATCGTTTCGATTACCCTAAGCGTATTGTCCGTGCAATATTCCCGCGAGAGATACCAGGAGTTTTGAATGATGGAAAGGAAACTAATTATGAAGCAAGCATTTTCAACGATCGCTCTGGCCACTTTGGTGACAGGCGCACATGCTACACCCGTGACGTTTTTCGGGGAAGACCTCAATAATTCAAATTCTGTTCGATTAGCATCAACGCCCAACGCTGATGCGGCCTTTACTGAGTTCACCAGCAATTTGACAGGTTTTAGGATCGAGGATTTTGAAAGCCTGAGCACGGGGATTACGAGTGCCATATCCTTGGAATTTCCTGGCTCGTCAGGGGCCATAAACGCCACGCTGTCTGGATCCAGCATGAGTATCGTAAATGTGCCTCCGGGAACAACCAATCGTGCTGGACGTTACCCGATTTCCGGAAATCAGTTTCTGGAGACTAATGTGGAAAACTTCAGAATTGATTTTAGTCAGGCCATATCCGCCTTCGGGTTCTGGGGAGTTGATATTGGCGACTTTGGGGGTACCGTATCTTTAGAGCTTATCGGTGGCGGAATACAAACCATTGAGGTGCCGAATACGCAAGGTGAAGCGGGCAGTACAGATGGTTCGGTCCTGTTTTTCGGTTTCTATGATTTAAGCGATAGTTTTACCAGTATCACGTTTGATATCACGTCTAACGGTGATGTCTTTGCTTTTGATGATGCGCTTGTCGGTGATGCGGGGCAAATTAATCCAGCTGAAAGTAACCCTGTACCGATACCGGCAACGACCTTGCTGTTGGGGGGCGGTTTTCTTATGATGCGTCGGTTCTTGATCAGGTTATAGTTGAAATGCGAATCAGGAGTAGGGGGGGAATGTTGGCGGGGGGAGAAGTGGTGGTAGACGTTCCATATCGGCTTTTACCTGTGACTGGAACGTCAACCTGATCTAAATATTAGATGGGTGAAAAAACCCAGAGCTGACTAAAGGTTTGATAGAACACTTTGCCAGACGGTGCAGCCGCGATTGCGCAGTAGTCAAATGAAAATGTTTCGTCTGATGCAGCTTTAGCGCTTTCGAGAGTCGGTGAAGAAGAAAGTCGACTCCACCCCGTTGTTTCTGTTGCATCTTCATCTATATGGACGAGACTCTCATCCTGATTGAACTCTACTACAGAAAAGAAACCACCCGAGGGATCTCGGGTGGTACAATCCGCATTGGTAAACGTATTTGACAGCTCGAATCGTGCAGGGAATTGGTCTGCCACGTTGCCAATAACCACAGCGCTACCATTGCATCCCGGCTGGTATGAATAGCTGCCATTACTTTGTACTGCAAAGTCTTCTGTAGCACAATCTGTAGAGCCGTTAAACACGCTGCTTCCGTGCACCAGGTTTGTCCCTGATTCGGTGATCATGCTCAAACCTTCTCGGCCAGTGACCAGAATTTGATTGGAATCGATCACACCCATGAAGTTTGGAAAGGTTACTGAGTCGAATTCCCGGTGGATGCTGAAGTTTCCTGCAGCACTTGATGTGAGGATTCTCTGTCCTGATGTTTGATCATCCAGAAGGTACATGATGCCGTTTTCATCAAAGTCTACATCTACAAAGTTGAAGTCACCATCATTTGTGCCTAGATAGATGCTGACATTACTATCATCTATCATCCATAGAACTTCACCGTTTGCCAGGAAAACCCGCTCCCTTGAATCAACTGCCATGCCTGCTGCTTGTTGACCAAAAGTCCATGGGCCGTTGTCAATGACTTGTTCCAATCTAAATGCGGCTTGAGGAGTGTCTGTTCCATCACCAGAATCCCCAGTGGTTGAATTGCCGAGGAATAACGAAATCGAACTAGAGGATATGGTGCTGTCCGGGTTGGTTACGTCCACATCGATAGTGCCCAGAAACGCTCCATCGTCAATTTGATTGGTTTCAGTGATTCTGAAGGAAAGGCCGGAAACGACAGGTCCTCGGTTCAATGGGGGAACAGTAAATCCATCAGAAAGCACTTCAATTTCGGTATTTTCGTCTACCGGGGTGGCTGATACTGCCACTGAAGTGCCATTCCCTGGTGAGTTGCCGTTAAAATCTTGAATAACCATTGTGACGAATGCACCGCCGCCGCTGTTGCTTCCCAAGTTAATTGTGTTGATATTTTCGCCGGTAACCGGTTCTCCTTCAAAAAAGAGAATGCCAGACGGAACCACAGTAGCGGACATGTCCAGGTAAATCGTGTCATTGATGTCCGCCAGTGCAGAGCAATGGCCTTCGGCTTTTGCAGCTTCTGTACAGCGTGAGCCCCTGAATGTAGTGGATGGTGACTGAGTGAATTGCCCATCATCATTCCAGTCAACGTAGTAGTCACCGGTATCAAATTGGCCGTTCAGGAAGTAATCGAGATAAGCTTCTGAAAGTGGCAGGAAGCCTTCTTCGTCGTCGAATAAACCATTACTGTTATCATCCGGCAGGGTGGTTTCTTCCCCTTTCAGAGTGGCCATGATCGCAACTTTGCCAATGTAGTCGTTTACAGTAAGCCCATCATCGTCTTTCAGGAATAGGCCCAGGGATTCAATCGCATTGGTGAGATTGTCACCCTCAATGGGGTTATCCCCACCATAGGTTATGGCCAAGTCGGTTGCTGTAGGTCTGGGTGACTGGCTTGTCCAGACCACGGCGCAACCACCATCGACGATTTCACATTCAGGTTGAATCTGGCCGTGAGAGGTTGAGAACAGTACTTTGGTTCCATCTGCAACCGGGTTGTTATAAAAGTCGGATACGCGGACGCTTGCATTTACGGTTACGCCAACTAATCCCCACGAGAAGGGATTAAATACATCAAGCGCCAGAGAAAGTGATCTTTGTGTCGCAATACCCGTTGTAACCGTGATTATCCCTGACTGATTCGTGAGTGAGGTATCGGATTCAACGGTCGCTCGAACTCGAATTGTACCCTTCTCTGCGCCACCGCTTATAAAGGCTCGAGCGATACCATCTGCATCAGTTGTATCGAAAGAGTTGGTGAGGGTGGCATCCGTCGCACCCTGAACTGAATCCAGACTGAATAGGATCCGTTCCCCTTTGATCGGGTTTTGTGTTTTGTCCAGGAGTTGAAAATTGACTTCAGATACGTTTGAAAGAGCTGCATTACTGAGATTTCGGAGACTGATTGAAGTCGGTGTTGCGGATTCGAAGGAAAGTTCACCGAGTTCAGCAGGTGCTACGATGATGTTAGCCAGAGCGTTTGCGCCATTGTCAAGGGTCGCGGTAATTGTATCCGAGCCCTCGCAACCGTCAGCAGTGTAGAGTGTTTGTACTGTGCCTGTGCTGGATACGACGGGACTGGTAATCGTGGCGAGGCCTTGTTCGACGCAGTTTGATGTGAATGAAACTGCGGTTGCGGTCGTCAGTAATGTGTCGTCCAAGTCATCGACGATGTTCACCGTGACCGTGGTTTGCCCTTTTGCAGATAACCGATCACTGGCCAAAGATAGTGCACCACTTTGGAAAGTACCACCGTCCAGCAGTCCGAGAGCCGGAACTACTTCTGAACTTCCGTCGGTTTCAGTATCCGTATCGTCAGTCGTTCCCCCATCAGTGGAAAAACCACCGGATCCGCCACACGCGGTAAGCAGGGCGAAGAGTGGAACAGCGATCAGCTCCTTAGATTTGAAATTCATCTACGTTTTCTCCGTTACAAAGGCAGGTGTAGTTGACCCGTTTGTGTACACTCGGCGTTTATGCAGCAGGTGCTTGTCGAGTTCATAGCTTTATTTTCAGTAAATTGCACGGATTTTCTGCGATTTTACTTGTAATGAATAAAACCATAGCACAAGAGTTTCGAATTGGCACAATGGGCAAGGCAGTTTTTTAAAAGTGTGCCCTGGGTCTCTTGAACAGGAATAGTAATGCGCCATGCGACGATGTCGATGCGGTTCTGAAAGAGTTTATCGTGGGTGTACCGATTATTGGCAATCATCGAACTTATGATCAATTGTTTTCAATGTTGCTTAAAGGACGGGTCGATATTGCGTTAGGCATGCAACGGGAAGTTTATCGTTTTGTTGAGCAGCAGCCCGAATTTCGCGTGATGAAAATGCACCGAACCCCGATGCTACGTGTGCCATTGCCGAAAAAGTGAATTCCTCCGGCTTTAAAAACCGGATCAGAAGCTTGGCCCCGAAATCCCCCTTCCTGACTGGCCCTGCCACCGAGTCTGCGGAATGAAGTAATCTGGCGTGGGTGTTGCATTCAGCTGATTTGCATTTTTAAAGAATCAGGCTGTATGAAAGCCCTTTATGTTAGGAACCCGGCAATGATTATTAATTCGGCGAATGCGCTTAGCCAGCTCTACAGCGCTTATACCAGCAAGCAAAGCGACTCCGAGTCGATTCGCTCTGCAGAAAACCGTGCCTCAGATACCGTTTCACTTAGCGAGACAGGTCGGCAAGCGGAGGCTAGGTGGAAAGAAATTGCCGGAAATTATGACGTCCACAGCCTGTCTCAGGAAGGTGCTCAAAGATTGTCGCGGGATTTGTTCGAGGGTGGGTTTATCAGCTCATCCGAAATGATGGCGATTGGTGCCCCGTTTTCCATGAACGAAAACGCTGTTGGAGAGCGGGATTTACTGGCGGATATGCGGACCACATTGAAGTTGTCTTCCGGCACCGATGGCTATACCCAACAGGCCAGAGAGACGTATTTGAACTCGATTTCGGTGTTGGAGCGTTTGGCCGCGGCAGGAAGCGAATAGCAAGCTAGGAGCCGTGTATAAAAGGCGTAGATTGATATGTCGGCTGGTAAGACCAATGTTCGAAAGCGGAATTTATTTTCATCGAATTGAACTTATTTGTCGTATAAAACAGCTATTTAGGCTATGTTTGTAGTATCTGCATCAGAGTTAGAACAGTCCACTGGGCATGCCAAAATACAGACTTTACGCACTCAATAACCCATCGATCTCTTTTGACCTCGCTAAAGAAACGAATCGTATTGGCCGAGCCAAGGACAACGATGTTGTTGTAGAAGACCCGACTGTGTCCCGATATCAGGCAGAGCTGACCCTGGCGTTCGGGGAATGTATGCTCACCAGCATCGGTCGTGGGCCCATGTTGGTTAATGGTGAACATGTGAAAGAGCATGTCCTGGCACCAAATGATACGTTGATGTTTGGTTTCAAACGCTTTGCCTTTGAAGTGATCGACGAAGAGGATCTGCCTGCCGAAGAAACACTCGTCACCTCCGCGAACAAACATTTCGATAAAACGATCGCTGGAGACGTGCCTGCCATACTGCTTGAGTTGTCCGGGGAAGAGCAAGGTAAAACCTATGCCCTGGATACGACCGAGTTTGTGATCGGCAGAGCAGAGGACTGCGACATCGTCCTGGCAGATAAACGGATCTCACGCAAGCATGCTGTTATTCAGAAACGGGTAAGTGGTTACTACCTGATTCGTCATACCGAGCACCAGGCTGTTCTGGTAAACGGGGATCTGGTGGATGAGGTTAAACTCTATAACAACGACCGCATTGAATTGTCAATTGCTGCCTTCGCGTTCAAATCCTTCAATCCTCTTGATCAAAAACGCGCCGTGAAAACGGCCCCGGATGGCTCACATTCTGCGTTAGATGGCCCTCGGTCTGCGTTAGATAGTTCTCGTTCGGTATTAGACGACGCTCGTTTATCGTTAGATGATTCTCAAGTAATGACCCAGATAACCCGCTCAGAAGCGGGACAGGTGCCGCCACCAGATCCGCAGGAACGTTTTTATCAGACTGAGGTACAGCCTCGAGTCGTGGCCAAAAAAATGGGCCCTCGTCTTGTTTGTCAGAATAAAAGTGGCGGCAGTACTACGCATAGTCTCGCTGAAGGAAGAAATTTCATTGGTCGGGACAGTGGTTGTCAAATTGTTGTGACGGGAGATAGCGCGGTGTCTCGCTCTCATGCCGTCGTGGAAGAAGAAGAGAACGTTCATATTGTTACCACGCTGTCAAAAAACTCACTCCTGATTAATGGTCATAAAGCGAAAACAGTAGAACGAATATACAGCGGTGATACGCTTCAGATCGGGGACACGTTACTGACGTTTTTGTCCGAGCGGAGCGAAGATCAGCGCCCGTCGAAAAACAAGTCGATGTACTTTTTTGCCTCGCTGGCAGGGCTGCTTGCAATTGGCATTCTGAGCTGGTTATTGTATCAACAGGTTTGGACGCCGTATCAGATTAATCGACAAATAGAAGCGGCGGAAAGCCGGATCGATGATGCTGATTTTATTATTGGCTTGCAGTTATTGAAATCACTCTATCGAGAGAATCTTGAACCAGGCCAGCGTTCCCGTGTGAGCGCTCTGATGGCGTCAGCCATTAATAAAATGGTGGATGATGAGATCCAGCGAGGCGCGCTCGAGCAGGCGAAAAAGTCAGTGGCCTACTTTCTGAGGCAATATGGTGCGGAGTCTCAGGTGTCCAGTGTTTGGGAAAAACTGAACCAGCTGCGCTTTTTACTTGCATTGAGTCATGAGCGCAAAGATGAACTTAAACTGGCATTATCCGAGTATCTGGCAATTGATTCTGGCTCGGAATATTACGGTAAAGCTCAACAGGCAATTCGGGAGATTTGGTTGCAATCTCAGAAAGTGGAGCAGGGCGTCCCTGAATTACCGGAGACTGATTCAAATGCGGCAGACCCGGTCAAGCAGGCGCAGATCGCGAAAGAAGTCGATGCGTTGCTGGCGGAAGCCGATCGCCGGTTTCAAAAAAAATATTTTCTGAGTCCGGTTCAGAACAATGCTTATGCGCTTTATTTGAAGGTCCTGTTACTTGACCCGGATAACATTGAGGCGCTAAATAGAATTGATCAGATGAAAACCTTTTACCAAGTGGAAGGTGACAACAAATGCCGTTTGGGAAATCGTAAAACAGCGGAAACGTATTTTCGCCGCTATTTAATCATCGAACCCGAGAATCCATACATACAGCAACGTCTGGCCGAGTTAAATCAGTGTGGCCGTGATTCTGGCGCGGTTAAAACCGAGCCTTCTCTGAAGGAAAATCGTGCTGGCGCCAAGGTGACATTGTCAACAACCGAGTCTTCAGTCAACAAAGAGAAGATTCGCAAATTGTTGGCGGATGACGGGGTTGAATCGGACTGGATTGTGGAATATCTGTTCGATGAAAATTCGGGATCGGCGAATACAGGAGCCACTGAGCAGAGTGCACAACGCCAAGGGGAGACTGAAACACCCTGGTAAGTATTCAAGCATGGTGAAATACCGACATGAACTCACCGGATCATAGATTTTTTAGTGCGTTTCTGGCTGTTAAAGTTTTGATGCATTGCCTGGCGTGTCTCGCCGTTCTGTCAGGCTGCAGTTCAACTTCAAGCTATGATGAAGCAGCTGTTGATGAAATTGTTGACCCTTTGATTGTGGCGCCGCAACCGTTACCCAGGCGGGTTGCAATACTTCCCTTCACTAACGCCAGTAGCGCACCGAAAGCCGACGAACAGGTTCGTCGTATCTTTTATAACTATTTTAGTTCCCTTAATTATCTCGATGTTGAGCTGTCATTGGTTGATGCAGCATTCAAGGATTTGAGGCTTGAGTCCTTGTTTTCGGCTAATGCATTTTCGGGGAGGAGTGAGCTCGGGGACGGGCGTGGAAGTGGGGGAGCATTGAATCCTGAATTTCAGGATTCACCGGAATTCGAGCAGGCCTGGGCGCTTTTGTGCAAGCAACTTGATGTGGACGGTTTCATCACCGGGACTGTATACCAGTATGGAAAAGCCTATGCCGTCCTGTATTCAGAAACAGTGGTTGAGTTGGGGGTGCAATTTCGTCACTGCGATACGGGCCGCTATATCTGGCGGGAACGAATGGACAGTACCAAACGCGAGGGGGACTTGCCATTGAGCCCTACCGCGTTGGCCGCTGCAATTGTCACGACCTATATGCGTCATCAGGACATATCCGAACTGGAAGTCGCGGCAAAACTCAGCATGGAATTAACGTCCCGGATTCCTAACCCACAATCTGCCATTACCTCGGCCCCGGAAATAACCTCCTTTCTGCATAATGGAAGTGGTCGTCTGTTAGTGCCCGGAAATCAATTGAAAGTGGTTATGCTGGGCCGGGCGGATATGTCGGCTCACTGGTCAATCCCGGGGGTGGTGGAGCGTATCCCGATGACCGAACAAGAGCCGGGGGTGTATATCGGTGAATATCATGTGGCTGCCGGAGACCGTGCCCTGGATGCGCAACTGGTTGGGTATCTGGAGTCTGCTGATGGAGTGGCATCCCGCTGGATTGATATCCTGGAACCGGTTACCTTGGGAGCGGCGACCCCCATTCCCGCAGTGATACGCTCAGATCTTACATTGACGGCAGAGGCGAGTCCCTACCGGCTGTCACAGATCGTGGTTGTCACAAAAAACGCGACTTTAAATCTGGAGCCAGGAACGTTGATTTGGTCTGATGGTGCAGGTTTGATTGTCAACGGGCGAATCAATGCGATAGGAAATGCGGTTCATCCAATTCGCTTCAGGTCGACTGAAGGACGCCGTTGGAAAGGTATTACGATTAATGCGACCTCAGGCCAAATGGAGCTCGCTTATGTTGCGATCAGTAATGCGGATATCGGCCTGAATGTGGTTGAATCCCGTTTGTATGGCAACAATCTGATTTTGGAACACAATAATTGGGGTGTGGTGGTTCAGCACTCCAAGGTCAACCTGAAGAACAGTCAAGTTCGCCACAGTCACAGAACAGGGCTGTCCTGCCGTAACTCCGAAGTTTTTCTCTACGGTAATTACATTGCCGGGAATCAGACGGGTGGCGGCATGTTTCAAGGTTCAACGGTGAGCGCAAGCGGCAATGGATTTTATAACAATGGCGATTGGGATATTCGCAATCTTGATCGGAATCAACCCTTGTTATTGCCGGGAAACTGGTGGGGAACCCCAGACTCGGGGCTGGTTCGCACCGTGGGTGCCGTTGAGGTTGATCCGGTATTGATGAGCCAACCCTGAAGTTGAATACCTAACTGGTCAATAAATTTAACCACGTAATCAAAGGGATCGAAAATGAAAATAATGTTACGAACTTTTCAGGCTGCCCTCGTACTGATCGCCAGCCTGGGCACCTCCTGGGCTTATGGAGACGTTGTATGGGTTGACGTTAGAACCTATCTGGAACACAAAGTTGATCACATCGAAGGTGATATTCGGATTTCCTACCAAGATGTCGTTGAAGAACTTCCAGCGCTGGTGCCTGATAAAAATACTGAAATCAAGCTGTATTGCCGCAGTGGTGGCAGGGCAGAACGGGCCAAAAATGCCTTGATTCAGGCCGGATATCAAGATGTTGAAAATGTCGGCAGTATTGATGATGCCAGGAAACTCAGGGATCTGGCAGAATAACGCAACTCTTTATCGGCTTTGCCCTCACAAAAGATAACAATAAAAATTTTTTTTCCAGCTACACTATTAAAAAGTCCGAATAATAATTAGACAATTATGCGAAGCCTACTTTTCTTGATCGCCTGTTTTATGGCCACTTTCCTACGTGCAGAACCCTATCTCAATGGGGTATCTGCTTACGAATATTTGCACAAAGAATTTTACCTCGCGGCGCTCTATACCCCGGAGCCAATCCATGATCCAAATCAACTCCTGAATGACAACAGGCCGGTTAAAATGGTGATTCGGGTGACCGTCAAACGTTGGAAACCGAGGACCTTTGCGAAATTGTGGTTGCAGGATTTGTCGATGAACAACAATCTTCAGGATAATCCGGCGCTGGCGGACGACTTGACAGGTTTTATTAATTTCCCCAAGAGCAACCTTACTCTGGGAGATGAAATTGTTGTAGCGTATCAACCGGATCTCGGCACCACCGTATCATTGAATGGGGGGCAGTTCTATCAGCAACCCGGTAAGACCGTATTCAATGCGATCTTGAGAGCATGGGTGGGGAACACGCCACCTTCCCGGGAATTTCAATCCGGTATATTAGGACAGGAATCGATTACCAACTCGGATACCGAAGCCTTGCAAGAACGGTTCAGTGAGTTGCGAATACAGTCAGATCGCGAAGACTTGGTAAGCCAATGGTTGGCCGATGCTCAAGCAGAAGAAAACGCGAAAGCTGCCGAGATCGCCAAAGCTGCTGAAATAGCCAAGGCAGCTGAAATCGCCCAGCAGCAGGCTGAGGCGCAAAAACTAGCTGAACAGCAAAAACTGATAGAACAGCAAAAACTGATAGAACAGCAAAAACTGATAGAACAGCAAAAATTGGCAGCTGAGCAAAAAAAGAAGGCAGAACAACAGAAATTAGCTGAAAAACAAAAGTTGGCAGAACAACAGGCCCAGCAGAAAAAATTAGCGGAACAAAAGCGGTTAGCAGAGCAGCAGAAGCTGGCGGAGCAACAGATGGTGGCCGAAAAACAGATGGTGGCCGAAAAACAGATGGTGGCCGAAAAACAGATGGTGGCCGAACAAAAGCGCGCGGCTGAACAGAAACTGCAGGCAGCAGCCGCAGCTCAAGAAGCCTCTGACCGGGCTGAGGCAAAACACCTGCAGCGACTGGCCGCAGAAGCAGAAAAAGCCAGTGAATCACTGAAACCCAAGCCCGAAGTGGTATCGGATGACCAACGCCAGGAATGGGAAGATTACAAAAATCAGGCGATATCGGAAATCGAATCCGAGATTGTCTATCATCGATGGTCCAAGCGAAACCGCCACCGGGGAACAGTCGTTGCTGAAGTGACTATCAGCTCCCATGGTGAAGTGAAAAATGTTCAACTCATTGAAGAAACACGGTATAAACTTCTAAACGAGGCTGTGGTAGTCGCTGTAGAGCGAGTCGGTGAGTTCGAAGACTTTCCAGCTTGGGTAAAAGATGAGGAAGTCACCCTTACCGTCGAACGCGACTTCAAGCCGGATCGATAATATGTAGGATTACATTGCTGTTTTTTTACGGGCAGCGCTGTTTGATTTGGAGAATATCTGTTGGAAAAGCATTCTAATGCAAAAGAGATTGTAAACTATTCATTTCTTGTGGTTTTTGCCAATGATGACACCATTGATGAGGGCGAACTCCACATGCTCGAGCGATTGGCATTGGAAGATGGTGTGGTCGATGAGGAAGAGAAAAAGGCACTAAGAGGAATTTTTTCGAGAGTGGATAGAGATCGGTTGAGTGATTCGGTGCGCACAGAAATTGATGAATTTTGTGCCAAATACGATATTTGAGACCGGTAAGGTACGATGCTCAGGCGCGAGCATCGTAATAACCTAAAAACATGTCTACGGCTGAAGTGATTACCTCTTCAGCTTCTTGTCTGCCGGGCTTTGGTGAATGGCCAATCACTTGTGGCCAGAATGCAAAAGCTTTGAGCAAATTCAGGAACTGATGCGTAGCAAATGTGGTATCAACTTCTTTCAGCCGTTGGTCGTCAATGGCTGCCTGAAGCCAACAGCGTAGCCCGCCTTCCGTGCTGCTAATTTTAAGCATCGCCTCTTTGGCAAGCTCGGGTGAGTGGATGTATTCCGAGATAATCATTCGGGCCAGACCAATATAGTTTTCTGATTCGAACAAACTCAATTCTTGTTTCGCGATCTCCACTAACTGTTCCCGCAATGGGCGATCTGATTGGTAGTGATACGCTGTCGCACTGAGGGTTTGTTGCCAGTGTTTATCTGTAATCTCGGTGAACAGCGCTTCTTTGCTATTGAAGTGATTGTAAACGGTGCGCTTTGAGACACCCGCTTTGAGTGCAATCTGATCCATGCTCGTGGCTTGAAAACCATTTTCCTGGAACGCCTTAATCGCTGCGGACAGGATGTCTAGTCGCTTTTGCGCACTCAATGTTCTCTTAATCGTCATACCGCATTTGCTTGTCATACCGCATTAGTCACTTCAATATCGATGGCGTGGAATACTACACTTTTCAGTTTACCGGAAAAACCACAATCTTGCCTTTGTGTCAGAAATTACACTAATCAGTTTACTTTTTCTGATCAATATGTAAACTACACCGTGCAGTGTAATTATGTTTAAAAGCGTACGCATTGGAAATCAGGTCAATGAAATTTTTTTTAGTTGGTTTTTTGCCTTTGTTTATTTTGGGAGCTTGCCTCATGTATTCTGACAGTATTCACAACCGTAAAGAGCGATTGAGCGCTAAGGGATCGGTCTACCGGGAAGGTGAGTTCCAGAACATGGTGCCTACGCAGAGCAATTCTGGGATCGGTTCCATTTTGAAAAGCTATCTATTGGAAAAAAGTGATGTATCCCGTCCAACCGTAAACATCCCGCTGGCACAAATTCAGGCAAAAGATTTGCACGCTGGCAGCTCTACAGAAATCTACCGGCTTGGCCACTCAAGTGTGCTCATTCGCCTGGACGGTGGCTTTTGGCTGACTGATCCTGTTTTTTCGGAGCGGGCATCGCCCGTGCAGTGGGCCGGTCCCAAACGTTTTCACCCCGTTCCTGTTGCGCTTGAGAGTATTCCGGAACTGGAAGGGGTTTTGATCTCCCATGATCATTATGATCATCTGGATAAGGGTACAATTAAAGCACTTCACCCCAAGGTAAAGCGATTCTATGTGCCGATCGGTGTTGCTTCTTACCTCATTGAATGGGGTGTTCCCGAGCATAAGATCGAAGAACTGGATTGGTGGCAGTCCGTATTCTCCGGTACGGTTGAAATTGTGGCGACTCCCGCACAGCATTTTTCCGGACGTGGTTTGTTTGATCGCAACCAAACGCTTTGGGCCTCCTGGGTGTTGATTGGACAAAAGGAAAGACTGTTCTTTAGCGGTGACAGTGGCTATTTTCCTGGATTCAAGCAGATCGGTGAAAATTATGGTCCGTTCGATCTGACCTTAATCGAAACCGGCGCTTACAACGCGCACTGGCCTGGCGTGCATATGCAACCTGAGCACAGTATTCAGGCCCATATGGATTTAAAGGGAAAATTGATGATACCTATTCATAACAGTACGTTTGATCTGGCATTGCATGCCTGGTATGAGCCTTTGGAGCGGGTAACCCAGCTGGCGCGGGAGTTAAACCAACAATTGCTTACACCCAGAATTGGTGAGGGCATCACGCTGGGGCAACCCCGTCAGCAGTATGCCTGGTGGCGAGAGCTGGAGCCGGAGGCTTTCCCGGTGCGCTGTGACAATCAAGTAGCCCTCGCCGAAAAGAACGCAATTCATGAGCGACAGGGTGAGCCCCCCACTGAATGGGCCTTTACGCCAGGTGATAACTGCTCTACCTGATCACCACACAGGTTCTCAGTTTTTCGCTTCCAAATGCAGACATCTTCTCGAAATCCTCTCGCGCAATCGGAATATACTGGCAATCAATACTGCTGTATTTTTCGCTGGGGGGGTCAGGATCGTGCACGTAGATGCATTGATCGTCAATTCCTGAAATGGTCACCCAGTGTGGTGCTTTTTTACCATCGATTCGATAGGTACTGATCAGGATTATGATCGCACAACCCTGACTGAGCCAGTTGGCAATCTGTTCCTGAGTCACCTCCTGATGGTTGATGTTCACACCCTTCACCTGTGCTTTTTCGTGAAACTGCCGGTCAACGACAGCGATAACCTCTTTCTTGGCAGTGGAACGGACGCCATTTACAAATAATGGGCCGGACTGGTTTATGAACACCTCAGGGTGAGCGCCCAGTTGTTGCGCGGAAAGTGCCAGACCAATCGGATGGCAGCCCCCGTGTCCAGATGTCATAAAGATGGTCGTAGCCTCACGCCAGATATCCAGCTCCAGTTCCTGGGTCAGTTCCAGCTTGGGTTTCAAACTGGATAGTGCCATCAACAGTGCTGCCGGGCCGCAGGTAAACTCCGTGGTTTGCTTGTACCAAATGGTTTCCCGTTGGATATGATTTTCAGCAAGATAGCGGATACGCTTTTGCATCCGCAATGCATCCTGGTGGTTTTCGTAATAATCATGCTTGCAGCCAAACAATATGTATCCGTTTGATTCATACAAATGGATGGCGGGTTGATTATTACTCGCTACTTCGAGGCGCATGTACAGCCGCTTTGCGTTGACCGCTTGATGTTCAAGGGCATTTAGAAGCTGTCTGCCTACGCCCTGACCCTTGGTCGCCTGATCGACGGCAATGGAATAAAGCCTGGCCAAGCGGGTTCCCCGATTAAGTAATACCAGGCCATAACCGACAAGTGACTCGCCCTGCTGGACGACCATGAATATTCGGTTCTCTGCTTTGACCCAATGTTTGAAGCGCCGCTGACTCAAGCGGTCAGAATCAAAGGTCCGTTCTTCCAATTGAGTTAATTGGGGCACATCTTTCATTTGAACGTCACGGATTATTATTGGCGAGGGAGCAGGTGCGGAGGGCGTAACAGAGGATGATTTGGTCATGAGATAGGCTCGGCCGGCAGTTAAAAAAAGCCTGCCGCGGGGCAAGCGATTTATGTTACCACAAGATGAAAAAAAGAATGCAAAAATAGAGGTTATACATTATCTTCATCTTTAATTTCATCCATGAGCTTTTCGTGCCATGTCTCAAGTCTATATTGTTGTCGATCGCCCGTCTGACTGGGCACCATACTACCCCAGTGACCGGGTTATCACCTTTGAGCAGTACCTTTCGCTTGAGCCTGGGAAGCAGCGGGTTCGGGTTATTAATCTGTGCGAAAATTACAGTTATCTGCAACCCGGATACTATTGTTCATTGTTGGCGGAAGCTCGTGAGCATCATGTTATACCGTCAATACGGGTACTAAGTGACTTGAGCCATCCGGTGCTGGCACAAATTCAGTTGAGCAAACTTTCTCCTGCGCTGGACAAGCTGTTGAAATCCAGAGACGCTAAAGAAGAAATCAGCATTAAGTCCTATTCATAGGTAGAACATTAAGCAAAAAAGCAGGGTAACTTGATGATATTAATATGGATTCATCCTGCAATAAGGTAGATTGTTAGTCGTCAAACACACTACCGACCCTAAAGCAGAATGAATCAGCGTAAATTTACCACATTTCTTGAAAAACTCACCCATTCCCTCAACCCAGAAAAAATTACTGAAATCGCTAAACAAGAAGATTTCTGTGTGCGGCAGAGACGAATTACGCCTTTTAATCTAGTCACATGCCTGGTTGCAGTGATGGCCTCGAGCACCATAGAAAGTGTGGCAGACATTCAGCGGCGGTACTGCGAGTGGTCGGAGAGCAATATCTCTTATCGGGCCTTTCACAATCAATTTTCGAAGCCCGAGTTTCCTGAGTTTATGCGCGAAGTACTGTCATCACTCCTCACAGATTGGTTGCAACCCTCTCTGGCTTTTCCAGAAGGCCACTCTTTTCATCAGTTCAAACAGATTCTGATTCAGGATGGCAGCTCGTTTGCTGTGAAGGACTCGTTGAAGAAATCGTTTCCTGGTCGTTTCAAAACCATCAGCCCTGCCGCTGTTGAACTTCAAGTGACCATGGATCTTCTAGCAGATCAGCCCTGTTCTATCTCGTTGACCCCCGATACCGCCAGCGAGCGGGACTACCTCCCTGAGCCCCAAACGCTATCCGGGTGTTTGTTGCTGCTTGACCGGGGGTACTTCGATCTGGAGTGGTTTCAGAACTTGCAGGATACTGGAGGGTTTTATATCGCGCGGTGTAAGAACAACATTAATCCAGTCGTCGAGGCTGCTTATCGAGAAGATGGAAAAATGCTGAAGCACGTGAAGGGAAAGCCGCTGAAAACAGTGCAAGGCAAGCTGTTCAAGCGACAACGTACGGAATTAATTGTTTCCTGGAAAAAAGGAAAGCACACAATCACCGCAAGATTGGTTGCTTGTTGGATCAAGCGGGAAAAGAAATTCTCCTGGCTGATAACCAACCTTCCTCAAGAGCAGTTTTCTCTGGACGAGGTGAGTGAGGCTTACCGGCTTCGCTGGCAAATCGAGTTGTTATTCAAAGAGTGGAAATCCTATGCCAATCTACGGTGCTTTGATACCGGCAAGGAATCAATAGCAACCGGGCTAATCTGGGCGGCGATTACGGCGGCACTCATGAAGCGTTTTATTTGCCACAGCGCACAACGCATACTCGGCAAAGTGCTATCCACTCGAAAAGCTGCGATGTGCTGCACAGTGACTTTTTGCGATACGATGCTCGGCATCATGCGCGTTGACCGAAAAGCAACTAAGCTCAATGCGCGCAAATTGATTAACTTTCTTGGGCGTTATGCTGGACGTGCTCACCCCAAAAGAGACTGTGATTCGGGTAAATTCAGTTTGGGTCTACAGCTCTGTTAGGTGGCTTAATGTTCTACCTATGAAGTCCTATTTTGGTTCGGTTTCCGAAGAGTCATTTCAGCCGCTCGCTCGACTGCTGTTTGAGCGTTTCCCGTGTCCGGTTTTGTCGTTTACATTTCGATATACCCAACGCTGGGAAATCGTTCACATTGCTGCGGTCAACCCCAGTGACCTGTCGGATGAAGAGCAGACTGCGTTTGCTGAAGCGCTGGATTATTTCAGTCGTAAGGTATGGCGTGCGCCCAAGCGTCAGAAAGCAGCTCGGTACGATTTGGCCATATTGGTCAATGAGGCTGAAACACTGCCGCCCAGTAATAAGTCGGCCTTAAAGAAATTCGTCACAGCGGGTAAAACACTGGGCGTCAATGTGGAGTTGATTGCACCGGATGATTTCATGCGTCTACCCGAGTTCGATGCGCTCTTTATCCGGGAAACTACAGCCATAGACCACCACACTTACCGTTTTGCCAAGAAAGCAGAAAATGAAGGTCTTGTGGTCATTGATGATCCGGCGTCGATTCTACGCTGTACGAACAAAATTTATCTGGCGAAACTTTTCGAAACCCACAATGTACCCACGCCTAGAACCCTGATTTTGCAAAATGGTCAGGGAGAGCAGTTGCAAAATGCCGCAGAAAGTCTGGGATTCCCCTTGGTACTTAAAATTCCGGACGGGTCTTTCTCCAGAGGGGTGGTAAAGGTGGCTGATGAAGCGAGCTTGAAAGCCCAGGCGGACGCATTGTTTGAGCAGTCCAGCCTGTTGCTGGCTCAAGAATACCTTTATACCGACTTCGACTGGCGTATTGGAATTTTAAATAACAAACCACTGTATGCCTGCAGGTATTATATGGTGAAGAATCACTGGCAAATTTACCGGCATTCCAATAACCAGCGAACAGCAAGTGGCGGGTTTGAAACCATGCCAACCTTCGAAGTACCTCCGGCAATAATTCAGGCAGCCCTAAAAGCAGCCAAGCCGATCGGGAACGGCTTTTACGGGGTTGATGTTAAAGAGTCAAAAGGCAAGGGCTATGTGATTGAAGTGAATGACAACCCAAGTATTGATTCCGGTGTGGAAGATCGTTACCTGGGCAATGAGTTGTATAGCCTGATCATGCAGGCTTTTATTGATCGAATTGAAGCAAACCGAGCCTGACTTAAAGCTTCTGCCCTCTGTGCTTTTTGATTCAGTTTGATTGAATTTTGAACGCGATGTGCGATTCTTAATGAATATCAACGTATCAGTAACCCATATCAGGGGGCGGGATGAGCAATAGCGAATTGCTTTCAGCATATTCAGAGCAAGTCGACCAGGTTCTGGCCAGTATTACCCGAATTGAAACGTACAGCGAAATCGGGGTAATCGTCCTGGTCTATGTCGTTGCCTTCGCTTTGGCGGGTAAAGTTAAAAAGCATGTCAGTATCTTCAGTGCCCCCCCTGTAACGCCTGCTCAATACCCGCTTCGAAATATTGCCTTTCGAAGCGGGCAGCTTCTTTTTCCTATTTTCGCGATCATGTTATTGCGGCTCTCTATTGAAATCAGTCAGGCTTTGTTAGACGAAGGCTGGGTGATGAAAATCGCGTTTGTTATTGCCATGGTGTTGCTGTTCAATTCATTTGTTAACGCATGCATCACTAATACGTTTGTCGCCACGCTATTTCGTTGGGTCGGCACACCGATCCTGTTTTTACATTTGATCGGTGTTCTGGATGACATTACCCGTGTTCTTGATTCCATTGCCATTGAAATTGGCAATATTCGTGTCTCAGGTTATGGTTTAACGCGACTTGTCATTTTTGGTTCTCTCTTGTTTTGGTTGGGGCGCATATCAAACAGTACCGGACAGGTGATCATCCGCAGGCAGGAAGCACTGGATTTGCGAACGCGAGAGGTTTTGGCCAAACTGTTCGAGATATCCCTGTTTATTTTGATCTTCTTGCTGATTCTTCAGGTGATGGGTATCAACCTTACGGCGCTTGCGGTTTTTGGTGGCGCGCTCGGGGTTGGCTTGGGTTTTGGGCTTCAGGCCATAGCATCCAACTTTATTTCCGGGATCATCATACTGCTGGACCGCTCTCTGTCTGTGGGGGACTATATTCAGCTGGAGGATGGCTCGGTCGGAGTGGTGACAGAGCTAAACATGCGTTCAACAACGCTGGAAACCTTCGACGGCAAAGATATTGTTGTACCGAATGAAAAATTCATCACGAGCACGTTTACCAACTGGACCCACAAAAACACCAAGCAACGTTACCGGGTCGATTTTTCAGTCGCCTATCGAACCAACGTCCGGGAAATGGTGGAGCTCGTCAAAGCTGCAGTCGCAACGCATCCGCAAGTGATCAGTGGTGATCATATCCCGTTTGAAGAGCGCCCGGATTGTGAGATTGATAGTTTTGGCGATTCCGGAATCAATATGTTTGTTGAGTTCTGGATGGAGGGCATCGATGACGGGCGCAACCGTGTTGGGGGGGATTTGCTCTTGATTATTCTGGAAACCCTTCAGGAAAATGGGATCGAGATTCCATTCCCGCAACGGGAAGTGCGCATTTTAAATCCGGAGCAAGCGAATTTCGATAAAGCGGACTCATCTGGATAAGCCTAAAATAGTATCGTCGGCGTTTTGCCCACTGAACCGCAGTTAAGATAACTTTTTCAGTCTTTACCTGATTTCTATTAGCAATTTTTCTTTGGCTCTATATAATCCTCCACCCCGGGTTTCGTTCAGGCGTCGGTATGAAGCGAGGAATGCTTCAAACTGCTTACGGAAAAGAACGTGGCCTCTCTCAAAATGTTGTACTTTTCATCATAAGGACAGTTATGAAAAAGTTACCTGTAGTGGCTCTCGCCACCCTCACTCTATCGACTTGTGTTTCTGCTCATGGCCTTAAAAACTGGCCTACGGTTTCCTATGTTACTTTTGCGTCGACGGATATGGCTGACCCCCGTATGGTTTCGGCCGAATTGCGTGTCCCTGTCATCGAGAATTCTGAAAGCGTAGGTGATCACCCATTGCCAGCGGTTGTAGTGGTTCATGGTTCGGCGGGTATTGATTCCAGAGGGGCTTTTTACATTGAGCAACTCAATAAAAAAGGTTATGTGACGCTCGAATTGGATCTCTGGAGTACGCGTGGCTGGGTGGGGCCAGTCAAGGGCCGCCCAAGTGGTGTGCCGGAAACCCTTGGTGATGCATTTGGTGCCTTGAAATATTTGTCGGAGCTACCGTTTATTGAAGCGGAGCAGATTGGAATTCTCGGGTTTTCCTGGGGCGGTGTGGTGTCAATGCTGACTGCAACCGAGCCGTATCAAGACGCCCTTGCTCAAGACGGTCTTTCTTTTGCAGCGCATGTCGCCCACTATCCCGTTTGCTGGAGTTACAACCTGGTCCCGGGCTACGAGTTTATGGCCCTGACGGGAGCACCAGTGTTGATCCAGAGTGGTAAACTGGACGATTATGATGGGCCGGAAACCTGCGATAATCTAAAGGCTTCACTGCCTGCTGAATATCAAACCCACATTGACGTGAAGATGTACGGCAATGCTTATCATGCGTTTGATCGACTCGAGCCCATGCTGGTGGTTGAAGACCCTTATTCCCATGAGGGAGCCGGTGGTGAGGTCGTGATCAAGCCGAATCGAAACAAAGCGAAGAAGGCTAGACATTCGGTAATCAAATTTTTTGACACTAACCTTCAGTAATTTTCGGGTGTAGACGTTGCTGATTAACTGTAAACCATAATCACTGGCGATGTGCTGGTCGTGAAATCCATTCACACCGCCAGAGATACTGGATTGATGCCGGTCAGGTCAGGGTCAATCCAGTTTATACCGTTTTCAGTTCTGATTGAACGACACGGTCAGAGTATTGCCGCTGACTGTAAACGTAGGTTCCAGACCATCAACACTGTTCCCGGTAAAGTTACTTGCGCTGAACTGTGAGAGGTTTGCTGCGGTGAGCACGGTATACGCGGTATTGGGTTCAAATCCGCCGTTGTCTTTTTTCCAGAAATAAAAGTCCAGGGAAGACGAAGACTTCAAGATCAAGTCACCGGTGAGCGTGAGATCAGTGGTTGTCGTACCCAGCTGAATTTCAATGGTGCCCCCCGTTGCTTCCAGTGAACTTATCTGCAGACCACCGGTGTGGTCACTGATGTTCAATGTACCATTGCCATAGAGCTGAACGGTTGCGCTCTCACCCTGGGCATTATCATAAAAATTGATTCTGCCACCATTGCCTTCGTTGGTGCCCCCTAATGCGATCAACTGGGCGCTTCCTGCTGTTGTTGACCCAGAGAATGTCGTATAGCCGCCGGTCGCATACTGGCTGTTTGCACCTAGATTGATGAAGGTTCCATTCTCCGCAGTAGGAATATTGCTACCCGGTGTCCCATCGCCATAAACCGAGAATTCGGTGTAACCCGCTGGTGCACCCTCAACCAGTCCAGGATGGTTCCAGAATAATCCGTTACCCGCTGTTGGGCGATAAATGGTCGGCAAGTTGATTGAAAAAATGGTATGACCGGCGCTGGAGTGGCTGTCCAGTTTAGCGCCACAACCGTAGTTTACGAAGCTGCCATTTTCCGCTGTCGGGGAGCCATGTTTAGCGCTGAATTCCGTGTGACCACCGCCACCCTGATCGGCAGTCTGGGCACCGTAGTTGTAATAAAAACCCTGTCCGGCAGATGCACCCAGGGTATCCATATTCGGTGGATTGTTATTGAAGCTGGTCACCCCGCCATAACCACCGGTAACCGCTGCAGGGTAGTTATGGAATTGGCCTTGGCCACCTGTCGCGTTGCTATCGAAAGCAACATCACCGCCGTTAGCGCTGTCGTGAGTAGCGCCTTTGTTATAGTACACACCAAATGCAGCGGTGGAAGTACCGTAAAACTGCGTATTGCCGCCATCGCCACCGGAAACCGTGCCACCAACATTGGTGAATGTCGCGTGGGCAGCGGTAGAGGAATTGTGGAACACAACATTGCCAAAGGTATCGCCATCGGTACCCAGAGAGCCGTATATCGTAAACGTAGCGGTCGCCGCTGTTGATGAATCACAGAATGCAATTTCTCCACCCACGGTGCTACCATTTTCCGGTGGAATACCGGCACCTGTCCAGGCCTCAAAGTTAGCGCTACCTGCACTGGATGTATTGCAGAAGCTGATTACACCCCCACCGTAACCTTGAGTATCCGTTGGTCCTGCTGTGTAGTGCAGGTTAGTGCCACCGGCATTGGCTGAATTTGTGAACTGGAGCTGAGCATCGGTATACCCGGTGCTGGTGGACGCAACGATAAATTGCTGTTTGCATTGGGCACTATTGCTTACGCCGCTGCCTTCAATGGTTAACGCTGGCGTGCCACTGGATGCATTAAACATAAAGGTGTAAGACGAGGCTTGTGTCCCGAAATCAATAGCGTCGACTGTTGCTGCGCCTTGTGCATCAAATACGATTGTGGTTTGAGTCGAGTTGGAAAAGGTTGCTGTATCCGTAGGGACAGTGTTGTTTTCCCAGTTAGATGGTGTGTTCCATTCTCCGGTTTCAGCTTGCGTACTCCATGTTGACGACGTCATGAAATGTTCCTCTTCAATTGTTTTTGGTGGGGTCGTTTAAAAGATGACCAAGTCGCAGTATAGGACAGCTGTGCCGGTTATGTTTTGTGTTTTAAATCGTGATCGATTCCAAAATACGGATCGCAAGTTGCGCGGGAAACCTCGGTACTGAATTCAATAGTGATTAAAAACAATGGATTCGAGTCATAATCGAAAATCGTTGTGAGGATCAAACTGACGAAATAGCAGGTATTTATTTGTAAATTATTTTTGTAGCTTTTTGTTTGTGTTCTAGTGTGAAATTGTAATCATCTTTTCGTCTCCCTTCCCCCGGGCTGTTGTGACTTTCTCTAATGCTCGTTAAAGTATCGCTTCAAACTATGTTCAGGACTCGTTCAATTACAACAATCAGGAGGTTTACAACATGAATCACGCTGATACCGTTCAGTTAATGTACATCGCTTATTATGGGCGGCCCGCAGACGCGGAAGGGCTCGAATTTTGGGCGCAGGAACTGGAAAATGTCGATGGCAATATTGAAGCATTGATTGATGCATTTGGTGACTCTGTGGAGTATACCGAACGCTATGGTGACCTGAACAATGAAGCGCTTATTACCGGGATCTATCAGCAATTGTTCAATCGCGATCCAGATGAAGGCGGTTTGAAGTTCTATACCCAACTCCTCGATGAAGGTGCACAGTCACTAAGTTCCATCGCCATCGATGTTCTCAACGGTTCCACCGGCGAAGACGAGATCATCATCGACAATAAATTAACCGTCGCAAAAGCATTTACGGGCATGATCGCGATAAACAACGTGCCCTATCAATCTGAAGAACTCATCAACTCGGCAAAAGATCTGCTCAGCCAGGTCGACGCCACCGAAGCCCAAGTCGAGTCCATCGTTAAACAAGTCTTCAGCTTACTCGGTTCAATCGTCAACATCCCCATAGATCACGGTGATATTGATGTGGATATTGACTTCGATTTCGATATTAATAGCGCAGATATCATAACGGACTGTTTTAGCAGTGATAACCGAGTGTCCATCAGCCTGATTGGTACTGACGATACAACTGTCGAGTGCCCTGGTGCAGAGATTGGTCTGGTTTAATTATCGATAGTGTCAAGTTTTAGCTTTGTTCATCTGGTTTCTATGAGCTTGGTGTATGTGGGTTGGGTGTATCGATGGATATGTACATAATCGCCGTTATCTTGTCCGGTGTGATCTCTCTTTTTTTGTTGGTCAAGATTTGGCGAAGTGATGAGCATCTTTTGATCAAGTTTGCGGTTAGTAGCGTGACTGTAATTCCTGTAATGGGGCCGGTTTTTTACATGTTCGTGTCAAATAGAACTCCCCCACAGCATGTTTGCTTGCAAGACAACGGTCCGAGGGGGAGCTATCTTCACCGGCATTTAATTATGAGCAAGTTTTATAAGCGCATAGCTAAAGAAGATGGGGTCAGTGATGAGCAGGAGCTGCGTAATTGAGGAAGAATGTTTGCAAAGTCGAAAAAACGAGTCCATATTTTAATGGCGCGGTAAATTGAGCCGTTTATGGTTAAAGCTTACCCAGCGTATCATAGTGAAAGGATTTATAACGACATTTGTCGCGGGTTTTGAAGTCCAGCTTGTTTGAACCGAACCTGTCAAATGTCGTGATACTAAACCAAGGAAGGAGTCTCATGAATCTCACCTGTTTTTATTAAGTCCTGCAAATCAACTCTTACCGATAACAACATCGTAATGCTCGCATATACATGTCATGTTGCACGCGATGTATTGTGCATTGGAACTGCTCTAACACCGTTGGATACACTGTAAATCATTGTTGCATCTGTTGGTGGTCTCTTATTACATTCAGTACAAGGAACGATACATGAATTTGGTCTACAAAAATGAAAAGAAATTGTTTCTAATCGCCGCGATCCTTTCCGGGATATTCTGGTTCGCATTGATCGTAGGGACGTTTGGTATAGCGCTCTTATATTTGTTGCTGGGATATTTATTCTTTCTTTTCGCTCACTCTGCATTTATCACTCATCTCAAGGGTACGGGCGTCAAAATAACTGAAAAGCAATATCCGGACTTGCACGCACGACTGGTTCGTAGCTGTGAGAAAGTTGGAGTAACCGATGTTCCTGAAGCTTACCTGTTAAGGACTGATTTCTTTAACGCCCTTGCAACCCGGTTTTTGGGCAGGCACTTCGTCGTGTTGTTCACAGATGTTGTTGATGCACTGGAAGATCAACAAGGTGCTATCGATTTCTATATCGGCCACGAGTTAGGTCACATACACCGAAAACACTTGTCGTGGGGTACGTTTCTCTTTCCTGCGTCCATCCTCCCACTGTTAGGTGCTGCGCTGAGGCGGGCAGAAGAATATACCTGTGATCGATATGGCGTCGCATGCTGCGAGTCTGAAGACGATATAAAGGCTGCGCTTTCGGCTATCGCGGCGGGAGATACGCGCTGGAAATCGATCAATATAGATTCATATGTCGAGCAAGTTGCATTAACAAATGGCTTTTGGATGTCTTTCAATGAGTTAACGGGGGATTATCCCTGGCTCACTAAACGTATGGCTACCAGTCTGTCACTTGCCAGAGGTGAGGAAATAAAACATCCGAGACGTCATGGATTAGCTTGGTTTCTCTCAATTTTTGTTCCTCGGGTTGGTACCGGTGGCTTGGCATCGCTAATTGTTACTGTTGCAATAATCGGCATACTGGCAGCGGTCGCGATTCCTGCCTATAAGGACTACACAGAGCGTGCTCGGTTATCCGAGGGGTATTCAGCAGCACAGCCGATCAAGGCGGGTGTTACTGATTATGCGGTCGAGAATCGAGCGTGGCCAAGCTCCTTGTTTGATTTAGGGTACGAAGAAGAGTCTGTGGTGAATCATGGAAAAAACTACGAAATCAAGATTTACGATGAAGGGATAATTGGCGTAGAAGTTGGCGATGAACAATATCTTGTTCTTGAACCCAGTTTTGACTACGAGGAGGGCAGCGTAAGCTGGACTTGCTCAGGACAAAATATTGAAGAGAAATTTGTACCCCGGATGTGCAAATAGATAGCTTTGTATTGAAATGGTGAATAGCGGCCTTGAATATCTAGCACGACATATACAAGGCCGTTAGTGAATCATCTCGCTAATTATAGCCAGTATTAACAATTAGCATTTTCAATGCAGCGCATTCAAAAGTTCGATGATTTAATGAAAATGCGGCATCCTGAATCAATTCATATCGGAATTCCGGCATGGCATTTTGTACACCATTCCAAGTATCGATCACTGGACTACCATTGGGGAAATCGATTGCTAACGCTTTATCCACAATGGCAACCCGTGCAGCTGAATCTGCTTTGAGAAACTGTTTGTCGTGGGTGAAACCCTCAAACAATTTACATAGCTGATCGAAGTCATTTGCTTGAACTTGGCGACTCAAAAGCAATATCAGAACAAAAGCCAGTTTAGTAATTCTGACCATAACTAACACCGTAATTGTATCCTGTAGATGTTTTCTGGAGCGGTAGTTTTGGAGATAATTTTTTGACAAATTTTCTCGGAGAATAGTCCACTATATGTCTGCCTTTGGCGTCTGTGATATAAACCCATAAACCGTTCTGATTGAGCCAAGCCGTACCACCTTTTGATGCAATTGTCATCGCTGAAATACTTGCTCCGCTAAACCCTTCGTAAAAGCAGGGCTTGATGAACTGGCGTTGTTGTTCTGGTTCGCTTTCACGAACTTGGTTTAGCTTGCGCTGGATATCATCATCAACCATAGACTTAAGTATTCCGACACTTATGGAAGCTGGAACAGCTGCTCCACCTGCTAATCCTGTGGCATACAAGGCTAGATCTACTGAATCAGGTTTCTTGTCGTAAGTGAGGTAATTGAGCACCCATACTGCCGGCGTGACTGAATTGCCGAGAAATGCGCTACCGCCTTTTTCCATTGATATTGAAGCGAGCGAGCCTCCAGCGGTTAGTAGGGTATTGGCATTGTTCTGGATTGTTTCCTTGATAGCCATAATTATTCCTTTAATATATTCTGCTATTCATCAGCACATCGTTGTGCTTTGAGATGCTGCAGAGTAGAAGATATAGAGATTGAGTTCAAGTGAATGTTTAACAATTTGGCTCGAAAACTCATACACCTCAGAAAGTCGAAAGTTAATCAAATGGATTGAAAAATATGGATGTTGCCCACTCGACAAAAATTTTTATTGGCTCTATTTTTGGTATGTTTGGTGTGGTTTTATTCCCTTACATACAGTTTTTGCATGAATTGCAAACGATCACATTTGAATCATTTATCCTTTTGGCTGGGGTGTGTATTCTCACTCCGGTTATTCTGTCTGCGGTGTATTTAAAAAAAATCTCGCCTGACTTCGCTTTTTTGGGGCCGGTTTTATTCATTGGACTTTCACTTGTATCTTTGATGTGGGGGAGTCAAATAAAAGACTATATGTCTTTGAAAGCCGGCTTCTTCGATTCCGAAGCCGGTGAGCTTGCAGAGCCTCCGCTATTGAACAATGCCGCTCCCCATTTCTTTCGCGATGCTGGTGTCGCTTTTAGCCTAAATTCTGCCTGGATCAGTAAGCAGCATCCCGTACTGGGGTATGAATACTTTGTTTTGGAGAATGATAACGAGAGACAAGCCGAAATAAGGCCTACCTGCGCTCATGGCTCGAATAAGGGGCTTGCGGAATGGGTGCTAGCGCTTGGTGTATCGGGCTCTCAAGATAGCAAACCAAAACAGTGTTTTCTTTGGCGAGATGACTTTCGTGCTTGTTGGATTGAAGATGCTCAAGATGATACATGGCCTTTCCGCTACAGGTTTATTTCCGAAAATCGGGCCATACCTCAATCTTTTCAATTTGATCTTGTGACAAATAAATATGATCCGTCTGCACTTTCCGATTTTCGTGAATTACTAAGGTCAATTAATATTACGCCTATTGCCCCAAATCCTAACTGTGTAATTATCTCTGCATGGCTTTAGTTGTCTTGGGATGCATAGCTTATTTTGTCGGCTCGACCCCAAGCTATTAACCTACAGAACGAGTATGACTTACAAATGTCGTGGTAATAAAAACCGGAACGATTCTCAAGGTGTATTCCAGTGCGGAGACTCTGGATATTGAAAATGCCTGGATGAAGGTGTAGATGTCTCAGGCGTTTTCATTCGAATACTCTCAACCAAAAATTTGGCCGATAAAGGTAAATAATGGCCACAAAGAATAAGTGCTTTTGATTACCATCGTTACTTTACAGAATTTTGTAATATGCAATCGACATTCAATTGGGTGATAGTGCTTGCCTGGAATGTCGTGATTAATCGAATTTTAGGTGAAAGACGATGGATATGGGCATAGCAAAAAAGTTTGTTTCATTGGTGGACCGGTCTCATACGATTGCCGGGCAGCCGTTTTCGCCAGCCACTGGTGTGGATATACCGAAGGGGCTTTACGGCACAGTACACTACGGCATTATGGTTCCCGGTTTGCCTGAGCCGTTCCGGTTTTTGAATATTATTGTCCTGATTGGCCAACCTAAAGCCCGTCTGTTTGCCAATCCTCATTTGATTGAGACGTCTGCAAAAGACACTGCAAACCTGTTGGTGGGGTCAGCAACGGCGACGCCGGATCATTTCCAGGGGTATTCCGTTCAGCGGGATTGTGAGTTCAAACCTGATGGCAGTTATCTCAAGTTCGGTAATGATCTCGTCATCGAGGGTCAGTATCCAAATTTCTCAGTAGTGCGTGAAGGGCATGATTTTAATCTCCAACTCTCATTGCGGGCTACGGACAAAATCGCCCATTTCTCGCGCATGGTGGGGGGACTGTACGATCACTGGTCTATTCTCTGTGAATATCAAGGTGTGATTGAACAACATGGTGAAAAAACCGAATTGCAGGGGCTTTGTACTTATGAGTATGCCCGAGCGATGAATGTGAATCTGCCATTTCGTTTCTTCACTTATCAGATTATCAATATCGATGAAAACACGCAGGTACTGATGGTTGAAGTGTTGGGGCCGTTTAATATGGAAGTCCAGCGCCGTGTGTATGTGCGCACGCTTGATGATCATGGCGGGATATACTCCAAAGGTTTTGACTTCAAGGTTCACACCTTCGAAAGTGAAGAGGTTGTCACGCCAAATGGTGTCCGCATGCGATTGCCGGGACAGTTTAGCTGGCGAGTGGAAGATGATGAAGGCGTAGAATTGATCACCATAGAAGGTGACTGCAATCAGGATTTCAACTATGGTATGACCGCTGGATATGCGGGTAGTTACCATTATAAAGGCCGATTTAAAGGTCAAGCGATTTCAGGAACTGGCTATATCGAGTATATTGATCTCAGGGGAAAATAGTAAATTAACTGAGGTGATTGCGTGCGCCATCTTGATGTAGACGCGTTACGATTTCCGGTCCATTTTATCGAAACACTGGAGTGCCTTGTGCATTCCAGCGGTGGTGACACAAAAAACCTGCGAACCGTTTGCGGTTTACCGACGGACGTTCAGCCAGAGTGGTTGACGTTTGCCCAGTTTGACGCGATGCTCCGATACGGCTTGCCATTTATGAGCACAAGCGAACCCTTCTCCTTTCAGTTGGGCCGTCAGATCTCGTTAACTTCCCACGGCACATTCAGCGTTGCTGCCATGACCTCGAAGACGCTGGGTGATGCACTCGATGTCGCGGTGCGCTACCTGCCTTTGGTTTTGCCAACCCATGAGCTCCACCGGATTGATGTGGGCAATCAGGTCCAGGTACACATTCAGTGTCTTCATTCTCTGGGGTCGCCCTATGACGAGATGTTGATTGAGACGATACCGTTTGATTTATATCAAATGATACGATTGGCGGATCAAACAGTTGACACGGTAAGTGGGATGGAGGCCGGTCATTTCGTCAAGTTTGCCCATAACAGTCCTTTCCCTGCGGCGATCTATGAAGAGAAGTTCCATTTAAAAGTCGAGTTCGGGAGTACGGGCACCTACTTTAGTGTACCGCGTCAATTGTTGACTAAAACGTTGTTTACCCATAACCGCACTACACACCAGAATGCGCGGGAAATCCTGGACGCGCAGCTTGCCCGAATTGGGCATTTGCACAGTGTATCCCGTAAAGTGGCCCAAATCTTCAAAGGTTCGATACTGGGGAAAAATATACCGGATGCGGCTTCCGTGGCGAATACCTTGGGTCTTTCCCAGCGTACATTGGCACGGCGGTTAAGTGAAGAGGGGGTTTCTTTCCGCGGGTTACTGGAAAAAGCCCGCATAGAAAAGGCGGAAGAATTGTTAGTAACCGCTAATCCACAGCTCAGTCGAATTGCCGATCAACTCGGCTACAGTAATCTCCCGTCCTTTTCCCGAGCCTTCAAACGCGCCAAAGGGATCTCGCCCCGCCACTACGTGCGACAAATTAAAACTGATTAATGCTTTACGCAGTGCTGGCGATTAGCCCGCATTCCTTCCAGCGTGCAAGATAATATCCTGTTTGGCTTTCTCTACGTTAAATACTGCGCTTCATGGATCAATTGATCTACTATAAAGCGAAAGTTATCGAAACAGATCAGGTTTATCGGATGAAGAATGTCGTAATTGGATTACTGGGTACCGTTTTGGACTATCGCAGCCAGGGTAATAAGCGTTGGCAGAGCTGGCGTCCGTCTGTGGGAATTTGCATGCAGGAAGACTTTTTGGTGGATCGGTTCGAGTTGATTCATCAGGTCAGTGAGGGACGTCTGGCGCGTCAGGTGCTGGAAGATATTCAAACGGTTTCGCCTCAGACAGAGGTGACACTCACCGCTGTCGATTTCAAGAATCCATGGGATTTCGAGCAAGTCTACAGTCTGCTGCTTGATTTCTGTTTGGGGTATGACTTTGCACCCGACAAAGAAAATTACCTGTTACACATCACCACAGGAACCCATGTTGCGCAAATTTGTTGGTTCCTGCTCTGTGAAGCGCATTATCTTCCAGCCAAAATACTGCAGTCCTCTCCGGGAAAAAAGCGCGATGGTGCCGGAGGGCACTACCAAATCATCGACCTGGATCTGTCCCGGTATGATGCGATCAGTTCCCGATTCCGGACTCAGCATCTGGAAGGTACGGAATTTTTGAAGTCAGGCATCGCAACCCGAAACCCGGCATTCAACCAGATGATCCAGCAAATTGAAAAAGTCGCGATTCGTTCAACCGCGCCAATGTTAATCAATGGGCCGACAGGGGCGGGTAAATCGCAATTGGCTAAGCGCATTTTCGAACTGAAACAAAAGCGTGGCACGGTAAAAGGTGAATTCGTGGCGGTTAATTGCGCCACGATTCGGGGAGATGGGGCAATGAGCGCGCTGTTCGGCCACACCCGTGGCGCCTTTACGGGAGCCCAGAATGCGCGTAAGGGGCTGCTGGCTAGAGCCGATAAAGGCTTGTTATTTCTCGATGAAATTGGCGAACTGGGGTTAGATGAACAAGCCATGTTGCTGCATGCGGTTGAGGAGAAGTGCTTTTACCCGGTGGGGGCCGATGCTCCGGTTTCGAGTGACTTTCAATTGATTGCAGGTACGAACCGGGATCTCTACAAAGCAGTAGATGATGGTATGTTTCGCGAAGACTTATTGGCCCGGATTAATCTTTGGCGGTATCAGCTCCCCGGCCTGAAAGATCGTCGTGAAGATATTGAGCCCAACCTGGATTATGAGCTGCGCCAATCGGAAATTCAGCGCGGCCATAAGGTAAGTTTTAACAAGAGTGCTCGCGAACGCTATACCGCCTTCGCATTGTCACCGGACGCACAGTGGCGCAGTAACTTCCGGGATCTGAATGCCTCGGTGCAACGCATGGTTACCCTGGCAGACGGTGGCCGGATTAACGAAGCCAATGTACAGGATGAAATAAATCGATTGGTTGAGCAGTGGCACCCGGAGCATGCGGGTTCCCGACTGACAAGTCTTAACCTCGCTGATTTTTTGAGTGAGGATGTCCTGGCTACGCTGGATCGCTTTGATCAAGTCCAGTTGGCGGATGTGATTCGCGTTTGTCGTGAGAGTCGCAGTGCCTCTGAAGCTGGTCGACGTTTGTTTGATCGCTCTCGAATGCGTAAGAAAACCAGCAATGATGCCCATCGGCTCAGGCAGTATTTGACTCGTTTCGGACTAAGTTTTGATGACCTGTCCTAGGGCCAACTCAGCGAAGCCCTTCTCTGGGGGCTTGACTGATGCATTCCTGCGGCGGGCAGTTTGAAAAATAACGATTCATCTCGTTAGGGTAAATCATGAAGTTATCGAAACTGATATAAATAGATCCAGCAGGATAAGTTTGTGGCTTTACCTGTTGGTTGTTGTACTGATTATTTATTTAAAAACATGTGCTTATCGTAATTCTTTGTTTTGGCACCCATTTTGTAATCGATATTGATAGACGCATACAGGTATCTAGTCCTGTTGCCCAAGCCATCCCGTTTTCAATCGGGAAGGCGAATTTGAGAATAGAGGTAAAGATGAATTACGAAGTGATTAACACGCCAAACGGAGTGCCGATTAAAAGCTGGACCAAAGGTGTGCCGTTTGAAGATCAGGCCCGGCAGCAATTAAAGAATATTGCCAGCTTGCCCTTTATCCATAAATGGGTGGCGGCGATGCCGGATGTTCATCTTGGTAAGGGGGCGACGATCGGTTCGGTGATTCCAACGGTTGGCGCGGTCATTCCGGCTGCTGTGGGTGTTGATATCGGGTGCGGCATGATGGCACTTAAAACCAACCTGAAAGCGGCGGACTTGCCGGACAGCCTATTGGCGGTGCGGAATAGTATTGAACGAGCGGTTCCCCATGGTCGATCAACGGGACGAGGTCGTCGCGATGTCGGGGCCTGGGGGTCATTGCCGGAACAAGTGGCAACACGCTGGAACCGCGAATTGAAACCGCAATTCGACGCGCTGACAGCCAAACACCGTGTATTGGAAAAAACCAACAATGCCGTACACCTGGGGACGCTGGGGACCGGTAACCATTTTATTGAAGTTTGTCTGGATAAAGATCAGGCGGTTTGGGTGATGTTGCATTCCGGGTCTCGCGGCGTCGGAAACCGGATTGGTGGTTACTTTATCGAGTTGGCTAAACAGGAAATGGCTCGGTATTTTATCAATTTGCCGGATAAGGATCTCGCATACCTTTGTGAAGGTACCCAGTATTTCGATGATTATGTTGAAGCGGTTGGTTGGGCGCAGTCCTATGCTCGAATCAACCGTGAAATCATGATGCACAATGCGTTACTGGCGTTATCTTCCACTTTGGGGCGACCGGTTACCGGGATGGTGGAAGCTGTGAATTGTCATCATAACTATGTGACGCGGGAAACGCATTTCGGCAAAGCGGTCTGGTTAACCCGTAAAGGTGCGGTGAGTGCGAAGAGGGGTGAACTGGGTATTATTCCCGGCAGCATGGGCGCGCGATCCTTCATTGTACGTGGACTCGGTAACGAGGATAGCTTTTGTACTTGCAGTCATGGTGCCGGACGTGTCATGTCTCGTACCGAAGCAAAGAAAAAAGTAAGTCTTGAAGAGCACATCGAAGCGACAAGAGAGGTGGAATGCCGGAAAGACAAGAATGTCGTGGATGAAACGCCTCGGGCCTATAAACCCATCGAAAAGGTCATGGAAGCACAAAATGATCTCGTCGAAATCGTTTATGAATTAAAGCAGGTTGTTTGTGTTAAGGGCTAGATCGGAGTATCAAGGAGTCAGGATGATGTTTGAAATTGATGGCCGTGTTGGCGAAGGTGGAGGCCAGATCCTCCGTACCGCGCTCACCTTGTCCATGTTGCTAAAGTGCGGTGTGCAAATCCGCAACATCCGGGCGGGTCGACCCAAACCCGGACTGATGAGACAGCACCTCGCTTGTGTTCTGGCTGCCCAGGAAGTCTGTGGGGCCGAGGTGTGCGGTGCGCAGTTGGGATCACAAGCACTGGAATTCTATCCGGGGGCGGTTAAAGGCGGCCAATTTTGTTTCGATATCGGCAGTGCCGGTAGCACGACGCTGTTGTTTCAAACCATCTTGCTGCCGTTGCTCTCCGCTTCGGAACCGTCACAGGTCGTTTTAAAAGGCGGCACCCATAACCCGATGGCACCGTCACTGACATTTATTGAAAAATCATTTTTGCCGCTGCTTCGGGCAATGGGGGCGGAACTTTCAATTGATGTGGCCCGCTGGGGCTATATGCCCGCTGGAGGGGGGGAATGGCGAGTAGACATTACACCCAAGCCATTGCGGCCGATTGAACGAACCGAGCGTGGCCCTGTCATCGAAAGTCAGGTCATCGCTTACCTAAGCGGTTTGAAGCGGAATATTGCTGAGCGTGAATTGGCAGAATACGAAAAGCTTACCCCCATTTCACCTTCGAAATGGGGGGTGTTGCATCCTGAGGCCAATTGTTCCGGAAACTTGCTAACCCATGAATTATCGTTCTCCCATGGGGGGTATTGCTTCGCTGAGTTGGGCGAAGTTCGGCTGCGAGCCGAGACCGTTGCACAGCGATTGCACCAACAGGTGCAGGCATTTATGGCGGAAAATATCGTGCTGGATGCACACTTGACGGATCAGATGATGTTGCCGATGTGGTTCGCAGGGGGAGGGCGGTTTGCAGTCGGGGACTTGACCGAACATGCGGCGACCAACCGCCTTTTAATTGAACGCCTGACGGGCTGTCAGTTCCAGTTGGAGCAGCGGGAGGGCCGGAATCTTCTCAGTTTGACGAACTGCGACTAGACTTAATTTAATTTATCATTCTTCGCGTTCTGAATTTAGTGAGCGGTTGTTCATCATCGTGCGCTGGAGAGAATTGAGTTGTGCCAGTTGGGGGAGCACCGTTGCAGAAATTTCCACCGGGTTACCTGGTTGCCGAGACGTTGTTTGAAAACCGGGTGACCACCGTCTGCAGAGCCCGCCGGATCAAAGATCAGTCATCAGTGATCCTCAAGACACTGACAGATCCGTCACCCTCACCGATGCAGGTGTCCCGTTTGTGGTTCAATCGGGACATTTTGAGTTTGTTCGATCACCCGAATGTTATCAAATTACTCGACTGGATTGATGTGGATCAGCAATACTGGCTGGTGATGGAAGACATTACGGGTGTTGAGCTGGACACGTTTTCTTGCGATTTTCCAGAACGGCAGCTCCCGCTTCAGCGCTTTTATCACATTGCTATTCAATTGGCGGATGCCCTCAGTAATATTCACCATCAGCAGGTTATTCACAAGGATCTTCACCCTGGAAATATTGTGATTAACCGGGACTCGAATCGGGTTCAAATTATCGACTTTGGCTTGGCATCGCTGTTGTCAAGAGAGCAACCTTGTTTGGCTCCACCCGAGCAACTGGAAGGCATGCTCGATTATATATCCCCGGAACAGACTGGGCGCATGAATCGCGCGCTGGATTATCGAACTGATTTTTACACTTTGGGCGTTACGTTATATCAGCTCTTGACTGGCAAGCTTCCTTTTCGGGCTGAAGATGCATTGGGCTTGATTTATGCTCACTTGGCGGTTCAGCAGCGTCCCGTTCATCATATTCGACCGGATATTCCCGAGTCGCTCTCGGCCATTATCGATAAGCTTCTGGCAAAAAATGCGGAAGACCGTTATCAAAGTGCACAGGGGTTGAAATTTGATCTGGAACAGTGTCAATCATTACCCTTATCCTCTGCAGGTGGCACTTTCAAGTTGGCGCAACGGGATATCTCCGACCGGTTTCAGATTCCCCAGACGTTGTATGGCCGTGAAACTGAAATTCAGGGGTTGTTAAACCTGTACCAGAAGATATTGGCGGGTCAGCCGCAGTTGCTCACCGTTGCGGGATATTCCGGGATTGGCAAATCGGCACTGGTACATGAAATTCATAAGCCGGTAGCGGCGCATCAGGGAATCTATATCAGTGGCAAGTTCGATCAATTCCAGCGCAATACGCCTTATTCAGCATTGAAATCCGCATTACAGGGCTGGTTCACTCAGGTTCTGCAAAGGCCGAAGGAAAAACTTGATGAATTGCGCGGCTTGGTGCTTCGGGAAACCGGGGCAATGGCCCGGGTGTTGATCGATTTTATGGGGGAATTCAAACTGTTGCTGGGTGATCTGCCTGCATTGCCCGATTTGGGGCCAAAAGAAACCCAGATCCGGTTTCATCGGGTCTTTCGGGCTTTCATCGCTGCGGTTACCACCAGCCAGCCTTGGGTTCTCTTTGTTGATGATTTGCAATGGGCTGATCGGGGGACGCTAAATTTAATCCCGGAATTGCTTTTGATACCTCAAGCACGACTGCTATTAATATTGGCCTATCGTGACAACGAGGTCGATATGGTTCATCCGCTGAACAGAATGCTGGTTTCCGTACAGCGTGATGCCAAGGGGATCGCAGGTCAATGCACTGAACTGCGATTGCAGCCGCTTTCCCTCGGCCAAATCAGAACCTTGCTCGCAAACACGCTGCATCAGAGCACGGATGTGGTTAGCCCACTTGCCGCGTTGGTGCATCACAAAGCGGGCGGCAACCCCTTTTTCACAATTGAGTTCCTGAAAACCCTTTATCGTAAACAACTGTTGAATTTTTCGCTTGAGGCACACCGCTGGCAATGGGATGACCGGGAAATTGAGCGCGAAGATATAACCGATAATGTTGTTGAATTGATGTTGCAGCGCATGTCCGAGCTGCCCAAGGACACTCAGGCGCTGATGCAACTGGCGTCCTGTGTCGGGTCTCGTTTTGATTTGGCCATGTTGGCTTGCATTTCCGACAAATCGTTTCCGGAAACGGTTGATATTGTCTGGCCTGCACTGCGGGATGGTTTATTGGTTCAGGAGGGCGGGGACTGGTTTCCGGGGCTTTTGGATATCCGATCTGGTACTGATGACGGGGCAAACCCGGAGGCCCGTGCCAATGTGAATTCAGATTTGAACCCGGATGTAGGATCGGGCGGGCAATCGGTGGCGCGTATGGAATCCGGGTGGTTACAGACTTGTAAGTTTATTCATGATCGTATGTTACAGGCGGCTTATGAATCGCTTGAGGTGAGCCTTTGCCAGCAAACTCATCTGAAAATTGGTCGTACACTGTACCGACTTTGCCCCGAAGGTGAGCTGGAGCGCAATGTTTTTGATATTGTCGAGCAGTGGAATCAGGGTATTGACTGGATTACCGATAGCGATGAACTTCTCTTGTTGGCAAAGCTGAATTGTCTGGCTGCAGAGCAGGCAAAAGCGGCCAGTGTCTGGCAAGCAATGTTGCTTTACGCGCAGTGCGGGCTGCGTTTATTGCCCGAATGCAGCTGGCAGCAGGAGTATGAATTGACCTTGAGACTGAATTTATTCGAGGCTGAGTCCCATTTTCTCCTGGGTGAGATTGAGACTTCCGAAGCGGCCTATGAGAAATTGATGCCTTTTGTGACCGGCAGTCAGATGCGCGCGATAATCTACTGTGATCGCTTGGTACAGGCAATCGGAGCCGGTAAATGGTTACAAGGTTGTGAGTACGGCAATCTGGGTTTGCGAGCTTTGGGGTTTACTGTTCCCCAAGACGAGGCAGAACTAAAAAAGAGTATTGCTGACTTGGCATCGAGGGCAAATTTGCAGTCTGTTTTGCAACAGCCCTTAAAACCTCAGGATTTACCCAACCTGACCGATGCCACCTTACTGATCGCCAGTCGTTTGATCGCCAATACCGGGCAAGTCAGTTATATCATTGATCGCCATTTATTACAGACTTATTTTTTTGAACTGGGATGGGAGCTCACCTATAGCGAAGGCAAATCGGAGATGACGCCCCTTTTGCTTGCGTGCTATGCCAATTTACTGACGTTTCAGTTTCGTTTGCCCGAAGCAGAAGCCATCGGTCGAGCCTGTAAACGCTTTATCGATTATTATCCGAACGCGCCGGAAATGGCGAATAGTTTGAATTTGCTGGCGGGCGTTAACTGGTACTTTTTTTCGCCCTATTCCGAAGTTATCGAGCTTCACGAACTTGCTTACGAGTTGGGGCAGCAGAGTGGCGAGATGTCCAGATCTGTTATCAGTCACTGCAATACCTTGTTTCTCTATGTGGCCATGGGAACACCGCTGCGTGAGATTCAGACACTGGCTCGTGATTGTGATGTTGAGTGCCGCCAAACCCAGACTTTTTCGGTTATCCCCCTGGTTTCCGATAAATTGGTCAAAGCTTTGATCAATTCAGGGACACCTGAGGATTTGGGGGACGAGGCTTTTCCTGAGTCATTGCTAGACAAAATCAGAGATACTTTCCATTACGTCTACCTGTTGTGTTACCGACTCCAGCTCGCCTTCTGGTGTGATGATCAGGCGATTTCGGAGCAATTGTCCGTCGCGGTGTACCAGCGGCATCACCGTATACCGAAGTTTTGCTGTTATGTTGATTATATGCTGCATGCGGTGCTGACGTTGCTTCGCGTGGAGCGGCCTTTGAGTACCGAAGAAGCGGAACTGTTGAAAGACTTCAGTCACCGGTTTGAGCAGTTGGCTGAGTTTAATCCTGATAACTTTGGCCATAAATACCAGTTGATTGAAGCCGAGCGGCTGCGCATTGCCGGGGATCAGAGTGCTAAGTGTATGAGGCATTACGAGGCGGCCATCGAGTCTGCACGAACAAACGGCTTTCGCAATTATTGTGCGCTCGCCCATGAATGTTATGGCAAGTATCTCCTGAGTCTGGAATTAATCCGGTACGGTGAGTTGCATTTGCAAGAAGCATTGCAGCTTTATCATGAATGGCAATGTGGTGTGCGTGTGGATCAGTTGATGCAAGCCTACCCGTTTCTCACTGTAAGGCAGACGAACACCAGTGGAGGGGCCAGTCCATCGGGAACGGGGCTCAGATCCTCTTCCAGTTTGCGCCAGGGGCTGGACGTTGATTCAATTATGAAATCTGCCCAGGCACTGTCCAGTGAACTTGATTTGAAGGGATTGGCTGAGAAAGTGCTGGAAGTCATTATGGAGAATGCCGGTGCACAGTTTGGTGTCTGGATCTTGCAACGAGGTGAAGCGTCCACGGTTGAGGCCCTGATCGACCAGGAGGCCGGGGAGCGGGAGATTCTCAGCCACCGGCCGGTTCTGGAATGTCAGGATTTGCCCATTGCCCTGATCAATCTTACCCTTCGGACGGGTAAGGTCATTAACTTGCAGGATGCAGCAACGGACGGCGCGTTTAGTGCCGACGATTACCTGTCTCGAAAGCAACCCAAATCAGTTCTCTGCGTACCCGCGTTGTTTCGGGATAAGCAAGTCGGCGTTTTGTATCTGGAAAATAATATCAGTCGCGGTGCGTTTACCGATGACCGTCTTGATGTTATCAGAATGCTCTTAACCCAGGCCGCCATTTCATTTGAGAATGCGCAGCTGTTCAGCCAACTTCAAGAGCTCAATACTAGTCTGGAGGAGAAAGTCGATCAACGTACCGCTGAGCTGGATAAAGCGGTAGATGAATTGCGCGTTGCCAATCAGGAGCTCGAAGCGTTCAGCTATTCGGTCTCCCATGATTTGCGTGCGCCGCTGCGCGTGATGAAGGGCTTTAGTGATGTGATTCTGGAAGATTACAGTAGTATGCTCCCAGAGGATGGCCAACTGCTGTTGACTCGAATCATAGACAGTGGTCAGAAAATGACGTTGTTAATTGATGGGTTACTGGAGATGTCCCGGGTGCAGCGTCGTGAGCTGGAGTACACTGATGTCGATTTATCCGCCCTGGCACAACAGGCTGTTAAGGATATGCAGGAGCGCTTCCCCCAACGGGTGGTGGCATCCGTTATTCAAGCGAATTGCCATGCCCGTGCGGATCAGAGATTGGCGGTTTCAATCCTGGAAAATCTGATTGGCAATGCCTGGAAGTATTCCAGCAAAGTGAAAGCAGCATCGGTTTCCTTTGGTCAATTGCCAGCAGGTAGTGTCATTCCAAAAGGTGTCGGCCTGGTACCGAATGAGTGCCCCGATGGCTACGGCATTTTTTTTGTGGGAGATAACGGTGCCGGGTTTGATATGGATCATGCCGAAAATCTGTTCGAAAGCTTCAAACGATTACATAGTGAGCGTGACTTCGAAGGCTCTGGAATTGGTCTGGCAACGGTACGACGAATTGTGGAAAAACACGGCGGCAGCATTTGGGTTGAGGCCTATGTTGGCCAGGGTGCGACGTTCTACTTTACCCTTCCGCTCGCCTGAATATGAAACGCCAACAAATCTTGATTAAAGTAATTGAATAAAGCCGAAGTCGAGTTACGGATTTAATGCTAGAATTTAGTGGGCTCGAATGTCTATCGTTAACTGTGTTTCGGCGAGATTATCGTGCGTTCGTCTAATGGTTGAGGCTGCTCTATGTCAGGTTCATTGTGTCGCTGTCGTTTGGAGAGATAGATGTTTGTGTTTAACGGGGTTCAGTTGAGAGTCCTTTGTTTACTCCTGCTGCTGATAGGCGTAGGTTGTCTCTCTTTGATAGTCCGGGCTGCATCTGATTCCCATTCTGGGTCTGTCACCAATGCCCTGTCCAAACCGGAAGGACGTGTCGTGCTAACGGTAACCGGCAGCATTGGTATAACCAACGGGGATGGTACTGCGGAATTTGACCGTGCGATGCTACAGCGTAAGGTGCAGCACGACATTCGTACCCAAGTGCCCTGGCTGGAAGGCAAATACCGGTTCACCGGGCCACTGATGCGAGACTTGCTTTCTGATCTCGACGCGACGGGGAAGTCACTCCGAATTCGCGCAATGGATGGCTACAGCGTAGTCATTCCTGTCAGCGATTTCAGTCGATATAACGTTATTCTTGCTATCAGTCGTGATGGTGAGCGAATGAGAGTTCGCGACAGAGGGCCAACCTGGATTATGTACCCGTTTGATGCTGCACCAGAGCTAAAGCAAGAACTTTATTATCGACGCTCGATTTGGCAAATTGTCAGTATTGAGGTTTTTTGACCGGGTTTAGAGCTTGTTCAATCATGTTTGAACATAATTTTGATTGCACTTGAGACCATTTTGATCATACATGGGACCATCGATGGTTGCTCGTCTGTTTTCAACACGTTACTTTCCATTGCTTACGGTCGTTGTGCTGCTTTTCGCATTCACCCTGCATAATGGTTACCGTATTTATCACACCAATAAAGGTGAACAAACCCGTATCAAATCTGAAATCTTCTGGATGTTTTACCAGGCAGAGCGCCAGTATCTGCGCTTATTGTTGTCTTTAAGTAATGAATTGAATGGTGTCGCCGCTGAGCCTGATGAATCCGTAATTGATCAATTCGATATTGTCTGGGGTTTCCAGATTGCACTGGAAACGCTGACTCGCAGGAATCCGGATATGGTGGTCAAACTCCCCGTATTGTCTGCGGCGTCGAAGCAATTGGGACGAAGTCTGCAAACCAATGAATCGGCGATCATCAGCCTTGCCACGCTTCCGGAATCCGAGAAGCTGGCATTACTGGCGGAGCTTCGGCGGCTCGAGCCCTTGTTGCAGGATGCCGTTGTCGGATTGATTAATCTGGATAATGCCGAACAGAAAGAACACCGGGAAACCCTTGCAAGTTTGACCGAACGTGCATTGGCATCGTTATCGCTGGCCCTGTTGGTGGTGTTTTCCACGGCAATTTTTCTCCTGCGTGAGATGCAGGCGAAAGATGCGTTGTCGAGTGCACTGCAGGTGAAGTCCGACTCCCTGGAAAAAAGTCAGCATCAGCTCGATAGTGCGCAAAAGATCGCGAGTGCTGCCAGCTTTGAGTACAGGGTGTCAGAAAATCATCTGGTGCCCTCCCGTTACCTTGCTGACATTATGGGGTGGACGCTCGATGAGCCATTACCACTGGATGCGCTGTTGAATGCGTTTATTGATCCCGAGCAGCGTCAGGTGATTTCAGCCATGATCGTCACAGAACAAGTCGGCGGCATGGCTGAAGCCATTCTCCGATTGAAAAATGAAGAAGACCGGCTTGTAGAGTTTAATCTCGATGTCAGCCAGGATTCCTCGGGTGCGAAGGTCATCTTTGGAACATTGCATGACATCACTCGCTTGAAAGACGCGGAACAGCTGGCCTGGAGCCTGAATAATGATCTTGAGTTCCGGGTCGCCGAAAGAACCCAGGCTTTACAGGTGAGCTCTCAAGCTCTGAAAGATTCAAACCGCCAACTTCAGGCCGCTCGGATCGAAGCGGAAGCGGCGAGTCAGGCGAAAACTGAATTTCTGGCAACTATCAGCCATGAACTCCGTACCCCGATGAATGCCATACTGGGGTTGACTCGGGTTTGCCTGAAAACGGATTTGACTGAAAAGCAGAGTCGAATGCTGAATGAGGTCTGTCAGGCTGGAGAAGACTTGAACGCCGTCATCAATGAAATGCTCGAGTATGCAGAATTGGATGCCGGAAAAATTATGGTAATCGATCAGAGTTTCAATTTGCGCACGGTCCTTGAGCGGGTCGCGGGGGTCTATCAATGGCTCGCAGAGCGTAAAAGTCTCGAAGTACGAATTGAAGTCGATGCGGAATTGCCTGAGTTAATCCTGGGCGATAATGAAATTCTGCATCGCGCGCTGCTGTATCTGTTTAATAATGCCGTCAAATTTACCGAGCAAGGGGAAGTCGGGTTGAATTGTGAATTGCGTGAGCGGCAGGGTGATGTTTTGATCGTCCGGTTTTCGGTAACCGACACAGGACCGGGTATACCCGGTGATATTCAGGCGGCTATTTTCGAGGCTTTTCGTCAGGGGGATGGGTCATCTACCCGATCCCATGGTGGCACAGGATTGGGTCTGACACTCAGTGAAAAGCTGGTGCGTGTGCTCGGTGGCCATATCCAGTTATATTCTCAGGAAAATGTAGGCAGCATGTTTTGTTTCGATATTCCGTTGAAAGCAGGTAAAAAGGGGCACACCCGGGAAGACGCGTGCGGGGTGCCCGCAGGGCCCTGATAATCAGAAGAGACTGTAATCAGAAATGATAACTGACAGTCGCATTGATAAAGCCGCGTAACCCTTGCAAATCGTCCTCTATGTCATCTTTTTCCCGTGCCAGGTCTGCCGCACTCAGGAAATTATTTGGATCTACGGCCGTAAATTTCACATCGGGAGATTGGAAGGCGACCGCCAGACCCAGTTCTGCATGAAAGTCGAATCCTCGTTCATGGGTTAGTTTGTTTCCCCAACCCACGCTGATATAGGGCATGACACCTTTGTCCTCGATATCCAGCTCCAGAGAGGTGATATCGCCTTTACGGACTTCTTTGTTTCCGACCTTGAAGGTCTTGTCCATATCGGCGAAGCCGGAAATATCAGTTTTATTCAGCAGCAGCCCGGATGAGAAAAAGACCTCTTCTGCCCAGCCCTGGAACGGGTACCAGTCAAGCCCGGATTGCAGGTTGTAGGATGCAAAATCAGCATCCTTGTACTCGGTGTTGTTGATCTCGAGATCATCTATGTCATCGATACTCATCCCGGCCAGAGCACCACGCCATTGCACTTGATCATCCTGCACAAAGCTCCATGGCGTTTTTCCACTTACACTGATACCCAACCCGGAGGTACCGATGGATCCTCCAATGGCGTATTGTGGTGTGTCCTGTGGGTTGGCACTCAAGGACTGAGAGAACAGGGCAGCGATGGCTAAAACCAGGGCTGTCGGGCGCAGCGTTTCTGTGATCAGTGTCTCCGCGATCAATGTACCTGGACGTTTTGTTTTGCGGCTTGAGTTTGCGGTCATTTCCAACATATAGATGCTCCATTACAAGTAAGCTGAAATTGCTTGAAATACTGACCGGGTAGATGACCTGCACCCCCCGAATCAACCTGGAGCCATTGTTGCGAATATCCCCACGCAATGCTGTGGTTCTTCTGGGACAGACTGTGACGATACCAAGGGGCAATTATCTTCACATTAAGGCCTGAACGGTCACAAAGTGTCACGGGACCTTGTGCTCCTGTACTCTGGGCCAGCACAGTTCGAACTGTGCACCGCCCAAATTAGAGCGCTTCAATTGAATCGTGCCGCGATGCCAGAGTGCAATCTGTTTGACAATAGCTAACCCGAGACCGTGTTCCTTCGATATCTCTCGTTGTGCGTTACCCAATTGGCTGAAGGGCAGAAAGACTTTTTCGTAGTCCTGTTCGGGAATGCCGGGGCCATCATCTGAAACGCGCAGACAATAATGGGTTTCCGTTGTCACGAAATCAATTTCGATGGTTGATTTGGCAAATCGAACGGCGTTGCCTAACAGGTTATCCAGCGCTCGGAGTATTGCTCTGCGATCGGAAAATACAGTTTCTGTATGCAGTTCCGGGCTGATATCGCAACCGATATTCAGCTTAGGGTAGGCCGCTTGTGTCAACTCTGTTGCATCCTGCAGTGCCAACGCAAGTTTAGAGTGACTGAATTGCGCAACATCTGCGGCGCGACTGTAGCGTGACAGCGCCAGTATCTGTTGGATCAGGTGATCTAGCGTATCGATACTGGTACCGATACTTCGACTATACCGGCGTCGATCCTCTTCGGATACGTCATCGTGATCCAGCATTTCAAATGCGAAACTAAGGCGGGACAGCGGTGTTCTTAGATCATGGGCGATGGCATTGGTCAGGTCACGCTGGCTTTTGATCATGTTTTCAATTCGATCCGCCATGGCGTTAAAGGAGCTGGCTAACCGGATTACGATGGATCGTTTACCCAGCTCTGCGCGTCGGTCAAGATAGCCTTCGCCAAAGGATGAGGCGGTACCGGCCAGTTTATTCAGATCCCGCCACAATGGATAGAGAAACAAAATCATGCCAATGGACAAGGCACCAATGACCATGCTGAAAATGGCGACCAATGCTTTTTCGATCGAACCAGGCATCGGGGCCGGGCCCGCCCTTAATAGCTCTTGCTCGGTTAACGAAATGTAAAGAATAGTGTAGCGTTCCTCACTCAGTTCGTAGGTTATGCCTTTTTGCTGCAATTGTTGTAGTTTTCGTTCGGATAGCTTGAGTCCATCTAAAGGCACCAGGGTTAATGGAAAAGCAAATTCTGGCTCCAACGCTGCGAGTCGCGTGCCCCATTGAACTCGCTCAAGCGTCAGTAACTCATCCCGAAGTAACGTGAGAGGGCCCCGGGCGGAATTGATGGTGTCCAGATCTTCGCCGATATCCAGATACATGTAGATGCTCAAATCAGAGCCTGAAACCTGACGTGCCAATACGGAAACATCGTCATCATCCAGATAGGCAAATTTACCCTGTTTCAGGTTTTCAACAATAATTTCGGAGTCACTGGCCTCATTGGTGGGAATCAATTTGATGTCATAAACAAAATTGCGGGTGATGTCTGGAAATTGTTCTACCCACTCTGACTGGGGGTGCTGGTTAAGGCGTTTCTCGAGTAGATAGAACGTGCCTTGGTAGGTGTTCACCACCCGATCCTGGAATAGCCAGTTACTCAGGCTGTTGATGGGGTTGTAATCACTGGGATAGAGCAGCACGACTAAGGGTAAAATGATAAATAACCATAAGCGACCAAAGGCTTTAAACATGTGTTTGAGTTACTCCTCGGACTTGTTTTCATTTGGTGTAACCGGGCAGAGTAAGTAGCCTTTGCCGCGTACGGTTTTAATCAGTTTGGGTTCGATGGGGTCGTCGTTCAGTTTCTTGCGCAGTCGCGAGATTCGCCTATCAATGGAACGATCAAGGCCGTCGTATTCGAAACCACGAAGGTTATGCAGGATTTCATCACGGGAAACGGTGGACCCACTTTTTTTGGCTAACAACGAGAGCAAATCAAACTCCGCCGTTGTTAAATGAACCATGCGCTGATTGATGTGCACCGTGCGTGACTGAAAGTCAATTTCCAGCCCGTTACTCTTAAGCGAAGGGACGGGTATAGCGCCAGGGCTGGCAGCCTGACCGTCTTTCGTTTGCGCACTAGTTGGATTTGCTGTGCTTGGATTTGATGTACTTGAATCTGATACAGCCCGATCACCGGCGGACGGGACAAGTGCTCCCCGCCCGGTAATCTCCGAACGCCTCAGGAGTGCTCTTATCCGGGATAGCAGCAGGCGGGGTTTAATGGGTTTGATGACATAATCATCTGCACCTAACTCCAGTCCCAGCATCTGATCCATGTCCTCATCCAGTGCGGTTAGCATTAAAATGGGGGCGGAATAACCGTTTCGAACCTGTCGACATACTTCCATACCGGAAAGTCCGGGTAGCATGATATCCAGTATCACCAGATCGGGCTGTGCTGAAAGAATTTGCTCAACTGCCTGTGACCCGTCCTGTACAACGGAGACCTCAAAGCCATTTTTAGTCAGGTATTCCTGTACCAGCGAAGACAGTTCGTCGTCGTCTTCTACCAAAATAAGACGGTATTTTTGTTCTGATAATGCATAGTGGTCCATAGCTTCTCCAACTTACCAAACTGTTTCCTGACCAAACTGTTTCCCGATCAAACTGCCTCCTGTTCCTACAGCCATTGCCTTGTTCCCAAATGATGCCAGCCTTTCGTGAATCCCGCGAAAGCATTTTTGTGACAGATTGGGACAAATCCCGGTCTTGTCCCCTGATAGGAGGTAAAAATTGTGATTGTAGCTAAACTCATAGCTGTAGCTAAACTGATAGCTGTCGCTAATTTGAATTAAGTTTAGCCATGCGATTTAGACAGTACCGTGGTTTTTAACCGCACGCCCCTACCTTTGGATGACTGAACATGCCGCAGACCGGGAGCAAGCCCATACCAAACACAATACCAAGGAATTCCCGGTCAATCTGTCAGCGGCGTTGGCTAAACGTTGTTCAATCCGGCCATATGGAACGCTCGCTGCTTGTGGGCCTTGGATTGATTCTGATTCTGCTCTTGGTGTTGTGGGGGCACGCCTATTACAAAACCGTTCAAGAATACGATAATCAGATCCATGCTGAACTAAATGACCGTTTAGCCATTTTGGAGAGCTCCCTTGATGGGCTCAAGCGAGACATTTTTTTCCTGTCAACCGTTCCACCGATTCAAGGTATTCAGCGTGCCGTTCAAGGTCATGGCTATGATAGCGAGGGCAAGAGTACGTTGGTTCAGTGGAAGTCTCGCCTTCAGGAAATTTTCCGTAATTATATTCAGGCCCATCCCAATGTCTTTCAGGTTCGCTACATCGGTGTAGAGTCGAAGGGGCGTGAACTGGTGAGGGTTGAGCGTCGGGGTGGATCCATTTTGGCGATTGCGGAGGCGAACCTGCAGGAGAAAGGACAACGGCCCTATTTTCAAAGTGCGATCAACCTGAATCAGGAGGAGGTGTATATTTCGGAGGTGAACTTGAATCGGGAGCTGGGCGCAGTCGAAGTACCTCATAAGCCAACCATCCGGATTGCGACACCAATTTACAATGTTGAAGGCCAGGTTGTTGGTGTTGTGGTAATCAATTATCTGGCGTCAGATTTGCTTCTTTCCTTAAGTGCAGATCTTCCGGAACGATGGCAGTTCTATTTGCTGAATTCTGCAGGTGACTTCCTTGTCCATCCGAATAGACCCGGATTTGCATTCGAAGTGAAAAAGCCCGAGCGCTGGGAGGATGAGTTTTTTCTGGGCGACAGCGTTTTCAGGTCACCGTTGATTAATGTTACAACGTTGAATAATGATCGATTCTGGATGGGGATTGAGCAATGGGTGATTCCACCGGGTTACCCCCGTCGAACATTGACATTGTCGATTGTGGTTCCGAGTGATGTGCCCATCTGGTCCAGCCTATTGACGTTCTTGAATAACGCACTCGTGTTATTGGTCATTTTTACCATATCTTATTTGTTCCAGAAAAACGTTCGTCAGGCGCAAAGCTCGAGGGTAGAACAGGCCCGCTTGGCGGCGATTGTACAAAGCAGCACGGATGCAATTCTAGGTCTTGATGCTGCCGGAAAGATTGCCCAGTGGAATCCCCGGGCGGAAGAATTGTTGGACATTCAATATATCATCAAGAAGGGCGTTTCCCACTTGTTTATTGATGAAAACTCGCAGGCTGCATTTGCCAATGGGATTGCCCAGGCAAAAGATGGAACCCCGGTGGCGGATATGCGCTGTGAACTGCGCAACCGCGAGCAAGTGAGTGCCGCAGTGGTTCTGTCTATAAACCCGATTTTTGACAGTTCTTCTACACTTGTCGGCCTGGCCATTACCATCCGGGATATCTCTCAGCAGTTAAGTGCTGAACGCCAGGTTCGGGAGTTGAATTGTAGCCTTGAACAGCAGGTGGAAGCCCGCACTCATGAGTTACGGCAGGTATCAACCTTACAAGCTGCGATATTGAATTCAGCAGGAATGGCCATCATTGCAACCGATTCTCAAGGTACGATTACCTTGTTTAATCCGACTGCAGAGAAAATGCTGGGCTATGAGGCCGCTGAATTACTCCACAAGAAAACGCCGGCGTTATTCCATCTGGAGGCGGAAGTTGCTGCCCGCGCTCAGGAATTTTCCCGGGAGCTGGGGGTTCCGCTTTCACCGGGGTTCGAGGTATTCGTGATTAAAACTAAAATGGATCGCGAAAATACCCATGAATGGAGCTATGTCCGTAAAGATGGCAGTGTTTTCCAGGTCAATCTTACGGTTACCGCCCTGAAAGACCAACAGCGAAGAGTGGTCGGGTATCTCGGTGTGGCCCTGGATATCAGTAGTCAAGTTCTGGATCGTCGTAATCTGACTTCGGTTCGTGATCATCTGTTAAAAGCTGCCGAAGTGGCACAACTGGGCATTTGGTCCTGGAATCTTGAGACCGATGAACTGATCTGGAATGAGCAGATGCTCCTGATTTATCAGGTGCCGTCGGAAGTGCGTAAAACTCGCCTTTACTACAATTACTGGTTGCAGCGAGTTCATCCAGAGGATGTGGACAAGACGGTTGAGAAGTTGAATCAAGCCCTGGCAGGAACCGGCAATTATGATCCGGTCTTCCGGATCTCTCGGCCCAATGGTGAAATCCGGTATGTTAAGGCCGCTGCAGTTGTGGAGCGAAATGAGCAGGGTGATCCGGTGATGGTTTTGGGTATTAACCAGGATATCACCGAACAGCGGCAGTATGAGGCAGAATTGAAGCAGGCTCGTGAACTGGCGGATAAAGCAAATCGATCAAAATCTGAATTTTTGGCCAATATGAGCCATGAAATCAGAACCCCAATGAATGCTGTAATCGGAATGCTGCAACTCGCCGAGCGGACACGTCTTGATCCGCAGCAGGCAGATTACATCAAAAAAGCGGGCTCGGCCGCACGATCATTGCTCAGCATTATTAACGATATCCTCGATTTTTCAAAAATCGAAGCCGGCAAATTAACTCTCGATCCCCAGGCCAATGAGCTGGATGAAATACTTCGGGATATCAGTGTGATTGTCTCCAGCAATATCGGTAACAAAGATATTGAAGTCCTTTTTGATATCCAGAATGTTGTACCAGCCTGGGTGAGATTGGATGGTATGCGCTTGAAGCAGGTTTTGATTAACCTGACCGGTAATGCGGTTAAATTTACCGAAGAGGGTGAAGTCATCATTGGGGTCAAACTGGTTTCGCGCAATGCCGATGATGTTGTCTTGCAGTTTGAAGTACGCGATACCGGTATCGGTATCGCCGAGGATAAACTGGCCCGTATTTTTGAAGGATTTGCTCAAGCTGAAGCATCGACTGCGCGGCAGTTCGGTGGAACCGGATTGGGACTGGCGATCAGTAAACGGCTGGTCGAAATGATGGGGGGCAAGATCACTGTAGAGAGTGAGCTGCATAGAGGCAGCACGTTTATGTTTACCTTGCCCTGTGTGGCAGTGGATGGCCCGGATCATCGTGCGCCGGTTAGCGTTCCGGTTGATATTCGGGCATTGATTGTCGACGACAATAGTGCAGCGCGAGAGATCATGAGCAGTATCGTAGAATCTTTTGGTTGGTCTTTTGAAGCGGCCGAATCGGGGGAGCAGGCCTTACAGATATTGGTTGAGGCCGCTGGTGATGATGAATCATTCGATATTGTCTTGATGGACTGGAGTATGCCTGGTCTTGATGGTTGGGAAACCAGTGAGGCAATTCGTAATCAGGTACCGGCAGCCAGGCTGCCAATGATTGTCATGGTGACGGCTCATGGGCGAGAGGCAATGGAGCATCGTAACCAGAATTTACCGAATGTGATTGATGATTTCCTGGTTAAGCCCCTGACCGCATCAATGGTTCTGGATTCAGTTGCTGATGCGCTGGTATTCAAAAACAAGACAAGGGGTGAAGGAAAAAGCGGTAACCACCATGGTAACACTGAATCCCTTGAGTCCCATACAGAGCTCGTTACTGACTTGCCGATTCGTGCTGCTGCCGATTGCAGGCTGCAAAGCGTGCGTATCCTTCTGGTTGAAGATAACCTTACTAATCAACAAGTGGCAAGCGAACTGCTGCAGAGTGAGGGGGCCTCTGTCGATGTAGCAGTAGACGGTGCTGTTGCCGTTGAAAAGCTGCGTGGGCCGGATGCTGAGTATGACCTGGTACTCATGGATGTGCAAATGCCGGGAATGGATGGATACACGGCAACCCGGCATATTCGAAATGAACTCAAGTTGAACGCGTTGCCTATTGTGGCGATGACAGCAAATGCTTTGCCTTCTGACCGGAAAGCGGCGCTGGACTCCGGAATGAATGACCACATTGGTAAACCTTTTGACCTGGATCAGCTTGTGGCCGTTATCGGCTATTACGTTGAATTGGGCGGGCCTACGGTCAATCAGGAAATGCCCAAAAATGAAGTGGCAGACCCGGAAGGTGACTACCAATTGCTGTCGGTACTCAATAAATCAGGCGCTTTGGGCCGAATGGCTGGTAACGAACGAATTTATCAACGGGCCGTCGTTGCCTTTTTGAAGGAAGTTGAACGAATTCGGGATGGGCTAGAACAGCAAGCGGCGATGGAAAGGGAGCAAGCCGAAATTATTGTGCACAGTTTGAAAGGCATGTCCGCCGCTATTGGTGGAGAGCGGGTGAGTGCCATTGCTCTGTCACTGGAAGAGAAGTTGAAAACAATGCCTCTTGATGCCGCTGAGTTGACTACACTGAAACAGACTTTGCTGGATGAGTTGGCTGTGCTTTGTGATCTCTTGCAAGCGCCTTTAGCGGCGGATTCATCCCATCAGGAAATGTCCTAGTACCTGTTTTGCTCCATCGTTCCAGATATACCAATTGACCAATTCAGCCATCGTTCAAGGGAGGTAATATGGCGAATGTTAAAGCCGCTTTGTCATTTCTTATTTTGATTGCATTTTGTCCGGGTGCACAGGCCAGTTCTGCCGCTGGTTTTCCCGAAGGCGTAAGCCCCAGTGATGTTTATGCCTCTGTAGACACATCCAACAGTATTCTGGACCTTATGCTGGTTGAGAAAAAGATAGCGGTACCGGAATTACTGCAAGCTCAGGAAACGCAGGTAGAACCGATGCATGTCTATCAGTTACACATAGCGATTCTCGACAGACTTTATGAAACGTTACGCGCCACAGGCTTGAGGCCTCCTCCGAAAGTTTCTACATCATCGATTAATTATGTTCCTGCAGATGTAATCATTCTGTCAAACATGGTTCAGGAGCACATTCGTAAGTGGGGGGAACATATAAATTCAACCCCGATCGTGCCGGAGTATGTTTATGTCAATAAAACGCCGACTGATGTATTTCGTTTGTTGTTTACCGTTTACCAAAAGGTGATGTTGTTGTCGGGGTTTGACAAGATCACCCCGAATGAGGTGTACGAGGCGATTTCAATTGCCCGTAAAGATCTACAGACGACACTGGCTGAATATTCGAAACTGTTACCGGATTCACGGCAGCGAGACAAACGACTTTTGCTCACGGCAATCTATGGCACGCATCCAGATGGCTCAGTATTGCCGGAGAAAGTAGAAGGTAAAAAGCCGAGTGACGTCTATGGCAAGTTATTGGATGTGCGTCGAAAAATGAATGATATACGCCGGAGCTTTGATTTGGAGCCAATACCGGCTCCCAAGCTTATTGCGCAAGTGGTTCAGCCTGGAGATGTGCTGTTACAAAGCTATATTGTCTCCGCTGAACTGGCATTAATGAAAGGAACCCTGAATACGTTGAATTCGCCGCAAAAAGGTAAACGTGTACAGGGTAAGACGCCAAGTGATGTTTACCAGGCGGCTATACACCTGGAATACATGTTGGACCGATTAAGTGGGATATTGGAGGGATAATTGTGGCGATAAACCTGACTTTGAAAAAGATGTTGTTTGGTGCTTTCGCTCTGGTCATTTTGTTGACCATCGTCGCCAATTTGATTATCACCAGCACGGTGTCAGAGGGTCATGGGTCTGCGGAGCGTGAGAAGACCGCACTGGCAAAAATGGAAGTCGCAAATCGCATTGTTCACGATTTTGATCGAATGCGGTTTGAATTAACAAACTTTGCGATAGGTATGACCGATCAGGCGGAACAGGCTGCACAGGAATACGGTCGCAAGATTCGGCAAGATCTGGACCAGCTCGCGGATCTTGGCGTGGAAACGGAGATTAATGAGCCACTGATTGACCAGTACTATCAGGCCAAACAACGTGCTATAGGGCACTATATTAATGATAACCGACTTCTCGGTAATCAAATGAACGCCGAGGCTGCTCGACTGGCCAAAGAGATTCAGACTTATACGGATGAGCTGAACAGTGAATTAACCCGGGATGCAGAGAATGCTGCCGAGATCGTTGAGCGCAGTTTCATTCAGGTTGAGCGTGTTCTACTCATTATGGTTGTTGCCGTAGTCGGTGTTTCGATGTTACTGGGCTACCTGATTATTCGTTACACCGGCCAGAGGCTGGGGGGAGAGCTATCTGAAATTCAGCATATAGCCGAAGCGATTTCCCGCAACAGACTTGATCTGGATCTTCGGGAAGCCGGTGAGAGTGTCGGAATCTATGCGGCTATGGTTACCATGCGCGATAACCTTCGAACTCGCATGGCCCGTGAAGCCGAGCAGCTGAAAGAGACGAATAAAATCAAACAGGCACTGGATATCTGCGCCACTAACGTGATGATGGCGGACGCAGACTTTAATATTGTCTACATGAACAATGCCGTTAAAAAAATGTTCAAGGCAGCTGAACCTGCTTTGCAATCGGAACTCAAGCACTTCAATGCCGATAATTTAATGGGGCAGTGTGTCGATATCTTCCATAAAAACAAGCAACACCAACGACAGCTGATAGCAGGATTAACGGATGTTTACCGTGGTCAGATCAAGGTGGGTGGGCGCACATTCAACCTGATTGCAACCCCGGTAGTTGATGAATCGGGGGAGCGATTAGGCACGGTCGTGGAGTGGGAAGACGTTACTGACGAATTGGCTCGTCAGGAACAGGAGCAAATGAAGGCCTCCGAAAATGAGCGTATTCGGCAAGCGTTGGATAATGTCAGTGCGAATGTGATGGTGGCGGATGCAGACCGTAATATTATCTATATGAACGATGCTGTGCGAGAGACCTTGACAGATGCCGAGGCGGATATTCAAAAAGCATTGCCCAACTTCGCAGTGAACAAATTGATTGGTGGCAGTATTGACCAGTTTCATGTCAACCCGAGTCATCAGGTACAGATCCTGAACAGTCTGAAAGCCCCTCATGCGGCATCGATTGTCGTCGGCGGTCGCCACATGGATCTCAATATCAGCCCGGTGATAGGTGATGATAATGAGCGATTAGGCTCGGTCGTAGAATGGAAAGACCGTACCCATGAAGTTTCGATTGAGCGTGAAGTGGACGAGATTATTGCTGCAGCCAGTAAGGGGGACTTGAGTAAGCGCATCGCACTGCAGGGCAAAGCTGGATTTTTTGCCAAACTGAGTGAGGGGATAAACGCCTTAATTGATACCTCGGAGCGGATTCTTTCTGACGTGGGCGCAACCTTCGCCGCGATGTCTCAGGGTAATCTGACCCAGACGATAAATCGTGACTACTCAGGCGAGTTTGATAAGATCAAGCAGGATGCCAACAAAACCTTGAATCAAGTGAATGAGGTAATCTCCCAGATCAGTCAGGCGGCGGCAACGGTCAGTACTGCAGCGGATGAAATTGCCCGTGGCAATGCTGATTTGAGTGAACGCACCGAGCGGCAGGCCTCCGCTTTGGAAGAAACGGCTTCCAGCATGGAAGAGATGACCAGTACCGTTAAACAAAGTTCCGAAAATGCCAATGCGGCGAATCAGCTGGCCAACAATGCGCGAGAGAAAGCGCAAATGGGTGGAGAGGTCGTCAAGCAGGCCGTGGTGGCGATGAATGACATCTTGAAAGCGAGCCGTCAGATTAACGATATTATAGCGGTAATTGATGAAATCGCCTTTCAGACCAATCTTCTGGCATTGAACGCAGCTGTTGAGGCTGCCCGGGCCGGGGAGCAGGGGCGAGGGTTTGCCGTTGTTGCCGGCGAGGTGCGTAACTTATCCAAACGGTCTGCTGATGCGGCACGCAAAATCAAGGAACTGATCAAGGACAGCATGTCCAAAGTCGAAGTGGGTTCGGATTTGGTAAACCAGTCGGGGGAGACGTTAACCAGTATTGTCAGCGCTGTGGAGAGAGTGGCCAAAACCGTTGCGGATATCGATCATTCTGCTTCCGAACAAACGGATGGTATTACTCAGATCAATCAAGCCATCGCCCAGATGGATGAAAATACCCAGCAAAATGCGGCCATGGTTGAAGAAAGCACTTCCGCGAGCCAGGCAATGAAAGAGCAGGCTACACATATGACCAAGCTGGTATCTTTTTTTAGTCTCTCTCAGGCCTCATTGGGGCCAGGCAGTGAAGGCGGTAGCAGAGGCGTATTGGCACAGGACGCGGGATATCAAACGAGCGCTTCTGTGAGTTATCGGAATACCACAAAAGCCCCAGCTGCAATCCCGTCGGAATGGGATGATGAGTGGGATGAGTTCTAGTCACTCAAGTACTCTTGTTTTTGGCAAATGCATCTCAAAGAGGATCAAGAGGGGGGCGCTTAATGCCCCCCTTGATCAAACGCTCAAGATTGGTTGAAATGGCTTGTTAAAATTAAATTAATTGCATTTCTGTTGGAAATTTCATAAATTCGTCCCACATTTTGTATAGAATGTCAGCTTTGTCACCCGACCAGTACTGCATAAGTACGTACTCTGCATAAGTCCGTACTCTGCATAGTGCTGAACCGGTGCCAGTGCTGCACAAGCTGATGTGCGATGGAGTGCCAAGCGAAATAATTCCAGTCTTTGCGGGTTGCCATTTCTCTGCAGGCTGCCTTGGTCGGCTACTGTGCATTTAATACTCCTCTTTGATTTTCGCCGGCTTCTACTCACGCCATGACGATTACACTGATCTAATACCGAGAGCAATGAAAAAATACCTCTTTTCTGCGATAGCAATTTTATCTTCCCTGTATGTTGAAGTCGCTACGGCGAGCATTCTACCTGTGTTCCGTAATCCGGATGGCCATACTAACTGGCAATATGTTGCCAATACGGCCAGTAGTTTGCTCATCACACTCTTATCCATTACGGCCATCACGCTTTTTTTCAGTCGTCGTGAAACCCGTCGTTCCAATGCCGAGTTGAACGAGATCAAGCGGGAGCTGGAATTGCGCGTAAAAGAGCGAACTGCAACACTGGATGAGTCTAACCGCCTTTTGAAAGAGACCAACCAATTGTTGGAAGGCGAAGTCGCCAAACATCGGCAAACTTCCGAGCGTCTCGCTATCTCTGAAACCTATATGAAAAATGTGCTGGATTCGATGCCGCTCATGCTCATTGGTCTGGATAAAGACGGCAATGTTACTCAATGGAACAAAAAGGCGCGTGAGATCGCAGGTAGTCTTGCCGAAGAAGCGATGGGCAAAAACCTTTGGGACATTTACCCGATAATCTCGGTGAGTTATGAACAGGTCTGTGAAGCGTTGGAGAATAACAGCATCCTGACCATGCGCCACAGTCAGCGCGGGCAGTACCATTACGAGATTACGATCTATCCGTTACAGGGACAAATCGAGACTGGCGCGGTTATTCTGGTAGACGATGTGACCCATCAGGTTCTCTCCGAAAACAAACTGATTCAGCGGGATAAAATGTCCTCTATGGGGGAGTTGGCATCCAGTATGGCTCACGACATTAACAATCCATTGCAGTTGATGAGTCGGGATATCGAGGAGGCACAACAGGAATTGTCTGCATCGGGTCAGTTGGCTGAACCCTATGTTACAAAAGTTCAGCATGTATTGAACGATGCCCATGAGAACTTGCGGCACGCCGGTGCGATTGTCACAAACCTGCTTGAGTTCGCCAAACACAATGATGATTTGAAGCAAGCCAGCAGTTTGCCGGATGTCATGGATCACACGATAGAACTGGCAGAAAACATACTGTCGACACCTACCGGGTTGAAGTTTACCGATGTAATTATCGAGCGTGATTACGAACAGGGCTTGCCGTTGATACCATGCTATGTGTCTGAACTTCAGCAAGTCTTTTTGAGCCTGTTCCGCCATTCCCTGTATGCTTTGTCCCAGAGAGCACCCAGGGCAGCAGGAGAAGAGCGGGGTGATGTGGCTTATCGCATCAAAGTGCAAATTCAGAAGTTTTATGACGCCATGTGGATTAAAATTTCCCATAATGGTTTGGGGTTGTCGAGTGAAGAACAGCAGGAAATTTTTGAGCCGTTTTTCAATAACGACCAGGATAGGAGTGATGATGCCGGTAAACGTTTGTCATTTTCTCATTTCATTATCACAGAGCACCATCAAGGTCAGATGGCTGTCACTTCAGACGTTGATGTGGGCAGTACTTTCCACATGCAGCTTCAGTTGAAATAACGGATAACAAACATACGTACAAAAAAACGGGCAATTGCCCGTTTTTTTGTGTGCCGCTGCTTCTGTTGTTAAAGCTGTTGGTCTCCCAGTATTCTGACTTCGCGCTGGGGAAACGGTATCTCGATTTTATTTTCCTGTAGTGCTTTGAATATCGCCAGATTGATTGTGTACTGAACTTTGTAGTATTGCTGCGTGGGAATCCAGTACCGTAATCCGATATTGATTGATGAGTCCCCGAATGCTTCAATTCCCACTTGTGGGTCTGGCGTTTTCACCACTTCCGGCTGCTGTGCGAGCAGTTCCTTGATAATATTGATCACCTGCTCAGGGTCGCTGGAGTAGGCTACGCCCACGGAAGATTCAACCACTTTCGCAGTGAAAGAGTTGGTCAGCACTTCACCGACCACTTTCTTGTTGGGAATAATGATGTGTTCACCATCTTCGGTTTCAAGGGTGGTATTGGCCAATTTTATTTCGTGCACGACACCGTAATATTCGTGAACCTTGATGGTATCACCCACTCGGAAAAGTCGCGTCAGAATAATACTGATACCGGCACCATAGTTCGAGACCGGTCCCTGCAATGCAATACTGGCGCCGAACGCCACTGCACCAATCGCTGCCACAAATGGCGCGACACTGATACCGAATTTGCCAAGGGCAATGACAATAAAAATAACGAGAACAATAATCTTGGCGACGTTGGCCAGGAAGTGGGCCAGCGTGACATCAACATTACGCCGCTTGAAAAAGGCCAGCAACAGTCGTGAAATCCACCGGGATACAATCATACCGGCGATGAGGATTATAAATGCTCCAATTACCTGGAAGCTGTAATTGACGAAAAAATTGATCAGTAAATCGTAAATTTTTTCGATATTCTGCAGTTCTTGTTCAATCATGAGCGCACTCAATTCCCTAAAACGTCCGAAAAAGTAAGCATAATGGCCGCGTGTCGGGAAATCCAGTACACAAGAGGGATCTATTGTGTAGGGGGCTGAAAAGTGGGCCGGGACAATAGCCCCGGCCAAGTTATGGCGCTGATACGCTCTGTTTTGATTTGTATTTTAAGTTGTTATTGATTTGTGTCGTGCTTCTTCGTCTGGAGACGCGTTATCCCGTGCTCCATACGTTTCTTCGACCCAGTTAGGCCCTTTGTACAGAATCCGCCAGTCGCGATAGCGGGCGACATCTTTCACCATGCAAATGAATTCATCAACGCACAGGCGGACAGGGTTGAGTGTGTTCGGTTGTCTCAAGGTTAATCCATAGCGAATATCACCGGCGTCTTTTTCATCTACAAAAGTGCCAAACAGTTTGTCCCAAATAATCAGAACACCACCGAAATTAGTATCGATCTGTGCCGGATTGCTACCATGGTGAACACGGTGATGGGACGGCGTATTGAACACTTTTTCGAACCAGCCGAGTTTGTTGACGGTTTCCGTGTGGATGAAGAACTGATAAGCCAGGTTTAATTCGATCGCAATAATTGCCCAGTTCTTGTCAAAGCCGATAAACGCGATAGGCAACCACCAGATCAACCAGCCAAAGTTCAGGTCATACAAAAAGTTCTGGCGCAGCGCCGTTGAAAAGTTCATCCGGGTGGATGAGTGGTGGGTGACATGCCCTGTCCAAAGCCAGCGGACCGTATGCATGGTGCGGTGGTACCAGTAAAAGACAAAATCAACCGCAAAGAAAATGAGCAGAACGCTCCAGAGGCCATCATCAGGCACATACTGAAAGCCCCATTGATAGACGACATCATAAAGCGCTGTGATAACAACCGCGATCATAATGCCATCGGCAATTTTGTAAATGGCGCCAGTGGAAATACTGGCAATGGTTTCTCTGAAGTCGTATACCGTTTTACCGGTTTTTGCACTGTAGTTCCCTTTTTTGTGCCAATACCAGGCTTCAGCAATGATGATACCGACAAAAAGCATCCCGAAGGTTAGTATAAAGCCGATAGCATGTAGCAAATCTGTCACAATAATATCCTCAGCAAATCGGAGCGTCGCCGGGTGGCTTGACAGGCTCCTGAGCATGTCATCAGTTGAAGTTGTTCAATAGTTTGTAGTGTACGGTTGAAACTGCCCGCTTGATTGACGAATTCAGTCTATAATTTGACAATCTGCGCCAAGATGTATTGTTGTAACAATTGAGTTCACCCGCGCTCTGAAATCGTTGAGTCATTGAAAGCAAAATGGACCGTTTATGCTGAATCATTTGTTCATTACCCCCGATGCCGCCCGTTTTATTGCTGCATTTATTCAGCAGCAAGGCATCCAGTTTGATGCATTACCCAAGTTGATGGAGCAATCTGAATCCGGCAAACCGCTCTCGTTTGAGCAGTGGTGGTCACTACTCGACCGTTTGAATCAGCAGCTGAACATACCCGCTTTAGGGGTCGAAATCGGCAAGCATGCCACTGTGGAGTATTTTGGCTGCCTGGGGTATTTATTTAAAACCAGCCAGACCATGGCACAAGCCATGGGTTGTTTTGAGCGTTTTCAGCGGCTGTTGTATGATGGCAATAAAGCGCATCTCGTTATTGAGGGCGAGACAACCCGTTTGGTTTGGGACGCCTATTTTGGCTACTCGAGTCAGCTTTCAGATGAGCTACTGCTGGCATCGCTGCTAACCGTTGGGCGCTCATTGTTGCAACGGTCTGATTTACTGCCGGTACGAGTTGACTTCACACAGACGGTGCAGCCCCGCGACGTGCAACGTTATCTTGATTTTTTTCAGTGCGAGGTTTTGTTTGACCAACCGAACCTGGCCATCGTATTTCCATCGACCTACTTTGCACTGCCGATACCCGGATGTGATGAGAATCTTCATCAGTTGCTGGATAACCAAGCCCGGACATTACTCCAGGCCGCTCCTGATGCGACCCAGCTCGCCTCCCGCATTCTATCCGTTTTGGTGCGTTGCCTGCAGGCAGGAGAACCGACTGCAGATGCGGTCTCCCGGGAATTGAACATGTCCACCCGCTCATTGCATCGAAAGCTGGCTGAAGAGGGGATTGTCTTCCGCGAGTTGCTGCGGGACACGCGTTTGACGTTGGCGCGACAATATTTAGCGGACCTATCGCTTTCGCTGCCCGAGATTGCATTGATGCTTGGATTTTCCGAGCAGAGCGCGTTTTCGCGGGCGTTCAAGCAATGGCAGCAGCAGTCTCCCAATCAGTATCGACGGTCATTGGGTAAAGCCGGCCACGCCATTTCGTCAGGTAAAAGTGTTTTATAGGAAATATTGATTGAGTGTACCTTCCGGATAATAGGGAATACCTATCCAAAATATATAAACAACCAATTAGCCGCAGGGACTCTTGTTTCTTACTATGAGCGGGCGTTGAAGTTAACAGCCTAATTCTTACAGGAGAAACAACATGACTCAATCAATCATCAATACCACTGTTTTACCTTTTAAAGCGACAGCATTCCAAAACGGTGAGTTTATCGATGTGAGCGACGCGGATCTAAAGGGGAAGTGGTCGGTAGTATTTTTCTATCCGGCAGACTTTACCTTCGTTTGCCCAACCGAGCTGGGCGACATGGCTGATCACTACAACCAGCTGAAAGATATGGGCGTAGAGATTTACTCCGTATCGACTGACACTCACTTTACTCACAAAGCGTGGCATGACAGTTCTGAAACCATCAAAAAGATCCAGTTCCCAATGATCGGCGATCCGACTGGTGTGATCAGCCGTAACTTCGGTGTGATGATCGAAGAAGATGGCCTTGCACTGCGTGGTACCTTCGTGATCAATCCTGAAGGCGAAATCAAGGTAGCCGAAATTCATGACCTGGGCATCGGTCGATCTGCAAAAGAGCTGGTTCGTAAAATCCAGGCGGCTCAGTACGTAGCAGAGCACGACGGTGAAGTTTGCCCTGCAGCATGGCAGCCAGGTGAAGAAACATTGGCTCCTTCTCTGGATCTGGTTGGCAAGATCTAAGCGCAGTCGAAATGAGTCAAATCGCTTTCAGGTGAATAGTCACCTGAAAGCGGATACCAGGGTCAACAGACCCTGGAGCCAGCCCTGGCCTGGGATGTGAATATTTTTGTAGAAATGGGAGATGACATGTTAGATGCCAATCTGAAGCAACAGTTACAAACCTACCTGACGAATTTGAAACATCCGGTTGAGCTGGTCAGATTTGTAGACGGTAGTAAAAAGTCCGCAGAGTTAAGTCAATTAGTTGAACAGATTGCAGCATTGTCACCACTTGTAGAGCTCGTCGAGCCAACCGGTGATGTGCAAGATGAGCGCGTACCCTCAATGTTGGTGCGGTCATCGAAAACCGGTTCGGAGATCCGCTTTGCCGGGTTACCAATGGGCCATGAGTTTACGTCGCTGGTGCTGGCCCTGCTTCACAGTGGCGGACATCCGATGAAGGTTGAAGAAGCGCTGATAGAACAGGTCAGAGCTCTGGAAGGCGAATTCAAGTTTGAAACCTATATTTCCCTGAGCTGCCAGAATTGCCCGGAAGTGGTTCAGGCCTTGAATATGATGGCGGTTATCAATCCGAATATCACGAATGTTATGATTGATGGCGCTTTGTTTCAGGATGAGGTGAACGACCGGAAGGTCATGGCGGTTCCTTCAGTGTTTCTGAATGGTGAAGTGTTTGCCCAAGGGCGGATTTCCCTCGCAGAGATTCTGAACAAGGTTGATACCGGTGCGTCGAAACGACAAGCCCAAGCCATTCAAAACAAAGCACCGTTCGATTTATTGGTCGTCGGGGGAGGACCCGCTGGTGCGTCAGCAGCGATATACGGAGCCCGTAAAGGTATTCGTACTGGCGTAATTGCTGAGCGTTTTGGTGGCCAGGTAGCGGATACAATGGGGATCGAGAACTTCATTTCGGTCAAGAAAACCGAAGGTCCTAAACTGGTCGCGAGTCTGGAAGAACATGTTCGTGAATACGAAGTCGACATCATGACGAATCAGCGTGCGTCTGCACTGAAAGGTGCACAGCAGGAAGGGGGTTATATTGAAGTCGAGCTGGAAAATGGCGCGACAGTCCAAAGCCGGTCCGTTTTGCTGGCTACCGGTGCCCGCTGGAGAGAAATGAATGTTCATGGCGAACAGGAATACCGAGGGAAAGGTGTGGCCTACTGCCCCCACTGTGACGGCCCGTTGTTTAAGGGGAAATCGGTTGCGGTAATCGGTGGCGGAAATTCAGGCATTGAAGCCGCTATAGACCTGGCGGGTATTGTTAAACATGTTACCGTACTGGAATTCAGTGACATATTGCGTGCGGATGAAGTTCTGCAACGTAAGGCGCGATCCATGGGGAATATCGACATCATCATGCAAGCACAAACCACCGAAGTGCTGGGTGACGGTGAGCGCGTAACAGGATTGCAATATACGGATCGTCAAACCGGCGAAAGTTATAACGTTGAGTTACAAGGCATCTTTGTGCAGATCGGTTTGGTACCCAATTCCGAGTTCCTTGAGGGGACGGTGGAGTTAACTGAGCGAGGTGAAATCATTGCAGGCGCACATGGCAATACGTCATTGCCGGGTGTATTTGCCGCAGGTGATGTGACCAATGTGCCTTACAAGCAGATCATTATCGCCATGGGGGCAGGCGCCAATGCTGCTTTGGGTGCATTTGACTACCTGATTCGCACGCCGGAACCTGCGGTCGCCACTGATGATGGCTCTGAGCAGAGTGCGGATAAAGCCGTCACGAGTGAAGAAACTGCCGCAGCTTGAGATTCAGCATTTTTGGCTGTGAATCCTGCGCTTTCGCGCAGGATGACTCTGGGGCGTGTTATTGCGTGAGCCGCACTTCCCGGTTTCGGCGACAATTGCGCGTAATACTGTTTACGAAGCCGAACAATGCCGGGATATGATGGGCAATAATCGGAATTCCGGACGTCAAGAGTGACACGGATATATCCCGCGCCTCATCCGCCCAACACAGCTTGTTCAATAAGCCAATATGGCCAAAGGCGTGGCGGCTGTTTTTGCCCCACATTCCTATCGGATTGCCGCCGAGCATGAGTCCGGCGCTGTAGCGCATCGGAATCATCAGGGTACGATCAAACTGCAATGTTCCGTACTCCTGCACCGCTCTGCGGATGGTGTCTTCTTTACAAATCCGCTTACCCTGCCATTCTCCACCGTTGAGCATCATTTGATAGAAACGTGAAATCTCTTCGGACGTTCCTACAAGGTTTCCTGCCGGCATTATCGAGCTGTACCATTCCGGACTGTTGACCACCTGTTCTACGGTACCGATATCAGCGCCCAATGCGCGTTTTACAACGATTGTTACCGGAAAGGTCGGGCGTGGTCCGGTGGCATAATTGGTCGCCAGTTTGTGGCGATTTGCGGCTGGCGTGCCATAGGTAAAGTAGGTCATATCCATGGGATCACGGATTTTTTTATCCAGGTATTGTTGTATGTTGATACCCGCGACTTTTTCAAGGACCCGACCCATGACAAAGCCACCGGTCAAGGCGTGGTAAGAGAGTTCATTCCCACTGGACGATAGCGGTTTGGCATCGCAGAGCAATTGCCAGACTCGGTCTTCGTCCCAAAGTGTTTCGACTGGGGTATCCGCCGCAAGGCGAGGAATACCACCTCGGTGAGAGAGAATTTGATGTATTGTGATATTGCGTTTGCCCTTGGCAGCGAATTCAGGCAAGTAGTAGCTAACCGGGTCCAACAAGTTGACCAGGCCATCTTCCACCAGCATGTGCATCAACAGGGCAGTGATGGCTTTTGAGGCCGAGAATAGACAGACCGGCATATCCGGGTTCGCCAGAATTTTCTGGGTGGCCGGTTTGTCTTTCGGCCCATTTCCTGTTTGGTGTCCAATGGAGCGATTGAACACAATTTTGCCTTGCCTGCGCATACAAAACGTAATAGCAGGCTGGGTGCCGGTTAAATACAAGTCAATTACGGATTGCCAGATCTCCTCAGCTTCGGCCGGGCTGATACCCGCTTCTTCCGGCGCGACCTCATGTTCGTGATCAATTGCGATAACTTCATTCAATGCGCCAAGTTCACTGGTATTAAGAAATTTTCTTAAAGCTGCTTTCATGCAGGGTTCCTGTTTTGTTCTGTTTATGGGCCAAGCCAGGGTGATGTACCGGGAAGCTGGCCCGAACTATTTGGTCTCAGAGTCCATCGTGGATTGTTATGCAGAATGCGGCTTCATCTTGCCCACGAAGCCCGCAACGCGGCAATCCCCCATTTAGGGATACCTGTTATCGTAAAGTTGGTATACAGTTGTATGCAAGCTTTTATTGTGACTAATTTATGGAATTTTCATCCGAATTGTTGCCTGTTGCAGGGTTCAGACTAGCTAACCAATCCTTCCGGTACACCAAATTTTTCCAGCTCCTCCTGAATTGCCACAAGAAATGTCTCATTTTTGAGTGCACGATGCTTTCGCTCGGGATAGACCATATGAAAGCCTATCGGAGTCGGTCTGAACGGGATCAGCACCTCTTCCAGGCATCCCTCGCGGATAAATGGCGAGGCTTCGTAGCGACTGGCGTACGTAAACCCCAAGCCTGATACGGCAGCCTGTATGCATTGAGCTGTATCTTCAAAGCTGAGTGCTGGATCTTTAGGTAGCATATCGGTATTACGGAAGCGCCACGGAAATACCTTGCCAATTGAGCCGGCGGTGATCAAGGGGACGCGCTGTAAATCATTCGGTTCTTTCAATTCCGAACCAGCTCGGATCATCGTTGGAGTGGCAAATACACCATATTCAATCGAGAACAGACGTTTGGCAATCAGTGATGAATCCGGGAGCGGGCCTTGGCGAAAGGCAAAATCCAGCCGGTTATCCTGAAAATCCAGGTAGTCGTTGCTGTGGATGAGCTCGATCCTGACGAGCGGGTATTTCGACCGATAATTCAGTAACCATTGTGTGAGTGGTTCTCTGGCAAAACTATGGGGGGCCGTTAACCTCAAAACACCTTTGGGCTCATGACTCAGGCTATCTTTCCATTCCGTTATTTGATACTGGGATCGGGTTAATTGCCTGGCCATAGGAAGAAGCGCTTCGCCGTCTTGCGTAAGTGATAACGAACGAGTGGTTCGTTGTATGAGTTTGACTCCCAGATGGTCTTCCAGTTTCGCGATACGTCGGCTGACATTGCTGCTGGGCTGGCCAATGCGCCGGGCCGCGCCTACAAATGAACCCGCATTGACGACCTCTGCAAACCAGATAACCGCTTCGATATCCATCGTATTATCCCAAATATGGTATAGATAAACTCATATTAGCTCACTAATACGCTAATTAAAATTCGATTACAGTGTCTCCTGAAAGCATTAATGGAGAAAAACAATGAACGTAATTTCTGTAATTGGTGGTACCGGTAATCTCGGTCTCCCTGTAGCAAAACAGTTTCTGACGGACGGTTTTAAGGTCAGGATTATCACTCGAGATAAACAATCTGCACGGTCACGGCTTGGCGATGAGTTTGACTTCCGTGAAGCGGATTTAATGGATATTGACAGTCTGAGAGGGGCACTAAAAGGGAGTCATGGGGTATACATCAATGCCAGCGGGTATTCGAAAAACTCCTACTATGAGAATCATGTGCTGGGCACACGTAATATTCTCGAAGCACTAGAAGGCGAGCAAGTCGAGTGCATTGGAATGATTTCCACGGCATCTGCCTATCCTGAGTTCAGTGATCGCTGGGACAATAAATACAAGCTGGAGGCCGAGCAACTTCTGCGCGCCAGCGGTCTGCCCTACCTTGTTTTCATGCCTTCATGGTTTATGGAAACGCTGCCCAGATTTCGGCAAAAAAACAAGTTAATACATATCGGCCCCTCCAATCGACCGATTCATTGGCTCAATGCCGCAGATTACGCCTTGATTGTCAGCCGTGCCTTCCAAAACTCGGAATGTCGTAACCGAAGATTACCCATCTACGGGCCAGAAGGCATCTCCATGCGCCAGGCAATGTTGAGGTTTGCAGACCATCATCAATTGAAAGTAAAACGTTTGCCTTCCTGGCTCGCAACGTTTCTTGGTCGATTATCGCGAGATGAGGAGCTGGTGGATGTCGCCGATTTGATGCAGCATTACGACAGAACCGGGGAAAAGTTTGTGCCGGATGTTACACGCACTACAACGACTTTTGATAATTGGTTGAGAACATCGTCATTGGGTTAAACCACTAACAAAAAGATCCGATCACCGCTATCCTCAACAGGGAGACACCACTAAAACCCGTTCCATGATTGAGCAAAGAAGGTGAAGAGGCAAGTGGCTTGGGAAATCGTTACATCCCCGCAAGCGCAGGGTATTGCTGCGACTCTGCGGGCTGGGAACAATGCAAACGCCGTCCATGACTGCTCTGTACAGGAAGCATATTGGGCCGGAACACGATTTTTGATACAGGATTCGTTTTTTCCGACGATCGGTGGTTGGTTAATTATCGTTTTTCTGACAGTGTTAACGCTCGTTTCGCTCAAGCTGATGCGGAAACCACTTAAACGCCTGTTACATGAAACTACGGAAATCATCGAGTACAACTCAACCCGAGAGCGGGCGACAGCACAGCTGCACCAGAAAATACGCGCATCTGCAGAAATCGAGGACATCAAGTCGGTTTTGGCGGTGATCCATCAAAAAGGGTTACTCACCCGGCAAGAGTACAAAGCCATAAGGGATAAGGAGATCCAGAAACTGGAACACACGCTGGTGCTGACACTGCAACGGCAAAAGAATCAACGTGTCAGTGCTGTGGCGAAAGAGTATTTGCAACTGATGGATAAAGTCAGTCAAAGCCGATCCATGACTGAATCGGAAAAAACCGAGCACTATAAGAAAATAGATCAGCAGTTTGACGACTGGATCAAGACCATGGATAACGAACCGGGGTGAACATGAGCCAAAACGACGATCAGGATAATCAAAAGCCTACTATCAGCACCGGCAAACTGCTCACCACCAAGCCGGGGGATCTTGTCCCGGAAGGGCCGCAGAAAAGCTTCATCGAACGCGCCACCGCATCGAAAGAACAACGCCGTGCACAACAGAAAGCGGAACGCATCTACTACGACTCTGAACTGTCAAAACTAAAACAAACCCTGGAACATGAAGTCGCCAGTCATAAAACCTATTATGAACAACTTACCCAGGAAAAATGCGCCAAACTTGTTCGCGAATTTCAGGGAAAAATCGACCAGCTCCACCTTGCCCAACAAGATGCCAAAATGGAATCCTGCCGACTCGCCATCGAAAAAACTGATACGGAAATCAAAAAAATCGAAAGTTCACAACTCGCCGAGCCCATGAAAGCCAAGCTTATAGAGCGTTTGATGGATAACTTGAATAAAACGCTGGATGCGTTGGGGTGATGTTTCAAAATTTCAAACCTCGCAAAACTTATGGCAGTACTGGCTATGTTTCTATGTCAGGGGAAGAATCGTGCCCAACGTTCATGCTGTTTATCCGCTGCTTAAGCGTGCTCAGGAAACTGCGAGACACTGGAATAAGTGTGCTGGTACCGGCCAGGCGGACGAAGTGGCGTCGGGATTGGAGTTTCAGTTCGAGCAGCCTGCTGCTGTTGATAATGTAGCTTCGGTGCAATCGGTAAAAAACATCTGCAGGTAATTGTTCGCAAAAACAATCCAATGTGGTGTCGGATAGCAGCGTGTCTACATTGTGTAATTTAATCCCCGCCTCCGTGAGGTGAACGCGACGGTACCGTCCAATACCTTCTATATAATTTATATGTTCATGCTCAATAATTCTTTGCAGGTTGTAATCATTCAACACTAAACGATTGTCGTCTTTGGGGGTTAGGTTCTGGCTGGAAACATACACTGCCTGCCGTAGTATTTTACGAATGCTTTTGGCGATTAGTTCCGGCCGGGCAGGCTTTACTAAGTAATCGATGGCGTTGGTGTCGAAGGCTTGGAGCGCATAGTGTTCATACGCGGTGAGAAAAACTAACTGGTAATTAAGCTGTTGTGTGGCTTTGGCCACATCAAATCCCGTTACTTCCGGCATCTCAATATCAAGGAAAACAATATCGGGGCGATTTATCAGGATTTGTTCAATCGCTGATTTACCATCTGCAGCTTCGGCAATGATTTCCAATTCCGCAAACGTCTCGATCACTTTTTTCAGGCTGAGTCGTGCTGCGGGCTCATCATCAACGATCATGACGGTTTTGGCTGTCATTTTTTCGACTCTGTCAGTGTCTTGGGATCAACTTCCGGAAAGGAAATGTTCATACAGCCACCCTCATTGCTTGAGCTTAATTTAATTGAGAAGTTATTGCTGAAATGTAGTTTCAGAGTTTCGAATAATATACGTAACCCTTCCCCGTGTTGAATATTCTGATCGTCAAAAGACTCTCCCGTATCCTGAACTTCAATTTCAAAGTAGCCATTATGGAGTTCGACATTAATACTTACATGGGCATCCTTGGCATAAGGGGCTACGCCGTATTTAATGGCATTTTCAACAACGGGCAGCAGCAATAGGGAAGGGACGGGTTTGGTGTTCAAGTTCGATGGGCAATCCACATCAAATGTAAGGCGATCTTCAAAACGCTTTTGTTGCAACAACAGGTAGAGTTCTATCAAGTGCAATTCCTCTTCCAGTGTGGTCCATTGCACCTGTGCATGTCGGATAGTCGTTCTTAACAAATCAGAAAGGTCATAGATAAGTTCCTTTGCGCGCACAGGGTTTGTTGTGACTTCACTTGCAATTAAATTGAGTGCATTGAACAGGAAATGGGGGTTAGACTGCATCTTTAGCATTTGCAATTCTGTTTGTTGCATTTGCAATCGTGACTGGTAGAACGCTTCCTGCTGCTGCAGGATGTACATCACCGCCACATAGATAAGGATTTCAAATAGCATGATGAACAAGGGCAGAGATTTAACGGTCGGCAGATTCCGTTCAGCGGAGATATCGACAATTGGCGCAACAAAGCTAAACAAAAAAATAATGACGACAGGTCTGAGCAGCCAGGCGTATTGATCCATTAAAACAGTCAGATGTGCTTTTAGTCGCTGTTCAATAATGTTAAAGAGAATGTAACCCGTTAAAAATACCCCCCAGATTTTGACTGCGGCCAGCAGGAAAAAGTAGGGCGTAAGTAGATCAAGAAAATACAACACGGTAAAAATGATAAAAAGATTCAGTCCGGGCCAGATCACAAGGAATATCCATGCCAGGATTCTGGCCTTGTTATGAAAGCCAAAAAACCTTTTTTTCATCAATGCTGCAGTCAATGTCTGTTCCACCTAATCATTCTGATCTCAAATAGTAAAAGAATCCTTTAATCATTCATACGTCTCCTACACACCATCGGTGCTGCAATATGCACCATTGGTGCGGTGATTGGCACCATCTGAACAGCTCTGGCTACTTCTCGTGTATTCGCCGTGATATCAATCTCTCTCTCCCGGACAAAACACTCGTCAGTTTAAAGAGAAGGAAAAAACAAATGGTAACGCATTATTTTTTTGAGCGATTGAAACGCGGAAATCAAAAGCACAGATTGTGTAATCTCGTCGGTATTGGTTTATTAGGCGGTTTATTGGTGGCATGCGACTCAGACCACACCGAGGATACCGCGGCTGAAACGCCATCTACTGTCGGACCAACGAGTCAGGCTTGCCTTTCAACCACGAGCGAAACTCAGGTTACCGCAGCGGGTTTGCAGTACCTTGTCACCCCGGATGCCTGCTTCGAGGGTTTGCCTGATTACGATTTTCCCGCCCACTACGCTGAGATTGACGGCCTGAGGATGCATTATGTGGATGAAGGGCCAAGAGATGGCGAAGTTGTGCTGATGCTGCATGGTCAACCAAGCTGGTCTTATTTATACCGAAAAATGATTCCGGTTCTTGTTGATGCAGGTTACCGAGTCATCGCCCCCGACCATATCGGCATGGGCAAGTCCGATAAACCCCTTGACGTTGGAGTGCATCAGTTTGAACAACATGTGACCTGGACCAAGGCCTTTATCAATAAGTTGCAATTAACCGATATCAACCTGTTTGTGCAGGATTGGGGGAGTATTATCGGGCTTCGAGTGGCCGGTGATATGTCGCAGCATTTCGCCAGACTGGTTGTTGCAAATGGTGACCTGGTAATGCTCCCCCCTGGAGCAAACCCCTATGTTTACCCGAGTTTTGAAATCGATGACTCGTTGGAAGATGCGCAGTCTTTTTTTACATCCAAATCCAGTGACAGGGTCGTGGGCTTTCAGCAGTGGATAGACTATGCCGCCGCGGTACCGGAATTAATGGCAGGAGAGGTCGTGCAGCATCTGACAACCATTCACCTGACCGACGAAGAGGTGGACGCTTATAATGCACCTTATCCAAATATTGACTACAAAGCGGCTATTCGTACTTTTCCTTCCATGTTAACGGGTATTGGCTTGCAGAACCTGTCGGCCTGGCAAACCCTCGGTGCCTTCCATAACCCTTTCATGTTCAACGCAGGTATCTATGATGAAGGCCTCGGCAGTGAAGCCACTCAACAAAAATGGATAGACCATGTGCCGGGATCGGATGGAAATGATCATCGGCGATTTAACGCCGGGCACTTTATCCAGGATGATGTGGGCGTGGATTTGGCTTTGCACCTGGTAAGATTTTTACAATCCACCACACCAGAGGAACCCTTGGTACCGGGTGGCCCGTATTACAATTTCCGTTATTGTGAGATTTTGCTGCCGTATTTGCAGGGCACTGAGGTCATCGCAGAGATTTGGGGTACACCAGGGGTTAATTTTTGTCCTCAAGCACAGTGGGAAACCCTCGATTTCAGTAGTATTGCAACACAATATGGTGCGTTGTCAGCGATACCCAACGGGCCCCGTTATTTTGTGGTCGATGAAAACCTGAATGGAAGCTCTATTGTATCCGGTGAAGGGGGGGAATATAGAACATTCGGTGATATCACCATGCGCTTGCTCACCAGTGTGAATCTCAGCGTCACCCAAGGCAAAGAAACCGCCTACGTGCCCGGTGCGGTATCAAGGGATAACACCTGGGTATTCTATCAAGGTAGACGGGTTTATGAACTAACCGATAGCAATGGAAATGTCTACGTCATGCAGTCATTCAGCCGTATTACCGACCCCGATTTGCAAATAGACGACCTGAAAAATCTCGGCAATCGTCTCAACTTACCGGCAGGTTGGACATTCAGTAGCCGGATTTTGAATCAACCTTTGCAAGTCGCTGCCATCGATGGCATTGCGTTGGTACTTCAGGATGATTTGGGAAACAGTTATCAGAAGGTGCCCCAGTGAAGGTGGTGGATATTTAGTTAATTGAGTAGGAAGTGAAGGGCTTAGTCCCCCCCAGTCGTGTGGGGGATGCCTGTCCCTGCTAATTCTCGACCAACTCAACCTTGCCAAACAAGATGCTAAAATGGAATCTTGCCAACTCGCCGAACCCATGAAAGCTAAACTTATAGAACGTTTGATGGATAATTTAAATAAAACGCTGGATGCGTTGGGCTAAGACGGAGATATCCAAATGAGTATTATTATTCGAAGAGAGCAGTCAGGTGATGCGCAAGCTATCCATGATGTTACCGTTGCCGCATTCCTTGACGCACCCCACACCGATCATACAGAGCAATTCATTGTTAAGGCACTTCGTGAATCAGGTGCCCTTTCAATTTCTCTCGTTGCTGAATATGGAGGCAAAATTGTTGGGCATGTAGCACTTTCCCCTGTGACTATTTCTGACGGTGCCGATAGCTGGTATGGCCTAGGCCCGATCTCGGTTTTACCTGATAGCCAAAATTACGGCATCGGAACTAAGCTGATGAATGCTGCTATTCAGGAACTTACTGAAATAAAAGCCAAAGGCTGTGTCCTGCTCGGCGATTCAGGCTACTACCACCGTTTCGGCTTCGAGCCCCGAGCAGAACTAGTGTTGCCTGACGTGCCACCAGAATATTTTCAAGCCTTGTTGATCCAAGGTGAATTACCCCGGGGTATTGTGGCTTATCATGATGCTTTTTCAGCAAAATGCTAAGGTATCTCAGATTAATCAGAGGTTTCTTAATTAATCAGAGGTGCCTTAACGCTATTTTCGAGGTTGCCCAAATTGGTTTGGCATTTCCACTATTGTTGTTGATCGTTGAAAAATCAATTACTCTCATACTGGTCGCCGTAAAAAAAATACGGTAAAGCTGTTTTTATCTGGCCTGATTGGAGCAAAAAGACAATGTTATTGAAGTTTGAGGTAAAAAATTTCCGGAATTTCAAGGAATGGTTCTGTCTTGATCTCACCAAATCCAAACAGTATGGGTTTAATTCGGAAGCGCTTCAAGATGGTGTAATCAATCACGCAATTATTTATGGCGTAAATGGCGGTGGAAAGTCCAATTTAGGGCTCGCGCTTGTAGATATTACTTCACACCTTACTGATACTAAACGATCAAGATCGCTTCAATCGAATTATTTGAACGCTTCTAGTGGCGATGTATTGGCAGAATTTAAATATTTATTTAAATTCGGAGATAGCTATGTCACTTATGAATATGGCAAGGAGAGCCACGAAATAACGGTATACGAAAAACTTTATATTAATGACAAGTTATCCATTTCGATTGATCGTCGTCGCGATAGCCGGGCGGTTTATAATCTAGGTGGCGCAGAAGACTTGAAATCTGATCTGTCAAATTCCACGATTTCCGCTGCTAAGTACCTAGATCGCAATGCTGTCCTCGACGATGACCCAAGCAACAATGCGTTTAAACAGATGATGACATTTGTCCACGGTATGGTCTTCTTCCGTTCTGTGCGTGGTCACGAGTTTTACGGGCAGGATATTGTTGACGTTAATAGGTTGTCTGAAAAAATATTAAATAATGGTTTGTTGGATGATTTTGAACGGTTTTTGAATGATGCAGGTGTAGTCTGTAGTTTGACGGAACTTAACTTGAATGGAGAGCGTTGTATTGCGTTTAAATTTGATAACCGAAATATTGAATTCTCGCAAGTTGCATCAACGGGAACAGTGTCGTTGGGACAATTCTATTACTGGTGGTTAAAGCTCAGGGATGGCTCTTTGAAGTTTGCCTACCTGGATGAATTTGATGCGTTCTACCATCATAGGCTGGCAAAGATGATTGTTCAAAAAGTGAAAAGTGTTGACTGTCAAACCCTGATGACCACCCATAACACGAGTATTATGACGAATGATCTTCTTAGGCCGGATTGTTATTTTGAGCTAAACAAAACCATCACACAATTTAATGATATGACCAATAAAGAGCTTCGCCAAGCGCACAACCTTGAAAAAATCTACAAGAGCTTGAGTGCGTGAAGGAGATTATTTTGTGCGTATTCGAGGGCGTCAAGACTGAACCCGATTTATTCAGGTCAATCGAAATGTACTTCTTTTCTGAAAACAGCATAATTAAAACGTCATATGGCAATAACTTATACCACCTTTATAAAGAGCTCAGTCAGGATAACGATCTTGATATTGTTGAGCTAGTGAGGGAGTCCACAACCGTACCAGGCAATGCACGATTGCTTGGTGACTATTCTCGAGATGATATTTCACAAGTTTATCTGTTCTTTGATATGGATCCTCATGATACCCGTTATAGTCCATCAACTTTGATGAGTATGGTTCAGCTATTCGATGAAGAAACGGAGCATGGAAAGCTATTTGTTAGCTATCCAATGGTTGAAGCTATCCGGGATCTCTCCCGGCGAGATGCGTTTCTGAATACTGTCATAGACGTTGTTGAATGTGGAGATTATAAGCGTATATCTGCAGATCGATGTGATAAAGAATTTCTTCAAACAAAAAAGTATTCTCGGAAGGTATGGCAAGAAATTCTTATTTGGAATACTCAAAAAGCGAATTATATTGCCTTTGACTCAAAAATTTCGCTCAGATTAGAGTGCACCCAGGTTGATATTCTCCAAGGACAACTCGGTAAGTACCTCTCTCGCCATCAGCTTGCGGTTTTAAGTGGTTTTGCGATTTTTATTGTTGATTACCATGGGCCAACAATTCTAACGGCAACAGATAGTAATCCGGGATAGTTTGCACAGAAACCGCAGGGGCATGCTCGCCCCTATTCAGATATTGCGGGAAAAATTACTTTTAATTAGTCAGAGATGCCTTAATTGAGTTGGACTGAAACAGATGTTGCATACCCCCCCCGATGCTTTGTTGTAGTCAGTGTTTGCAGAGCATGGCGAGGCGGAGATTGATGGTGACAGTATTATCAGCGTCGTACCTCTCTTCGGTTGGGACCCGTTCGCATTAACTTTTCTCGGTGTTCGTCAGGTGGATAAATCAGAAAACTCCAAAGGTGTTGAAGACAAAAAAGAACCCCATGGTTGCTTGATTTTGGTGATTTTAGCGATCCCGTTATTTCTGTTGTTCATCTATTTGTTCGGCGTAGATATAGGGCGTTTTTTATTTAACCTAAATTCTGCAAACAACATTGTACTTGAAAAGAAAAAGGCGATTTGATTCAATTGGTTATCATCAAACAACCAAGCACATCAGAGTCACCTTTTTCATGATCAAGAATACCCATAAAAGTGCCAAAAAACCAGCCGCAAAAATTCGCTATCAACACACCGGAAAAAAGCTGACTAGTCAAGCTGGCATTATCCCTGCCATGCATTTCCTCGATCACATCGGTTTTACCGAGGCTTGCCAGAAGCATCTTGATTTGCAACGCGGCAACACGGCTCGTTACAGCTTGGGCGACTCAATCTACCTAACGATTATCGGCATCATCGCCGGTGCCACTTCGCTCAGGAAGGTGGTTTCTGTGTGGGCAGATCAGGTGCTGCGTGAAGTGGGGGGGTGGCTATCGATTCCAGATGACAGTACATTGGGTCGTATTTTCCGTCGTGGAAAGCTCAAGCATGTCACCCAGCTCGAACAGATTAATCACACCTTGCGTCAGGGAATTTGGCATAGAGCATTGAAGTCCGGTACTTGGTTGCCCGGAACCCTCTATCGAGGCTGGATTGATGTGGACTCGACTGTCAAAACCGTTTACGGTCAACAGGAAGGTGCTGAAAAAGGCTACAACCCAACGAAAAAAGGCTCTAATTCTTATCATCCACTGGTTGCCTTTTGCAGCCACACCAAAGAAATTTTGCAAGCATGGTTGCGCAGTGGCAGCACCTACACCAGCAACGGCATTGTAGGCTTCATGCAGCAACTTTCTGCGCAGATGCCACCCAAAATGCGGCTGCTATTCCGAGGTGATTCAGGATTCTTTGTTGGAGAGCTCATGGACTGGCTGGATCAGGCTCGCCATGGTTACCTGATTAAAGTGAAACTCAAAGGCCTTGCCGCTTTGTTGGACAAGCAAGCTTGGCAACGAGTACCGGGTCATACCGATTGGGAACAGTGTGACTTTTTCCATCAATGCGGTCAATGGGAGCGGTCACGTCGCTTTGTTGCTGTGCGGCGTAAAACTGCTCTCATCACCAAAGGCCCTCAACAAGCCTTGCTGAATGAGCCCGTTTACGACTACTTCTGCTACGTAACCACAGAGCGGTTGTCTCCTTGGCAAGCACACACGACATACGGAAAGCGCGCAACTTGTGAAACCTGGTTGGATGAAGCTAAGAACCAAATGGGGCTGGCGCAAATCAAGAGCCATGATTTCATGGCCAGCTCATTAATTTTCCAATGCGCTGTGCTGGCGTATAACACGGTACGCTGGATGGCACTACTGAGCGATAATGACGAATTGAAACGATGGGAAATTCAAACTATCCGAACTTTTCTGGTACGTACTGCTGGACAACTCTTGCGTGGTGGGAATCAGCTTAAGGTCAACGTTCCGAGCAACCATCTTCACCCAACTCCGTGGGCTGACTGGTTAAAGCTGTCGTTTATTCATTGACCAAAATACCTATACTTAAATTCTTCGACTAAGCAAATTCCAGATTTGGAGTCAGGCAGACTTTGGCCTGTTGCTCCGGTTGACGATAGAGATGATTATAATTTAAACAGTCCAATCAAGTGAATTACGCTTGTTTCAGTTGCATGGTGTGCAAAATGGTGATCCATCGACACTAAATGTCGCTATAGTCGTATCGAATCGATTCAGACATATAGATTGCAGGATTTAGGTTTAATGCTATTTTCGAGGGAGCTCATATTTGAATAACGTTGCAGTTGTCGAGAGTATCCTTTGTGCGTAGGGAAGAATCGGCGGATGAGAGCTTCAATTTTATATTTATTGTTATTATCAAGTCTTGTCCGAGGCAATGAAGATTGCTTCGCTGATCGAGAAATTATTGCAGCAGGCGGATTTAACTTCAAAATATGACCTTGGTTCAATTGCGGCCTACTACGCTAAGAAACGTAGCAACCGAAATAATGAAAATATTCTTATTTCTGAGCAGGCTCTAATTAACCAGAGGTGCCCTAAATAAAATCTGCCTTGCAGGGGCGTAGCGGAGATAGATAAAAATTGCGACGTCAATGTCTACTATCAGGCTGTAAAAGTTGCCACTTCAAACTCGAGTGCGTCGCTTAACCAGAACTCCCAATCGAGTTCTACAGGGATATTATTCTCGTTCATTCGCAACCGATTTACCCTGATTCCGGTTCTGCTCGGAAGTACTCCCAGGGCCTCTGCGGCGGATGGATTAAAGGTTGTGCTAGCGATTCGAATCGTTTCTCTGTGGATGGATTCATTGTAGTAAGTGTTCAACAACCGGGTTAGCGATCCTGCCAAATCCTGGGAGAGGAGATCGGTAAATTGATCAACCGGCAGATAGATGCTTTCGTACAGAACAGGCCGACCTTCGAGTGAGCGCAAGCGTCGAATATTGTGAACCATAGAACCAGGAGGGATCTGCAATTCCTGGTAGGTTTTGCGGTTGGCTACTATGGTTTCCGCTGAAATGAGCGCTGTTGTACCGGAGCGATTTTGCTCGCTGGTCATATCAAGAAAACTTTGTTTCTTTTCTGGGCGGTATACCAGCTTGGGGGGAGTTACAAACCAGCCCCGTCTTTCCTGCCGATAGATAAGGTTGTCAGCTTCCAGTTGCATCAATGCTTCTCGAATGGTAATCCGGGTGCACCCAAATCGCTCCACCAATTCCCGTTCAGAAGGAATCTTGCTCCGAACCGGATAGCGATCTGTCTCGATTTCTGAGGCTAGTTGGTTCCGTATCAGTAAGTATTGCTTTTGGTTCTTTTCCATAGGCCTACAAATTAGAGAAAGTAGTGGCGTGCAGTGGGTGTTGAGCTGTTTTTGTTGCGTACTTTACTCTATCTTGCAAAATTGGAAAGTTCTATGGTCTATTTATTTTCTGAACCAGGCGGAAAAGAGGCGGAACGAAATCGCGGAATCGTGTAGAAGTTAGAATACTGGCGGCTCAGGTTAGAACCGCCAGTAAATTCATATGGTGCTCGGATTTAGTGCTTCAGTCTTACTCGTGATCCAGCCATGGCAAGCCCGGCTAGCATGAGTAGATAGGATGGCGGTGTGGGTATTGCCGCCGTAGCAGAGAGGTCAATTGAGGCCGATATATTTCTCGCCGTTGTTTCAAAGGTAAACGGATCGATGAATTGTAAACCTTGATTCGGATCTGCCATAAAATCACTACTGAGGCTGATCTCAAAGACCCCTTCGCTGAGTGAAGAAAATTGCAATGTTGCCAGTAGCAATGGTTGATTGGTCGTCTCCGAAACGCCTGGGAAGGCTGAGCCCGCCACATCAATGGATGGGAAAAAGCTGGAGTCGTCAACAAACGGTGCGGCTATGATCGCGTGATCAAACTGAGCGCTACCGGGTTCAGAGATCTCAATATTAAAGCCAAAGCTGGTTAATTCCATATCCAGCGCGACATCAGAAAAAAGCTCTGTTGCCCTGACTTCAACTAAAAAGTCGTCGCCAGGATTAATAGTGTTGTTGAGCAAGGTCAAATCGAAAATAGGTGCGGCAGTGGCCGCTGAAGCTATCAATGTTGTTGCTAGGGTAGTCACAGTTGCTACGGTACTAAATGCTTTCATGGTTTAACTCCTTATTGGTTTGCAAGCCAGGTGCGGTAGTGGGCGTACCACAGGCTGTAGTCTTCGTAGTTGATGCAACCGTCGCCATTGAAATCGGACAGTAAGTCGTAGTTGGTATCTGCAGCACACTGGTTAAAGAGACCACGAAGTAAATTACGATCATTGGCTTCGGGAACACCATTGCCATCTAGGTCTCCTGGTACTTTTGCAGATGCAAGTCTTGCAATTTCTGAATCACTGAGGGCTCGTGCAAAGATCGACACATTGTCGATTTGGCCGTCATGCCGGAAATCTTCATTATCGTCTTTATATGAACCGATTTGGTACCAGCCTTGGTCGGGGTAGTCGATATTCCCCGATTCATTGGTTGTTGTGTTTTTCCTGACGCCATTGACATAGATACTTAATTCACTTCCGTTATAGACACCGGCCACGTGATGCCACTCGTTTAGTGAAAAATCTGCTGGGTCAGTCAGGTAGGTTAGTGAGCCATCACTGGATAGTGCCATGCTGAAGTGTTCGCCTCTTGTGCCCAACAGCCAGCCTTTCTCATAGTTGCCGTTATCCTGGAAGTAACCGACAATGCCGCCCCAGTCCTTGGCGCTCTGCACTCGAACCCAAGCGGAAACTGTAAGTTGCTCGGTCGGTAAGCCGCTTTCCTCCGGTATGCCTTCGTGCAGTATGATCATGCCGCTAGCGTTATGGTCTGCCACCGGGCCACGAATCACATCGCCGATGAAGGTTGATCCGCCATCAAACCTGCTGTTTACCAGGCTCTGATCATCAACCCTGTTGAGTGGGTAGTGAAATACTGGGTGTGTCTGGGGCGGTTGCTTACCATTCAGTGCGACAAAGGGGTGTGGTGTTGACCAGTCGGACCAATTGAGATTCTGATCTCGATACCGCAATCGAATACTGTTTTCTCCCGCGAAAAGTTCGTCTTCACTAACTTCGAGTTTGGTGATATCAATTCCCGCGTTTCTGTCGATTGGAGTAAAAGGTTCTGGCGATCCGTTGGAGCCAGTGCTCCCGAACAGATTTTCGATGTCGCGTTTTACAGTGATTTTTGGATCGCTGAAGCTCCCGTCGTTGCCGGAAATCTGGAACTCACTGCTATTTATGGGTTCCTGTCCCAGGTAGGCGCTACCTTCGAACGTGAATGGCAGGGTGATTTGAGATGCGTTCAAGTTTGTAATCAGTGGCTGTTCTGGTCCCGGAGCATCGAATTTTCGGTAGAACTCATCAATCAAACGAACTTCCTGCTTGCTTTGGTATTCCGGGTAGCGATAATTCGAGTTGCCTGGTGACCAGGTTTGCACAAACATCTCCCGTTTATCCATGTTAATTTCGACGATCTGGAAGACATGGTTCTCTAAGGTTTTCTGTACGTCCGGGTAGTCAACATCGTCGGAGCGATTTTGCTCCCAATATTGGTCCCAGGACGCCCCGCCGTTGATAACGTGGTGAACGGGGTGATTACGCAGAGCACCTCGTGCGTATAGATGGGCATGGCCTGAGAAATAAACTGCAGTTTTATCTGACGTGGCCAACTCGGGCACAGCACCCTGGGCCATGTATGATGAGGCATCTCCCGGCAGTTCTTCAGCTAGAATCGGGTGGTGAGCAGCACCGAATAACCATTCAACGTTGCTGTCAGAGTCCGCAGCGTCTTTAACCTGTTTGACCCAGTCCAATTGTTCCTGAATGCGAGTGTTTGAATTCATCATGATGAATACAATATTGGCAACCTGAAATGCATAGTATTCTTCATTGCCTGAACCGAGACCGACGTTACCGAGATAGGTTTGCTCCGCATCGTCCAGGATAAAATGAGATTTGTAACGGGAGAGGCTTGGGTCTCCGGAATACTCGTGATTGCCCACTGCGGTCATAAAGGCAATGTTGGAGGCAAGTGGTGCGGACTGTTGAAAGTGGAGTTTCTCGTATTGCTCAAGTGAACCAACATCCACTTGATCACCCAGATTGATCATCAATCTCACGTAATCTTCTACATGGCCAGTCCCCTCGTGGTCGTATTTTTCCAGCACCTTGGCCTTTGCCGCTTGCACAAGTTCCATGTACCGTTTGTCAGCTTGAACCTGATGGTCGCCGATTACTAGAAAACGGTATATGCCTTCATTGGAGCCTTCCTTAGGTTGAGTGCGAAAACGATGCACCGCTGAAGTTTGGTTTCTTGAAACGACTTGATAATAGTAAGGTGTGTCAGGTGTTAGATTGTTGATCTTCACTGTGTGAAAGTTGTAAAAAGTGCCAAGATTTTCATAATCGCCACTAGCCACCTGGTTAAGTTGGCCGGGCGAAGTACCATAGTGAACGACAGATTCCTCGCTTGTACGAGTCTTCCATGTAACGTAGATAGCATCGCTCGATGGGTTTTGCAGGTACGGTGCAATTACTTCTGAGCCCGCAACATCAACATTAACTTTTGCTGAACTGCTCGCGCCATGCTCATCTTGAATGCTATACGTCAGGTTTGCGGCACCGGAACTGTTGCTGTTGGCTTTGATTGTAATGGCACCATCACTGGTAATCGTTACAATGGCACCATTACTTAAGGTAATTGGGTTACCCACTTTGGCCGCCATCCCGTTTACCGTAACAACTTGTACGCGATCGCCATCGGGATCGGTGTCGTTAGAAAGCACGCCTGTAGCTGGAATCGAAATGGTCTCACCAGCGTAAACCAACATGTGGTCATCGGTTGCAAATGGGGTTCGATTTGGATTGATGGACCATTCTCCACCTGCAAGTGTGAATTTGCTGGTGTAATCTGTACTGCTCGCGGCAGTATTGCCACTTCCTTCATTAAATTTCCAATGACCTGCGAGTGAGTCATAAGCTGGATGGTCACTATTCACAGATTGGACGCTATAGTTCTGAATAGTTTGCTGATCGAGTACTTTGTTCCATACTCGAACCTCTGCAATAGCACCGGTGAAGCCCGGGCTGTATTCGAGTGTGCCATCCTGACCCAAGGCAACGTTCAGTTGTGTATTAAGATCGCCTATAGCGCTCACAGGAACTGACGACAAGCGCTGGCCGTTCTGGTACAGGGTCATGTCACCATCCCGGTCGACTGTCACTGTCAGTTGGTGCCAACGACCATCCGCGATCACTCCGCCATTGGCATCGACACGATTTGAGCCATCGCCGAGATTGACCTTCCAGCCACTGCCATCACTTCGCGCTGCAATAATGAATCCCGCATTTCCACCGCTTGCCCAGTCTTTGTTACTGAATATGCTTGGGTCGCCTGTCCATCCATTACTCTTAACTCGGACTTCGAGTGAGAAATCATCATCAGGGCCAAAACTGACCACATTCTTCTGATCAAGCAGGGCGTATTCTCCGGGGGTGCCAGAGAACGCAAAGGAAGTCCCCTGATAGGGTTCGAGGCCTTTGTGATACAGGTTGTTAATTTCTGTTGCGGCGAGTGCTCGATCCCAAATCGCGATGTCATCCAGTAACCCGGTGTGACGAAAGTCTTCATTGAAATCAAGATAACTGCCGATTGCAAAGTCCGAGTTGCCATACTCTGCCCATCCTGGGCCATTACTCGTGCTTGGGTAATAGATATCTCCAGATTGGTCTTGAGAAGTGCTCACCGGAATGCCGTCAACATAGAGGGTCATGTTTGCACCATCATAGGTTGCTGCGACATGGTAGAATTGGCCCAGCTCATAATCATTGGGCGCTTCCAGGTAAGTGAGTGATTTAGTCTCTTCTGAAGCCAAAGCGATGCTGAATTTTCGACCGCGTGTACCTAATACCCAGCCGGCCTCATTGTTGCCGTTGTCTTGAAAAAAGCTAACAAAGCCACCCCAAGTTAACGGGGTATCTACCTGAACCCAGCCAGCTAGCGTTATTTCCCGACTTGGTAATTGCAGTTCCTCAGCTTCACCTTGTTTGAGTGAGATGAATGTATCACCTTTGAATTCAGCCAGAGGCCCACGTTGGGGGTCATTCAAAAAGTTAACCCCAGGACCGACCGGGATTCCATTCAGCGGATTACCCTGCATGTCAGTGGCACCTCGATCACTGGCATCGATAAAGTTCCCTGCGACCGGGTAGTAGTACATCAGATCAGATGCACTGAATGCGACGACGGGGCTGAAAGCAAGTGATAGTGCAAATAGCCCTTTATATTTCTCTGTGGTCTTCAGACGTTTATGTTTCCTTGTTTTCCTCATAAGAGTTCCTCGATCTGAATAAGTAAGCACGATTTAGTTGAGGGCAGGAATCAAAACAATATGTTTTGTTTTCTGGTCTAGACCAGTGTGCATGGGTATTATTTCAGGTTTGTGAATTAAAGATTTGATTTCGATGAATTAAAATCATATGAATCAAACAGTAATTGCAAGTTCATGCTATGGCTTTGTTTTTTGTGTGATTCTGAACTAGACCAAAAATCTTATCCGTTCAAATTTGGAGACAGATATCTGCATGGCTGCATTAACACCTGCGCTGCCTGGGTTAACCTGCAAATTTACTCAGAATTGAAACTCAGATATTTCAGAAAAGTATGGTAACGTTGTTCAACCTGTAACTACTGTCAATTTTTTATGCATCAATGTCTTTATTGGCAAGGAGAGCGCAATGAAAGCTTCTGTACCTTCCGCTTTATTTACTGTCGCAATTTCGGCTTTGTACAGCCCCATATCGATCTCGGCTTCAATGCAATCAATTGAAAGCGTCCAGTCAATCTATGTTTCCTATTACGGACGCCCCGGTGATCCGGTTGGCGTGGAATGGTGGGCAGAGCAGCTTGATCAAAATGGTGGTGATCTGTCTCAGATTATTGATCAATTTGGTAACTCTGAGGAATACCAGGAACGCTTTGGTGATCTCACCACTTCTTCTCTGATCGAGAACCTGTATCTGCAGATGTTTGGTCGCAGCGTTGAAACGGAGGGCTTGGCATGGTGGGCCGGGCAGATTGATGGTGGGCACGTAACTTTGGCGAAGGCTGCTGTCGAAATCGCAAACGGTGCACAAGATGATGACAAGGAAACGCTGACCAATCGAACAGAGGTTGCATTGTCATTTACTAATTATGTTGAAACACTGGATAAAACGTTTTCTCTTGAGGACGTCGATACGCTGCGAAATTTGATACTTCCGGTTGATAGTGCGACGGATGTTGCTGCTTTTACCTCAAGTGCATCCTTCATGAATGCAGTCAGCGCATTGCCAAATAACAATGATTCACAAAATAATGGCGGCATAGACACGTCCAAATTAGAACCGCTCATTACGGTAGAACCGATCTACCCACCGAGACTGATTGCTCGCGGTATTGAAGGCCAGTGCACTGTTGAATTTGATCTCTCTGTAGAAGGGATTCCGCTAAATCCGGTTGCTGTTGACTGTAATCCTTCTCGCCTATTTGATCGGGCGTCGCTTGTTGCTATCCAGGATTTTAGATACGCACCATACGTTGTCAATGGTGAAGCTATCGAAGTACAAGGTGTCCAATATACATTCACATTCGCACTGGAAGATGACGACTCCTCACCAACCGATGGTAATAATGATCAAACAGATGATGGAGATAATTCGGATGATACAGATGATATGGGGGATTCAGAACGAGCAGGAGAACAAGTGTATGAAATGAGCTGTGTCGTCTGTCACGGCATTGGTGCGGCCGGAGCGCCTGTTACTGGAAATGTTGAACAATGGGCGCCTCGAATTGAAAAAGGCATAGATACATTGGTTGCTAATGCGATTAACGGCGTAAATGCGATGCCGCCTAGAGGTGTTTGCCTTGATTGCTCAGATGAAGAAATTCGAGCAGTGGTGGAATTCATGATCAATTCGAGCCAGTAGGAAACGCAACATTCTCTGTAAGGGATAACACGCTTTTCTGGCTGGTTAACTTCAAGAATTCCCTACCTTCCCCGAATAATCTGCGACAGGATCAGCCCATAGAATGACTCTGTTGCAGTTTGTTGAAAATACCAACCCAAGTGGGATTTGCATTGGTTACACAGGGCAATGCGCCAGGCGAAGCCTGTAAACCATGAGAACTCCGTGCTGGGCTGGCCGATGATCTGGCAGCCTTCGGCTTTGCTGTAGCAGCCAAAATAAAAACTGTTGCCGGTTGGGTTACATTGAAAGTGGGCAAATTCACCGTCGATCAAAGTTTTGTACTTCTCTGATGTGATTGTCGCGTTACAGTGCGCGCAGCGGACGGCAGGTTCTCTTTTTTCGCTTTCGGCCGCATTGGTTTCCGGGGCGGATATCTCGATTGAACCGGGGGTGACAAGTCGGTCTAGCCATTGTTGCGTGGGAGGCGCTGGGGCATACCAGAGGTTGGGCTGGTACTGAATGTCTTGCATTGAACTGTCTTGCATCGTAATGACCTGGGGGAGAGTAATTATTTAGACGTAACCTCTACGGCGTAAGCTTGGGTTATAGTCCCGTGCTATGCTTGAAGTTAAATTATCAATCCCGAATGATGAATGACTCTGTTGTATGGGGATTTTAGCAATGTTACAACTTCGCGTAATACTACTTTGGATAACCGGGATCTTATTTTTACTTTGTCGCTCCGTCATGGCAAGCCCGGATGACAACAGAGGGCCCAAGGAGCTGCTAATTGGGATCAGCTTTTCGATACCGCCTTATGTCATTCAAGAAAAAGATAACGGTCTTGAGCTGGAGGTGTTGCGACAGGCATTTGAGGTTAAAGGCTACACTGTATTGCCTTCATATTTGCCGTTGGCGCGAACCTTCATGAGTTTTGAAGATGGCAGCCTGGACGGCGTGATCAATGTGAAAGAAGGGATGGTAAATGGCCATTACAGCGATATTGTGATCACATTTCAGAATTATGCCATCAGCCTCAGTGAAAAGAATTTGAAGATCGATTCATTGCAGGATTTGGGCGGTAAAAGTGTGGCGGCCTTTCAGCGGGCGGCATTCATCCTTGGAGCGGATTTCGCGAATGTTGTATTGAGTAATAGCGATTATCTGGAAGTCGCAGACCAGTCATTACAGGTAAAACAGTTGTTTCGAGATCGGGTGGAAGTGATCGTGATGGAAGAAAAGATATTTAAGTACTTCCGAAAATGGTTGTTTAATCGTAGCGTCGCTTTAAAAGGAAATTACATCGTTAATGAACGTAATTTAAGACGTAAAGTACGCTACCACAATATATTCCCGCCATCAGAGTACCGGTTTGCATTTTTGTCAGCGCAGGTACGGGATGATTTCAATGAAGGTTTACGTACGATTATTCGAAATGGCCGTTATGAGGCGATTCTAGAACGTTATAGTCAGGATATGGCTTTGCCGCCGACCTAAGCTGAGGCCGGTTCGGGGGTATCCAGTCGGAGTTTATAGAATTCTGCGACCAGTCGAGTTGTCAGATACATCACCCAGAAACAAAACAGCACGTCACTCAAAAAATGCCCGCCTTGTATCACTCGACCGAGTCCGACCAATCCGCCCAACAAAATACCGCCCAGCAACCAGGGACGCGCATGAAAAATCCAGGCAAAGGCCATTAAGTAGAAACCAACCGAGGCGTGGCCAGACACGAAAGAGCAATTGTGATGGCACTGATTGGTAATTTCAAAAGGTTTGCTGAATTGATTTGTGCCGCCGAATTCTTCAATCTGTGCCGGCCGCGGTCGACCTGTTGAGTTATCCTTGAGTGCAATGTTGACCAGTATGCCGGGCCCCACAAGCAACAAGACCAGCAAGAATTTTAGTTTGGTTTTAGGCAGCTGTAAGGCGGATGGCAGTGATACCTTCCGCAGTATTGCGATTCGATCCTGATAGATAAGTATCAGGAGAATGCCCAGAATGAAAAAATGAATATTGGCAAACACGTTATACACGAGCATGACAAGCGGCGAGGACTTGAGATAGAAGCCCTGGTTCGAATCGTAGAATAGTTCACTAACCCGTAAGTCGATCTCCGGGAACAGTACAAACAGAATACAGCTGAGCAAAAATAAATGTAGATCGAGGCGCAGCCATATTCTCTTACGGTTAGTCTGAACCGGTTTGATCATAGCCCTTAAATCCTTTTGTGTAGTAAATGTGTACGGTCCGTTGATAGTCCTTATAAACTGTTGCTCTCAACGGGCTTAGTTCAAGTACGCTGTCGAAGCGGGACAAGATGTTCACGGGTAACGGGGTTTCTGCTACGAATAAATATTCAGTAGTGGTCTGTTGATCCAGATTGAAAAACAGGTCGTAGTGATTCCGGATTTGCTCAGTCGGATTCCAAATGGCCACTTTCGTCTGGAATTGCGGATCAGCATAATAGCCCAGATAAGCAAGTAACTTGCGGGAATCACTGAGCAAGGCGGCATCTGGATACTGATCATGCCAGTATGAGAGCTGCGCACCCAGTTCAGGCCAGCCCAGAATACGATGATAAGGGTCATTCCGCTTGGATGGAGCTTCCCCCACCAGGTTCAATACCGAGTGATAGTGGTACAACCCGAGCATCAACAGGGTGTGTAGCGCTAAACTAAAATAGAGCCACTTTTTTCGACGTTGTTGTAACAGGTGGTGGGTGATGAGTATCGTCGCAGCGAGGAAGGATGGCGCTGCCCAGTTGGCGTTGGCTCGTGTCAGTAGAGCCTGTACGCAAATGACCGTGAGAAGCGGTAAAGTGAAGCACAAAAGTAATAGGCTTTTAGCATCTCCATAGCTTGATTTTCGGCATATCAGCCAGATTAAAACGGCCATTGGAACCAGGCCAAAAACGCCAAACTGGGCACTGATGAATTCCAGAAGTTTATCCGGGTGAAGGAGCGTGCGATCTAATTGAGATATTTCCCGCGTATGTTGGAGGCTGACAAACTGGTGTTCTGCATTCCAGATCAGGTTGGGCAGAAAAATCAGCATTGCCGCCACCGCTGCGAGCCAGAAGTGTACTGAAACTAACAACGGACGCAGGCTTCGATCTGTCGCGAGATAAAGCACGATACTGATGGGTACGAAGATCATCGTGTATTTGCTTAGTAAGCCAAAGCCACAGGCGATACCGGCAGCAAGCCAAAGATACAGTTTGCGGGTTGCAAGGGCCGTTACGAAACAGTAGAAGGTCAGAGACCAGAAGAACAACAGCGGGGCATCGGTCGTGATAAACAGGGAATTAAAACTCACAATTGGCATCAACAGAGCAAGTGCGCCAGACCAAAAACCGGTCTGCCGGTTGTAAAGCTGATTTCCTGTGAGTGCGATGATCAACGCTGTCGCACAATACAGCACTGGTGAGGCTAGTTTAACCAGCCAGTCCACACCTTGCGCAAATGACGTCGTCAGGGCAATAAGCCAGGCTACCATTGGGGGTTTGGAGTAGTAACCCCAGTCCAGAGTTAGTGACCAAAGATGGTAGTAGGCTTCATCGTAAAATAACGGGATTTGATGATCCGCCAGAATAAAAACTCGATAGGCTGCGAACAGGGCTGCGATACTTGCCAATACCAACATCGAAGCCTGGTTGCCCGAAGAAGCCTCCTCAGAGTGGATTGAGCCGTTTACAGATCTTTTAACGGTGTTCTTGAGCATGTTGGCATGACCTGTACTGAAGCCTGTCTGTTTAGACCGCCTTTTGATGAGACAACCTTCGGTTTCGATAATTAACAGGCCCTAACCCTATAGAATCATTTTGAATGATTTATGAATCCTGAAAAAATTTTTCATGCCTGACAGTCATTTATATTTCACAATTTAGAGCTAGTTTGAGGATGAATTCGGAACAATGCCGGGTCGACCGGAATTGTTTTGATATTCTTCTTAAATCGCAGGGAAGATGGGCTGACGTGATTCTGACTCGGTATATCAGTACTCAGATTATCTCGTACACTCTGGCAGTGTCGTCAGTGCTGTTGATTGTCACATTATTCGGGCGTTTGATCCGTTTTCTCCAGCAGGTTATGGATGGCAATCTACCCGCAGAATTTCTGCTGCAAATGATCGTGTTTCGATTGCCGCAGTTTCTGGAACTTATTCTCCCTTTCGGTCTTTTCTTGGGCACATTGGTCGCGCTTCGGCGAATGTATTCCGATAGTGAAATTGTCGTGATGCAAACGGGTGGATTGAGTGATGTACAGCTGCTGAAGATGGTTTTACTGCCGGCTTGTCTCATGAGTATATTCGTTGCCAGCCTCACGCTATATGTCACTCCTGCAACGATGACCAAAGCCTATCAATTACTGATCAACCCCGACAATTACCTCGAATACAGCGTTAAAAGAACAGGGCGCATCCATGTGACGGAAAATGGTCGTTATGCCATGTATATCGATCACATAGATCGGGACTCCGGAAAGCTGCATGATCTTGTATTGGCCGAATTAAAAACGAACAGCGATAAACCGATTCGATTCTCAACGTTACTGGCACGGGAAGGCAAACTACACATATCTCCGGAAACAGGGAGTCGCTTCATCATATTTGAGCAGGGCGGACAATATGTGGGTCAGTTTGCTACGTTGCAGCTTCGGGTTCTGGATTTTGACCGGTTTGGCAAACGGATCAGTACCAGTGCAGAGCACATACCCAGGTTAAAATCGGATGCGCTCAGCACCTGGACTCTCGTGCACTCTGATCAATCCAAGGACTGGGCGAGTCTGCATTGGCGGATTGCTATTCCGATGATGATGCCTTGTGCAGCTGTGATTGCATTAGCCTTTAGCCGAACTCAGATTCGACGTGGTAGCTATAATCGTATTTTTATCGCGGTGCTTTTGTTCTTGTGCTACATGGTGGCATTGAATCTGGTTCGGAATGCTTCGGGCAAGGGGGATGTGCATCCCGGGGTAGCTTTTGCTGTGGTGCACACTCTATTTCTCGTAATTGGAATAGTCGTTTTATTTTCACCGGGTTTGACACCTGATCTCCGGAAGCGATTTCCGCAATTATTACCTTTGGGCGGGGCTCGCAATTGAAAAGTATTCTGGCCCGTTATGTAAGCCGTGTGGTTTCTAAAGCGGTTCTGATCACAATACTGGTGATTATCGGCTTTTCATTTATCGCAGAAGTGATCGATGAATTGAATGATATTCAACAAGGCTATGCGTTCCTTGATGTATTAATCCACGCGGTATTGCATGTGCCGACGCAAACTTTCGAATTTTTGCCCTCTGCCGTGCTTATTGGCTGCTTGAGTGGTCTGGGGTTGTTGGCAAAAAACAGCGAACTGACGGTTATGCGTGCGAGCGGGATTTCCACACAAAAAATCTTCTGGTATGTGATCAAGCCGATATTGCTTGTGATGTTGATGGCGCTTTTACTGATCGAATATATAGCGCCCAGCAGTCTCCAATTGGCGGACCAGCGCAAGGCGCAACTCCAGAGTGGCGAACCGGTCAGCATTTCGGCTGAAAGTGTATGGGCTCTGGGGCAGAATGAGATGATTTATATTCGTCGCGTTGAAGCAACGGGAGCATTGTCTGATGTATTGCTGTTTCGCTATGACGATGAGAAAAAATTGACTGCCTACCTGCATGCTCAAGAGGGTCATTTCATTGATGGAGATGGAGATGGAGATGGAGATCTTGAATATCTTTACAATGAGCTCGATCACTCTGCCGAACGCAATAAAATTGCCTGGATTTTGTCAAATGTATCGGAGACCAGAATTATCCGGGGGCAGATCGCGCCAGTTTACACGCCGGAGTCGTATCCCTCGTTGATTCAGCACCAACACGAAACGCTGGTGTGGCAAACCCGCATTACGCCAGAGATGATTGATTTGATGACGATGGAGGTTACTTACCTCTCGCTGAGCCAGTTGCTGGACTATGCCCGTTATCTGGCAGTTCAGGGGATGGATGATCGTGCCCATTGGCTTATGTTTTGGGACAAGGTTTTACAACCTTTTGTGTGCTTGGGGATGGTATTTGTCGGGATGGTATTTGTTCTGGGGCCTATGCGAAGCGTGTCAATTACGTTCCGGATTTTTGCAGGTATTTTAGTCGGGTTTTCGGTGCGTGTATTGCAGGAGGTTACGGGCCAACTTGGCCTGGTTTATTTGTGGTCTCCATTTCTCTCAGTGTTACTCCCTATTCTCGCAGTTTACATTGTGGGGTTGCTGATGTTGCGCAAAAAATGAAGATTGTGAAACTGGAAGCGCTTGAGGTAAGGGGGATGTGATGCTGCTACCGAGGATGACCTGATGACGTCGCGCTATCTGATAATGCGTACAGTGGCAATAATATTGTTAATTGCCCTGATTTTTGTGGTGCAGTGGAGTGTCGGTTGGAAACAGTTAATTGTACCTTGGTTTACGATATCCCCAGGAGTGCTGGTTCCGGCATTCCTGTTGGTGTTTCTCAGCCAGGTTGTTCGGGCGTTACGCGTGCAGTTATTGTTCAAGCAGGATCTTGGTTGGGCATTAGGGGGGCTATTTAAAGTCAGTGCCTGGCACACTGCAGTTAATAATTTATTCCCGTTCCGGTCTGGAGAATTGTCTTTCCCGCTGCTCATGCAGCAGCGATATGGCTTTCCGTTGCTGCAAAGTGGTGTCGGGTTGCTTTACCTCCGACTTCTGGATTTGCATTGTTTGTGTTGTGTCGCTTTGGTCGCGTTTACGGTAGTACAAAAGAGCCTTGTTCTGATCTTAATGTTTTTGGTGGTTTTGCTGTGTTTGCCGCTACTGGTCCGGGGCCGACCATTGCTTGCAGAAATTGCCAGACGTGCCCGTCCTGATTCATTCGTTGCGAAATTCTTCAGACAATTACTCGCGATGCCCTTGTCCTTTTCTGTACTGGCTCAGATATATGGTCTAACTGTGCTCGTTTGGGGTATCAAACTGGTGGCATTTTTGCTCGTTATGCAGGTTTTCATCCAAGTTGAGTGGGGGGCGATGGTATTGGCCATTATCGCGGGTGATTTAAGCAGTGTATTGCCCGTCCATGGTGTTGCGGGGGCTGGCAGTTATGAAGCGGCAATGCTTCTCATTTTAAAACCCTTGGGGGTAAATTTTGAATCGGCATTGCAAAGCGCAGTGAATATACATTTGTTTTTGCTGGGCTCTTCCATCCTGATTGCAATCTTGGCGCGATGCCTTCCCAACTCGGAAAAGCCTCTGTAAAGAAGGCGTTCTAGTCAATCACCTACTTCCTGAATTTTCTACTAAATGGTGGCTGCTTTTCAATGGTGTTTACCTTAACGCTATGTCGCCGGATTCCATGAAATTTCCGTGAAAATACCCGAAAAAATGTCAAAAAAAGGTTCTTTTTCTATAACAATCAATTGCCAAGATAAGGCTTCTAGAGCGGCAATGGAAGTTACGGACGATGAACCCTATCAATCCTCTTAGTCTGAGTATTGTCATTCCTCTGTACAATGAAGAGGAAAATGTAGCGCCCTTGTTATTCCGAATTCATGAAACCATGAATCACTATAAGGGCAAATGGGAATTGATACTGGTAGATGATGGCAGTTCTGATCTTACCCTCCAGAATCTGAAAACGGGTGCCACAGAGTTCGGCCCCCATGTAATTGTGTTGCCATTAAGTCGAAATTTTGGTCAAACAGCTGCACTTCAGGCAGGGCTGGATGCAGCACAAGGCGACCTTGTCGTGACGCTGGATGGTGATCTGCAGAATGATCCGGCTGACATTCCGATGCTTATCGAAGCGTTGTTCGAACGTGATCTTGATTTGATTCAGGGCTGGCGGGTTGACCGTCAGGACCATTGGCTTCGGTCAAAATTTTCCAGAGTCGCCAATCACCTGATTGGCAGAGTCACGGGACTACGTCTACATGACTATGGCTGCAGCCTGAAGGTTTACCGTCGTGAAGTGATTGAAAAAATCCGTCTCTACGGTGAAATGCACCGATTTATCCCGGTTTGGTTGGCTGAATACACCGCACCAGAACGGATTGGTGAGATCGCGGTAAACCACCATCCCCGGCATGCCGGTCAATCCAAGTACACGTTATCGCGAACGTTTCGAGTCATCCTGGATTTATTGACTGCATTTTTTTTCCTGCATTTCCGCGCTAAACCTGGCCATTTCTTCGGTGCGATTGGATTGTTTTTCGCCGTATCAGGAAGCCTGATGATGATGTATCTCGGTGTGCTTAAATATGGTCTGGGAGAGGATATTGGCCAGAGGCCGTTATTCTTTATGGGAATACTCTTCATTGTTACCGCCATCCAGTTTTTAACGACAGGGGTGTTGGCGGAGTTGCTAAGCCGAACCTTTTTTCAGTCTCGCAGGCAACCTGCCTATAGCTTGCGGGAATCTGTCGACCTGAGTCAGGCCCCGTTCGTCGCAGAAAATCATCATGAGACGTATTGGCGTACACCTGCCGCTGAAAAACGGGTGCGCGCGGTAAATCATAATGCGGCTCACAGGCAAGCGGGGTATGAGGTATGACAACAGCCCGATTGGAGCTACATGCTGATCGCTGGTTGACCACATCCTGGTTTCTGTTGTTGTGTGTTGTCGTTGGCTTTTTCGCCAATAACTGGAACGTTCCGCTTTTTGACCTGGATGAGGGGGCATTTTCAGAGGCAACGCGGGAGATGTTGGCCTCTGGTAATTTTTCCGCCACCTATCTCAATGGTGAGCCACGTTACGATAAGCCAATCCTGGTGTACTGGTTACAGGCGCTCAGTGTTACCTGTTTTGGTAATAATGAATTTGCCTATCGTCTTCCCTCTGCACTAGCCGCAACGGCATGGGCGTGGGCTATTTTCACTTTTGCAAGAGAGATTCTTAACGTTGAAAAGGCGAAAATTGCCGTACTGATTTTTACCACCTCACTGATAGTGACCATTATCGGCCGCGCGGCAACCGCAGATGCATTGCTGAATCTGGTACTTTCACTGACTTTGCTCGATATATATCGATATCTTAAAAGTAGCGATCGAAAAATACTGTATCGAATCTACTTTTGGATGGCCCTGGGTGTGCTGACAAAAGGGCCCGTTGCGATATTTTTTCCATTGCTGATTAGTCTGATTTACTGTCTGATTAACGGCGCTGGTCGAGTCTGGTTGCAGGCCGTATTGTTCTACCGGGGCTGGTTGGTATTGTTGGCAGTGATATTACCCTGGTGTGTTGCCGTTTGGTTCGAACAGGGTGGGGCGTTTTTTATGCATTTCCTGGGGGTGCACAATATTGGCCGATTTGCGGGCACCATGCACGGACATGGTGGGAATCCGTTTTACTACCTTGCGATACTGCCAGTGATATTGCTTCCCTACACTGGACTTTGTTGGCAGTTGTTTGTTCGTTTTCGAGCCATTGTTCAAGAGCCGCTCTCCCAATATCTCGCGATATGGTTCGGGGTTGTATTTTTATTCTTCTCTGTGTCCCAAACGCAGTTGCCGCATTACTTGCTCTATGGTGGGACACCCTTATTTATTCTCATGGCACATCATATTCAGGGCCTGACTAACCGTTGGTTAGCGCTCTTGCCATTTGCTTTGTTTCTATTGCTGCTCATTGCGCTGCCCTGGGGCGTTTCACTCGCCCTGCCATACACTGATAGAGCATACGAACATGAGTTGTTGACGGAAGCGATGATCAAGTTAGGCACGGACTATAAAATTCTGTTGTTACTGAGTGGGGGGCTGTTCGTTTATCTGGTTTGGGCAAAGAATATCCAGCTCTGGCAGAAGTTGCTGCTGTGTGGATTTATGCAAAGTGTTCTACTTTCAATGGTCGTTGCGCCGGTAATCGCTAACGTGGTTCAGACCCCAGTGAAAAAAGCGGCTCTAGTGGCCCGGCAGTATGATGAGAATACGGTGGCTTTCGAAATTAATATGCCGAGCTTCAGTGTTTATTTAGGGGATATAACGCCACGACGGGAACCTGAACCGGGTGAGTTAGCCTTTACGCGGGTTGATAAGCTTGAACGTTTGAATCGGCTTTATCCTGAGTCACAACAGGAATTGCTATTCAGTGAAGGTGGAATCCGATTGATTAAAATCAGGGAGCAACAATAATGCTTTACCAAGCTACATTGAGGCGCAAGTGGCATATGCTTCAGCAACTATGTTCCGACTGGCTTGATAGCGCCCGATTAGCAGGGGATTTGGAGGCAAGCCGCAGATTGAATCGCAAGATAAACGAAGCACGTATTACGTTGATCAAGCGAACAATGGTCATCAGTTTCTTCATGGCGATTACATTCATGCTCACTCATGGGTACCACTGGGGATTCTTGACGATCAACAGTTGGGGCGTTCTGCTGAATAACGAGGATTGGCAAGTCATTACGTTTATGGGGGATGCCCTGTTTTGTCTGGTGATCGTCTTGTTTTTCGCTCGGTCGAATCCGCATTTGGCGTGGGTGGTTTTTCTTGCCGCGATCTATGGCACGCTCTTTACCCACAGTCTTAAACAGCTGGTGGATGCTTTCCGCCCCGCCTATATGCTTGATCCAGAGATATTTTACATTATCGGGCCAGCCTTCAAAAAACACAGCTTTCCGTCGGGTCATGCGCTCACGATTTTTACCACTGCAACCGTGTTGCTGTACTACGCACGTAATCTTTCCACCCGCGTATTTCTGATCGTTGCTGCGGCATTAATCGGTATCAGCCGGGTTATGGTCGGGGTTCATTGGCCCATTGATGTACTGGTCGGCGCTGTCGGTGGTGGTCTCGCAACAATCGGGGCGGTCTATACGACCCGTTATTGGTATTGGGGAATGCGGATTCCGGGGCATTTATTCCTGTTATTTATCTGGGTCGGCTGTGCAATTGCGTTGTGGAATCATGATGGTGGCTATGCTGCAGCTTCGCCATTTGCCAAGCTGTTTTGTTTGGGGGCATTGGGGTGGGCATTTTATAGCTATATTTGGTACCCCGTTTCCTTAAAACGTAAGACACTCCAGTTGAATGCAGATCTTGTTTTACCGGTTATCCAGCCTCGTATGGGAAGTTCGGGGAGTTGATCCCGGTGAAAGATATCTGGCGTATTTTGCGCATGTATCTTGGCGGGCTGTGCTTGCTCGTTTTTGTGCTCTCGGTTAGTGCAGAGGATCGCACCCTGAGTAACTGTGCCACGGAAGCCCAAGTAAGAAGCCTGATAAAACCCTACGAAGTATCTTACAAGGCGCGATTTCGAGGTTTTCCCATCGACAACGAGCGGGTTTTGTCTGTGGAAAATGATGGCACCTTTCGAATATCCGGTGATATGTCGCTATTTTTCGTAGCAATTCATGAATACTCCCGTTTTCAGCTTACCCCGAAATTATTGGTACAACCGTTAGAGTATTTTTATGTCCGGGAAGGTCTTGGCGATTCAAAGGATTTTCACCTGATGTTTGATTGGTCGCGCTTTCGCGCAGAGAATCAAATTCCTGAAGAGCCTTGGTCTATAGCCCTGGAGCCAGAATCCCATGACCTGTTGACCCATCAGTTGCAATTGCGTCTGGACTTGATGTGTAAGGGGGTACAGCTTGATCGTTATGAATATTCCATCGTCAAAAAGAAGCGCCAGCGTGTTTATGCCTATCGTCCCGTTGCCGAAGAAACATTGGTGACTCCGGTAGGTAAGCTCCGTACTCTAACGTTCGAAAAACTGGAAGATAAGCCAGGTCGTAAAACTACGGTTTGGTTAGCTCAGGATTGGGACTTTCTCATTGTTCGGTTAATTTATCAGGAGAAAGACGATGCGAGTTATCAAATAACCTTGGAGCGCGGGGCGCTTGCCGGTACGCCCATTACGGGACGTCCGTGAGCCCTTGCTGATTGTAAATCCCGCCGGTCGTTATGGATTCGACTATAATTTGGTTGCCTGATAGTCAAATCTTTATAACGTCCCGGATGTTGGTAATGCCGAATACAACAAAAATGAACGGTTCCAGGTATATGATGACCACCACGGAACTGGGTGGAATTATGGGTTTAGTGTCATCAAAAAAAAATCCTGAATTCACAACTGAAGAGCAACAAAACCTGATTACCCAGTCCGGCGGAAGGGTTGCCGTGCCCACGGATGTGATGCGAGCTTATCTGTCCCGTCTTGGTTTTGGGTATGATTCCAAAGTGATCGCCTTTATGAATTTAAAAGGTGGAATTGGCAAGACTACATCCTGTATTTCAATGGCGACCCGGGCGCTTCAGTACGGTTACAAGACCTGTATACTCGATCTGGATTCGCAAGCCTCAGCCTCGCTGGCCTTTGATCAAACCCCTGAGGATGACGACCCTATTTTTTGTGATGTGTGGCAAAAGCCCCATGAAATGTTAATGGGATCGTTGCGACGGATTGAAAATCAGTTCTACATACTCCCTTCATCGCTGGAAAATGGTCTGCTGGATTCGATGCTGGTGAATCCTGCCGCACAGAAAACGGCAGTAAAAGGGGTATGTGATACGTTGCGTCTAAACGAATTTGATTTGGTGATGATTGATTGTCCTCCTTCATTGGGTACCGCGGTTATCTCGACGGTCTGTGCCGCAGATACGATTGTTATCCCCATTTGCAGCGATGCGTTTTCGATGAAAGGGTTGGCCCTAACCCTTAACGAAATTGCCTCAATCTGTGAAACCTTCAATCTGCCAAAACCGGATATCCGAATTTTGTATACGAAGTATGACAGACGCATCAAACTAACCCATGATATCGCCTCAACGTTGGAAGATCGGTACCCGGACTACATGATGCCGAATCCAATACGAACCAGTAGCGAATTTTCCAATGCATTGCAGCGGAAACAGACTGTGTTTGCCAGCGCCAAAAAGAGCAGTGCGAAAGCGGACTACGATGCCTGCACTCGAGACAGACTCCATCTCAATTCATTTTTTCAGGGCGGTTTGGCGCATGGCTGATGAGAATTTAAACAGTGAAATCCCCGAGGATTCGAAAAATAAAACTGACATGGAAGAATCTTCGGATGAATCAGTGAACGAACCGTTGAAAGTTAAACGAACGCGTCGGCGGCTCTATGAAAGTCATGAAATGCACGAAGACAATTCATCGCTGGAAAATACAAAAAAGAATCAGTCTGATGCAGCTGCCGCCCGGTTGACAGCTGAGGACAGCGCGACCGAAAGCGCACTCGACGAACGTGTCTTAAAAGCTGAAAAAATTATCAAAAAATACACGTACCTGTCCGCCTCAACAGGTTTGATCCCGATTCCCATTGTGGACTTTGTCGCCGTTATGGGATTAGAGATCAAGATGATTCGCGAGTTATGTCAGCTGTATTCTGTCCCTTTCTCGAAGGAGCGGGTCAAGACGATCATTGCGGGTATCATCGGTGGCTGGAATGCCAGTGTGGTCGCGGGAAGTCTGTTGAAAATGGTGCCTTTTGTCGGTGTAGTGATTGCAGCCTCGTCTATCGCGGCGGTTTCCGGTGCGGCGACCTACGGCATAGGTGTGGTGTTCATGAAACATTTTGCCTCGGGGGGAACATTACTGGATCTCCGTCCTGAACGCGCGAAACATCGCTTTGCTGCTGCAGTTGATGATGGTGAGATTATCCTGGCACAAAAATCTCATAATTGAGGTGTACCGTTAATAGACGGTGTACATTATTATGCAAAATAGCAGATTAAGGACAATTTAATGGAAAAAAATACGCACTCTGTTGCTATCGGTTATGTACTTTGGATTTTCGGATTTACCGGTTCTCACCGCTTTTATTTTGGCAAACCCATAACGGGAACAATATGGCTTTTCACACTTGGATTGTTTGGAATTGGATGGCTGATCGACCTGTTTTTGATTCCATCAATGGATCGGGCTGCAGACAATCGGTATACCGAAGGTCCTCTGGATTATACGGTGTCCTGGATTTTGCTGACGTTTCTCGGCGTGTTCGGTGTTCATCGGTTTTATATGGGCAAGTGGATCAGCGGATTAATTTATCTGTTCACCGGTGGTTTATTTCTGATTGGCATAGTCTATGATTTCTGGACGCTAAACTCACAGGTCGACGAGTCAAATCGAATATCTGTGTGATGTTTCAGTGTTTCGTTTTTTACTCAATAAATTCCCGAAAATTAACGTTCCGATACGTATTTTTTTATTTTGCATTCGCGTGCTAAAAAATGAGGGATATTGAGACGGAAAAACGCATATTCGTAGTTGAGCACAAGTACAATGATACGCCGTCCAGCAGTTTGATACGGTAGACAGGTATAGAACCAAGGAGTTAAAGATATGTTGAGAAAACAGTTCGCAGTTACAACGCTAATTGCTGGCATGATGAGTGCCGTGCCCACGTTTGGTTGGGCAGCAAGTGACGCATCAATCACTGCAGTGCAGCAAGCCTATGTAGCTTATTATGGGCGACCCGGCGATTTTGGTGGCGTCGCATTCTGGGCAGGGGAACTGGATGTAAACGGTGGTGATCTGAGCGCCCTGATTGACGTGTTTGGCACCTCCGAAGAATACCAGGTCCGATTCGGAAACTTGTCTACAACGGAACTGGTTAACAATCTCTATGTACAGATGTTTGGTCGGGAAGCCGAGGCAGATGGCCTGGCATTCTGGGTCTCTGAAATCGATTCCGGTGTCGTGACATTGGGGCAGGTTGCTCTTTCTATTTCCGGTGGAGCTCGAGGTGATGATATCGCGACATTGGATAATCGCACTGAGGTAGCCATTCAATTCACTAATGAGATCGAAGCCCAAGGCAAGGCCTATAGCCTTGATCAGATCAGTAGCGCTCGTGACCTGATATTGACCGTAGATGCACTAACCGATGCTGCAACTTTTGTAGCGGGTGCTGATTTCTCACTGACTCTGGATGGGTTTCCTTCGGAAGATCCGGATAATGGTGGCGAGAACCCTGATAACGGCGGGGAAAACCCGGATAACGGTGGCAGCACAGACGGCACATCTATTTCTCTGGATCAGCTGGCGGTCTTGGCACAAAATGGTATTTGGCGCTCTACTACCCAATTTGGTTTTGAATTTGAACAAGATATGGGGGCTGGACTTTCCGCCCAAATCAAGTCAAGTATTAATGGTACTTCAGTGAGTTCGTTTACGGTTAACGGTGATAGCGTTTTGATTGATAGTTGTGACGCAGCTGGAGACGAGCCATTGGATGATGAAGATTTCGTTGATTCAGAAGATTTTGATGAAGATCAGCTTGGTTGTATCACGAGCTTGGAAACGAATTATTTTCAAGTTTCGGATACCCATGTGCGAATGGAGTTAAGTTGTGATGATGTGACTTACGGCACGGTAGAATTCCTGAAAATATCTGATAGCAATGAATTCAATTTAGGGGCGTTGTCATTTTCGTCTAGTGCTCGAAGTGGCGTGAGTACAGGTGGTGGGGTCTGCGGCGATCACTTGTATGTGAATTCAGAGGTTATGGTCAGTGATAATACCTTTGGTATTGAAGACTCGGTTTCAGAGAGCACAACAATAAGTGTTCGGAGTCCATATGGTAACTCGAATGTGTTCTTCGAATTCCGGTTCTCAGGGCAAGCTGCGCCTGGCTCCTATACGGTAGCCACAATCCCTGATTTTACGGGTACACAAAAAACGGTCAGTGTAGATGTTAAGTCCGCTGAATTCGGGGGCAGTGCTTCCGACCCTGAAGGACTAAGTATCTCGAGTGGTTCGGTGACGCTCTCTGCTGTCAGCGACTTAAGTGCCTCAGGTACATTTGAACTGGTAACTGTAGAAGGCGAAACCCTGTCCGGCAATTTTAACTTTAACTTGCAGTAATTACTGTTGGGGAACTTAAATTCGGTTCAACCGTTTGCGTTCCCCAAATAGAGATAACCTTTGCTTCTCACTGTTTTAATCAACTTCGGGTCGGTTGGGTCATCCTCCAGCTTGGCCCGGAGATGTGAGATCAAGATATCAACTTGTCTGTTTTGTCCGTCATACTCCATGCCACGGAGCGATTGAAAAATGTCGTCCCGACTGACGATGTTGCCTGTGTTCTCTTCAAGCAGTGTGAGCAAATCATATTCCGGGGTTGTGAGTTCCAGACGTTGGCCACATTTATAAACTTCTCGTCTCTGGTGATTGATCTGTAGCGTGGTGGAAGCATCTGAACCGCTGTTTGGATTAGTCAAGCCAGAAGCAGCGTTTACCTGTGCTCTCTCCGGTTTATCACTTTCCGTCTGGGGGGATGGATCCCGGCGCAGTACAGCGCGCGCTTTCGCCAGCAATAGTCTGGGCTCGACGGGTTTGGGAATATAATCATCCGCCCCCAATTCCAATCCAACGACCTGGTCAATGGTGTCGGTTCGGGCTGTGAGCATGATCAATTTACCCTGATAGGCTCCCTTGACCTGTCGGCAGATCTCCATGCCGTCCATATCGGGCAGCATTAAATCCAGAATTAACAGGTCAGGCTGTTCGCTGAGGATACGTGGAATGGCTCGGGCGCCATTGTGTTCGACCTCACACTCGAATTCATAGCGGCGGAAAAAGTCCGCTGTAAGTTCAGCCAGTTCGAGATCATCTTCTACCAGTAACAGTCGATGTTTGTTCATGGAGTATTCTACTTCTTGGTGAATATAGATTTTTCTTGATTTGCAAGCTCTGTTGTTCCAGCCAGAATGTCAATTCGGTATCGACCTGCATTCAGTCATAGCGCCAGCGAAAACCAATTTTGGCCATGTATCGATCATCATCTGCCAAGCCATCAGTCAGGTTTCGATCCGCCAGTTCTGCGCTTAGAATCCATTGAAGACTGGTGTCCAAGTGATACGTCAGCCGGGAATTCAACCGTAAATATTGCTCTTGCCAAAGATAGTCGTAGTCAAATTTAATCCAGCTGAGGGCAGATTGAATATCCCATTTCGGATTGATTTGATAAAAGCCCTGTAGTCCGAAACTCTGTGATTGATAATCCGTGATTTTCCCGCGATTGTCATTTTCAGCGTATTTTCCTTGCAGGGATATAAAGAAAGTGTCGCCGATCACGTATTTACCCCAGCCCAAAGAGATGGCGTTGTAGCGTGCGTCGAACTGGTCATACAATCCGTCGTGATAATCTTTGACCAGGTGATCGAAACCGACATCAATCAGGCCCCAGTCCAGTAGATACAGCGCCTCGATTTTGACCCCTTTGTAGTTCACCAGATTAAGGACATCGCGCTCAATCTGGCGGTAACTTGCCCCTATAGATGTTCTCAAAAAAGGTGTCCAATCCCAACTTAACGTGCTGGAAAATCGATAGTTGGTTTCGTCGTATTGATTTAATTCAAGTTGCTCTGTTCGCTTCAGGGAAAATTGATTCCGCCATCTTAATGCTGAGAGGTTAGGTCGTACCTCATGTTCAAGCTGCAGTCTGGATTCAACGAAAGCATTGTTCTTTTTGTTCGACGGTGCAAGCTGGGAGCCGTCGATAAACGGATGAAAGTTTCCCTCTGCATCAAAGTACCCATTTTCGGTAAAAATAAATCCATCATCTGCAATATCCGGTAGTGTCTGGCTGCCATCGTTGTTCAAGTTTCCGTCGTCGTTTAGGCCCGTGCCGTCATCGAGACTGGAACCATCCACAGGTGGTGTGAATTCAGGGTTATGGATTATCACGTATTGCTCATAGTAGTCATCCAATACACCAGATTCATCGATAAGTGGCGGATCCAACGCAATATCCCGAGGTTCGACATCAAAAAAATCGATTGGAATATCGTCTGTAATATGTGTGAAATCGTCAAATAGTCCGGATTCCCCGATTTCACCTGCAACAAGGTCGAGTTGGTTGTCAGCTCCAAATCGGACATTGCTGTTGAAGCCATAATAAGCATCAATCATCAATTTCATTTTGTGCCGGTTTTTAACCTTTTTCCGTTCTTGCTTGCGTTCCAGTCGTGCAAGCAGTCGCTCAATGTTGTGCTGCACATTTACAGGTATATCGGGTTGATCAAGCACTTGCTGGAGATGTGCTTGAGCTTGTTCGATATCACCCAGTTTGGCGCATACCAAAGCGAGTTCAAGGCGCACTCTATGCATTTCCGGATATTGCTCAAGCAAAGCGGAAAACAAGGTTTTTGCTTCGCCATAATCACCGCTTTTAACTTTTTTCATTGCTTGAGCAAAATCTGCTTGCTCAGGCGAAGTATTCCCCTGAGCAGGCGAAATTAACAGCCCGAAACTGCTAAGAATGAACACCAAAAGCGTTAGTTTAGAGGTGTTTGGTAGCATGGTGTCAAAATCCTTCGGGTAGTTTTTGTAGTTCCAGATCCAATTCATCTTCTGGCTTGACACCTGATGCATCGTCAATCAGGTTGCTGTCATCCAACAGGTTGAGTTCCATTTCTTCAGAGCCGTTTATGCCGACACCGAATTCAGAAGCCAGCGGGTTTTCTGTTTGCCATTGCTCGGACTGCAGGTCCTGACCCCAAATCCCCCATTCATTGATCTTGAGATCATCGTGCCGATCTGGCTGTGTCATCACATCTGTACGAGTTGTATCGGCATGACTTGACGCAACCGGCCACAGGCAAAGCAACAACAGCGTAAGCGCAATATTGCACCTGCTGTGGCATGGGCTGCTGTTTGTCTGTAGCTCTAGGATCACAGTGGATACCCTTTGTCCGCTCATTATCAGTTTTGTGTTCCGGGTGGCAAGTCCCGAGGGTTATCAAAAATGTTATGAATTTGTTATGTCTCTGGATTCTCTGAAAAAAGTGGGATACTAAAGCTGAATCTTGCACCGCCACCACCTGAATTCTCTGCCTGAATCTTGCCACTATGGTGATGTACAATTTGCTGAGCAATAGCCAGCCCGAGTCCATAGCCCTGATATTGTGGATCCCGGCTTTTATCTGCCTGGAAAAAGGGTTTGAATAGATCGGATAACACGGCAGGATCGATACCGGGACCATCATCATCAAGTTGCCAATAAAGATTCTCGTCGCGGCGACTGACCATAATTGCTGCCCGGCCCCGCGCATGACGCCCTGCGTTTTGTAGCAGATTTTCCAGTAATCGTTTAAGAAGTACCTCATTGCCTTGGACATACAGGGGGTCTGTTGGCATTTGTAAAGTAAACTCAATATTGGGATAGAGTGTTTCGAAATCATCCCGTGTTTGTTCTGTCAATTTCGACATATTGACCTGTGTGGCTTCAGCGTTTTTGAATTGTCGGGTTTTCTCGTAGGTGAGCAACTCGTCGATTAGGTGGTTAAGTTGTTTTAAATCGCGTTTGCAGGCCAGCAACATTGGGTGTTGTTCTCCCAGGTCTTCGCTCAACATTTCCAGGCGAAAGTGAATTTTTGCCATTGGCGTTCTCAAGTCATGGGAAACCGCTTGAATCATATAGGTTTGTTCATCCAGTAACTTCCGGATGCGCACCATCATTTGGTGAATCTTGTAATTCAGTAAGCCGATTGCATCGTCCGCCTGGTATGACGGTGCTTCACCCAGATAATCCGGCGTAATCTCATCCACAGTGTATTGCACGATCTGAAGACGCTTGGACAAGTTTCGTATCAACAAAAACAGGATCAGGGTAATCAATCCCAAGGCCAGAACAAACACCGCAACCAGAATTTCAATCGGGTAGGGGTCAAACATGACGATCGGACCCATGACCAATAGATCATCGGAATTTCCCCAGGGGGCATAGACTGACATGGAGTGGCTCCGGTCAAACTGTTTGCCCCACTCAATCACCACTTCTCCACGGGCAATTCTGGCCAATTGTTTCTTATTCATCGTTTTTTTAGTTTGCGAAGAGCGCATAACCGGGTAGGGCATGTGCTCACGCAAGGTATCGAATAGGGTTTGCCGCTCAGCTGCCGGGTATCGACCCAATTCATTCAGGATCAAAAAAGCAGTGGCGGTCATCAGCCCCTCGTTCAGATACTGCACGGGGACTTCAATAGCCAGTCCCGGGTCGGACATCAGTGCACTGCGGTATTGATAAGCCCTGCCACCTCGATAATGTAATTCACTCTCACCGGGTTGCAGTGCATAGTCATTTTTTTTCAATGTAATTGGCGCACCAATAATACGGGAAACGAGTGTGAGCCACCGTTCCCGATGTTCATCTGACTGACGGCTCAGGCCCCGGTTCAGCAAGAATAGTGTGCCCTTGAGATTGTCTTCCAGGTGTTGCTGGTAGCGATAGTCGTTGAGCGATCCCAGGAAAAAGTAGGAGAGCCCCCCAACAATAAGTATGCAACACAGCATGCCACTATAGATGCCAAAAAATAACCTGCGCACGTGATCTCTCTGTGTTATGAATTCCAGACTGACTTATTAAGCTGATTAAGATCAAAGTGCAAGAATAACAATGTTTCTGATTTGTTGTGATTACGCACAAAACCGGCCATCAAATGCCCCTACAAAACCCAACATTGTAACCTTCGACGATGACCTGGAGAGCAGGTTTTAATAACCGTGGATTCAATAACCTGCCGTGGCTTCGGTGGCATTGGGTTCTCAGTTAATTAATGCAATTAAAAAAAGGAATACTGCAATGTTGAAACAGAACGACGAAACGGTCTCAGTCGACAGCGATGCGCTGATCGACTTCTTGTTTGATGGCGAAGAGCCGATGGTGATCAGTGAGCCTATCGATTTGGACACTATACCGGCGGATGATAGCGGCGAAGTTGATGCGCCCATCGCGATTGATATTTTGCCCGTGGATCCTGTCATGGATGAGTTGATGGCGCAACTCGACGCAATCTACGGCACCCCGAAAACGTTGACTGAAGCTGAACAGGATCAGCTTGACCAGCTCTATCAACAAATCGACTCCCTGTATCAAAATGCGGTCGTTAACGAAGTTGGTGAATTTGAAGGAGAGGTTCAGGCACAACTTGATGCGTTGTATGATCAAGTGAATGACTTGTATGGAATCCGCTCTTATGAAGATCTGTCGCCGGAAGAGCAAACCCAGGTTGATGAAATCATGGCGCAGCTCCAAGGCCCAAAACCGGATATTGATTTGAATCCGGACGGTGAATTTGAAGTCGATCCTGAAGTTCAGTCGCTGTACGATGAACTGGATGGGATTTTTGGTTTCGGTAAAGTCTTGAGTGAAGAAGAGCAAGCGCAAATTGACGGTATCAATACCCAGATTGACGCATTATTGGGTGTAGATGGAGAGCTGGATTTGACGGAAGAGCAGCACAATGAGCTGGATGCACTCTTTGATCAAATGAACGATATCTATGGCATCAAAACCTATGATGACCTCAGTGATGCCGAGCAGGCCCGTGTTGAAGAAATCTATAGCGAGCTCGACAGTCACTTTCAAACGTTTGGTGAAGATAGTGATCTGGCCGCTGATGGTGATGCTCCTGGTCTGGATGTGCTTCAAGGCACCGATCTTCCGCTCGGGGATGGGGAATTTGATGACCTGTTTCCCTGTGTCCTTATTGATGAACTCCCCGGTGATGAAACGGTTCAGGTCTCTGTAGATGACTTGATCGGCATCCCTGAACCGGTATTCAGTGGCGAAGAATTGCCTGGAGCAGAGCTTCCCGATGAGTGGTGGGACTGTGAAATTTCCGATCCACTGCCAGAAAACTTCGGCGTGGAAAATGTCTTCGTTGATCAAGCCGCGATTTGTTTCATCGCTGTCAATGAATTCGAAATTTCAGTTGCTGGGTTCTAAGCCTTGAGAAACATGTCAGATAGCCACGGTAGTGCAGTGCTCTGTGGTTATCTGGCATCATGTTCAACTACTCGGTATAAAGTTCAATTACCATTTCTGTTCAACACTTTTATTTTTTCAGGTACAGTAGCCCGCTAACATATGAGATTGCCTCAATATATAGCCTCTATTTTGGAGTCAATTGTGGTTAGCGAAAAAGACCAAAAACAGACCATAATTCGGCTGATGGGAAGTTCGGACTCTGATGCCTTCAAATCTGCATTCGAGGCTTGGTATAGCAAAAATACGGTTTGTGATAGCACCGATACGAACTACTTTGTTTTGCTTCGTTCACAGAATGCGGATCTCGATTCGGGTAGTGCGGCTTCCATCTCAATATTAGTCAGCTTACTTCGAGCTCAGCTGCATCATGAAATTGAGACAGCAGAAGAGCTGGGGTTGGAGTTGACGATCAAGCGCGAAGTACAAGGCATTGGGTTTTATTTTTCGGGGCCAGCAGATGCAATTGAAGCCCTGCAAACGAAAGTCATTGAGCAGGTTTTATCGGTTCAAATTAATTTTGATGCGGTTGAAATTTACCGTAATGGATGGATTAACTACCTGCAAGGCACGGCCGATTTTGACCCTCTAGTCATCGCCGATGATTTGCTGTCATCAGTGTTGCATGTACCGCGCTATCGTTTCGATGAGCTGAACCGTGCGATGGAGCTGATTTCTTGCGCTCGGATTGAAAACGCGATTCAACAATTTCTGTCATGCTTTGAAGTGTTGAGTTTAGCCTGTGGTGATCTGGAACCCGAGCAGGCGAAGCATTGGTCAAGAGCCCTCAAATCCCAACTTGTATTGCGGGGGGGAGAGCTAAAATCTAGCGTCAAACACAGAAAAATCAATCGCCTGCCTGCAGGCACGAGTCGAATGAGTGCGCAAACGACGCACGATGATTCTGTGAATTATTTATATCTGCAAGGTGTGAGTAATACTCCAGAGGAGATTGCCCACTTTATTCTACTGAGCCGTATCATTGATTCAAAATTCTTTACCGCTTTACGGACCGAGCAACAACTGGGCTATCTCATTCAAACTGGGTACCGGGAGTTTCTCGGGCATCCGGGTCTGGTGTTGCGGGTGCAGTCGCCCGTTGCGGGTCCCGAGCAGCTTGAAATGAAGGCCGCACAATTTCTGGAGGAGTTTGCCGCCAGTCTGAAGACAATGCAGGATGTGCAATTTAATGATTTCCTTGCGGCCTTGATCGAGCAATACACTGATCCTTATTCAACACTCTCTGATCAGGCCGATGGCGCGTGGCGTGCCATCCGGAGTGGAGTCGCACCTGATTTTGTGCCTGATTTAATCCTGAGCGCCGCGCGCAGTATTAACCGCCAGGATTTTATCGCCTGGGCACTGTCTCGACTGGATCAAGGGCAGAGCCAGCGCTTGTCACTGCTTATCGAGGGGGATGAACACAAAATCGAGTCAGCTTGGCGTAAAAAGCACGAAAGCTCTTTTATTAGTGCTGCACCTAATCTGTGGGAAAGTGCGGCAGGTGATTGATCGAGAGAGTTGCAAAAAATAACACGCCATGATCATAAAAAACGTTATAGTTGAGTAGCCCCAAATTTGTGCACAATAAAATAAATTTTAAACTAAAAAAAATGAACTAAAATAATAACTAAGACGATTTGGGGTCGTATAAAGCACAAATTAACAAAAGGACATGCCTTTGTACCTGTCAGGCAAGTCCGGTCATATAATAAAGGTGTGTTATTTTGTCTCAACAAATGCGTTCGGAAATTTCCGAAGATTCAGAATTGATCAAACAAAAAATCAGTGACCTTGTTCGTCACGCTGCGGAAGAGCGAATCCGCCTTCATACCCAACTCGATGAATTTCGAATTGTAGATGATGATCGAGGATTTGTGCCCGGACAGGTACTTGGCAACCAGATGGCGCTTATTCTTGTCAGTGGGGATGCCATCAGAATTACATTGAAACTTCATTTTTCCCTCTCTGAAATTAAACCGCTCATCTACGCAATTTATGGTCTGGATAGCCCCAATGATGTTCGCGATGAACAGGCAATTGATTTTGGTAAAGAGCTTTGCAATTTAATCGCGGGTTATGTGGTGCAGATGCTCGAAGAGAACGGATTGCCTGTCGGAATCAGTCTACCGCTATGTACCCGTGGCTTTTATGAAATCTTTGCAGACTACCGGCCCCTGCAGAAACCCATTATCAAGTACTGTGATTTATGGCGCTTACAATATGGTGAGACGTCGATATATGGTACGGCAATGGTCGAAGTTTTAAATCCAGCACTTTTAGAACCGCTGCTATCCTACGAAACGGGCAGTGATGATAGTGATGACTCCGGGGAATTTGATTTTCTATGAGCAAGTTAAACCAGGATATACAAGCCTCTCACAAGATATTATCCCTGCTTGAAAAAGCGAACGATCATGCGGAACATATCATCGATATGTTACCTGGTGTATTTTTGATCATCAATGAACATGGCGATATTTTACGGGGAAATATCGAATCGACTAAAGTATTTGATCTCAGCTATGAAGCGCTGTTGCGAACCAATGTCTCCGAGTTGCTTCGACATGAGATTTGGCTATTATTCCGACATTATTTTCACGCATTAGTTAAGAATCCTTCCGAGACCAGTATCAAGTTTGAGCTGAGCTTAAGTGATAATCATGGCATTCTCACGGAGCACCCGTATTACTGGCATGTTCGTAAAATGGAAGTGGGTAATGGTGCAGAAGGGAATTTATACGTTGTTATGGGGGAGGATATCTCCCAATTGAGGGAATCTGAAAACCGTCTGCTCAACGTGTTTTCAAGTATACCATTAGGCATTTTGACCATCGATGAAACCGGTGCGATTGAGGATTCTTATTCGAGCTATCTTGAGTGTTTATTAGGGTGCTCCAATTTCGAAGGTAGGCAGTTTGAAGAAGTGGTATTTGATCCGATAATGGAGGATCTGACACGGGCAGAGCAACAAGGAATCAAAAATATTTATGCCTGCCTGAATCAGGAGGAGAGCCAGTTCTTGTTGCACGTTGATTCGTTTCCCAAGCAAATATTCTATTACCGGGATGACAAAAAGCAAAATGGCAAGTATCTGCAAATTTCCTACAAGCCTGTTAATTATGAGGGTGTAATCAAACGGTTGTTGATCATTATTGAAGATCGTACAGCGATTATCGAGGCAGAGAAAGAACAGCAGCGTGCCCAGGTAATTGAAAAACAGAGCCGGGCGGTATACGAAAGCGCTATCAGAGACCCATTAACCGGACTATACACTCGACTTTATATGGAAAAGTCAGTTCTGAACCGGTTTGGAGAATCCGAAGACGAAGAGCCGCTAAAGACCCTGATTCTATTTGATATTGATCATTTCAAGCGAGTAAACGACACTTACGGTCATGATGTGGGGGACGTTGTGTTGAAAGACGTTTCCGCAGCAATTTTACAGGAAATCGCTGAGCAGGATGTCCCGATTCGGTATGGTGGTGAAGAATTAATGGTATTCATGCCTGGAGACCTAAATCAGGGAATGGCCCTGGCGGAGCGGATTCGAGTGGGCGTGGAATCCTTGTCAATTGTTGTCGATGAAAAAAACATACAGGTCACAATCAGTGGTGGTGTTGCTGCATATCGTGAAGGTGAGGATCTTAAACAGTTGATAAAACGAACTGACCAGTTGCTGTACAAAGCCAAAGAGCAGGGCCGAAATCAGATTATCGTGGCTGATTAATGATTACAGCTGTTTGAGACAATGCCAAAAACAGATTCGCTACCTTAATCAATAAATTAGATTGCGCAAATAATAAAATCAAGACTGGAGTGGTATGGCCATGGCCAAAATTTTAGTGGTAGATGATTCCGAAGTGATCAGGGCCCAATTAACCAAGGATTTGACCGGTGCCGGGCATGAAGTGGTTGAAGCCTATGATGGCTTAAATGGTATTGATCAGTTGAAATCCCACGATGATATCAAACTGATTATATGTGATGTTAATATGCCGGAGATGGATGGACTTACAATGTGTGAAACCATTCACCTGGATGCTTCCATCCCCCAGTTGCCGATTGTGATGCTGACAACACAGAGCAACGTAGATATGAAAACCAAGAGCAAGGAGTTTGGGGTTGTGGCCTGGATCATCAAGCCACATAAACCGGCTGTGCTGATTAATGGTGTAAATAAAATATTATCACTATGACCCATCTTTTTGTGCGTTGAATTGCCTGAGTTGCTCAAGTACAGTTCGAGTTTCAGTGTCACCGGGAAACAGCTCAGTGAGTGATTCCATAGTTTTCAGTGCATCAGCATAGCTTTTTGCCGAAATCTGCGCATTTGCCAACAAGGTAAGATTGGTTTTGTTTCTCGACATATTCCCGGTGTTGAAGCTCTCCTGAATCAGGGTTGCGGCTTTGTTGGGTAAATTGAATTCCAAACATAGCTGGGCAAGCCAGCGAATATGTTGCTCATCCTTTAAATACCCACCGACGTAAGCGGTCTGCAAGCTGGCCAATGCAGCTCTGGGTTGCTGAAGCTGATGTTGTGTGGTTGCCAGTTGTTGCCAGTATTCGCCTGATGGGTAGTATGTAATCAAGGTCTTCAAAACTTCAATGGTATCGCGATGCTGTTGCAATTGTGAATGCGCTGCCAGTGCTAACTGGTACCAGCTTTCCGGTGCTGGTGAGCGCATTTTCAGGGCAGCGTGCACCGGGCTGATGACAGCTTGCCATTCATTGAGTTGGCTGTGGCTTTGTGCGAGGATCAAGTAATCCTCTGGCTTTATTTTAATTGCTGATTGTTCAGGTACTGACTCGTTCTCTGCGTGTTTCAACCAGGCTTCCATGTAGCTGATTGCCTCTGGCCACTGTTGTAATTCAAAGGCCAGCTGCGCCAGAAGGTGAGTCAATTTTTGCTGTGCTTCAGATGGTAGTGATTCTTTTTTCCAAGCGCTTTGAAAGAATTCATAGGCTTGTACGTAATTCGGAATTGCAGGTACTGATATCGCCAGGTTACCTTGTAAGCGCGCCATAATCGCTGCTTCGTAATCAGAGAGCTTCAACTTGCTGAGTTTCTCCAGCGCTTTTTTAGAACGAGCCGCTTTGTCTTCCACTGACAGGTTTTCACCGGGTTTTTCTGCATTTTCATCATTATCCACCAGTGGTAATTGTGCTTCCTGCAATAAACGGTATACGACTGGCGATACCGTGGATTTCTTGTTGCTTGCCACTGCCTGCCCTGCAAAGTTCATCATGATGCTTATGAAAAGTGCGAGCACCAGAGAGCGGCTGGACCAGTTCATGAAGTTGCACAATCTCATTGGGTTCCCTAAAGCTTTAACGTTTTATTTCCGAAACGAGTGTCTTTACGACTGCATTTTAAATTCGAGTGTTTGTCGGGTTCTGAATGGTGTTGCCTGCCCACCCTTTACCAGAGGATTGAACCGCCAACGCAATATGGCACGTTTGACGTTGCTCTCGAAGAAGCCGGGCGGAGTCGATTCGATAAATTTGAGTGATTCTTTCTCCACTCGCCCTTCTTCATCCACAATAAATTCCACCACGACTTTACCCTCAATGCGCCGTCGTTTAGCCTTTAATGGGTACATTGGGTTCACTCGGGTGACCGGTGCCATTGTCAGTTCGAATTCTATGCTTGGGGTGGTGTCCATGCTGAGGCCCGCCAGCTGGCCATCCAACGAGCCTAAATCCAGTGCCAGGTTAATGTTGCTCGGTACGTTTGGGGCGGCAACATCGGGCACACCCAGCTTGAGGGTCTGTTTCGGAGGTGCCACCAAATCCTGCTGTTCTGTCACGTCCTCAAGTTCTGGTGGCTCTGGCTTTTGACGCTCTCTTGTTTGGATCTCACTGTCAAATCGCATTCGATGTAGCTGCAGGCTGATTTTTGCGTCGGGTTCTAAATTTGTGGTCACCTGGCTATCGACCAATTGGGACATAAAGAGAAACAAAATAAACACAATGCCGGTGCTGGTAAGCAGAAAAAGGCTTAACTTTGAGGTTTGTCTTAGCAGGATCACGATGAAATATCTCCTATCAATCTTGCCAGTGCCGAATTAAATCAAGTGCTGTCGCATTTTCCAGGGTGTGCCTTAGCGCTGCACACTTTTCGAAGCCACAGCTACTTGTTCCACGCCAGCGAGTTTGACTTGGTCAAGAACCGTAATCAGTACGCCTGTATTTGCCTGCTGGTCGGCCTGGATCATCACGCCAAGATCTGGTTGCTCGGCACGCATACGTTCGATCGTGGGTCGTACCATGCGTTGGTCTGTCAGTTTCTGATCAATCCAAACCTCATCATTGGCGGTAATCGCGACCATGACACCCGCGGACTCTTTGGTCTGGGCGGTCTGCGCTTCCGGCCGGTTAATTTCAACTCCGCTTTCACGCACAAAGCTGGTTGAAACAATAAAGAAGATGAGCATGATGAATACAATATCCAGCATGGGCGTCATATCTATTTCGTGATCGCTCTCGGGAACGTCAATTTGTACGAGGTTGTTTAAGCGTTGTGTCATTGCTTTGCCCTGTTGATTAGATCGTGGTCAGATCACGGATATGGTTTCGTTGTAGTTGCCCCCAGCGTTGTAACCAGGTAAAACAAAGCAACCCCGTTACGGCCAGTGTCATACCCGCCATGGTTGGCAGCGTGGCCTGGGCCACCCCGGACGCCATTAAGCGAGGATTTGCTGTACCTTTGGCAGACATCACATCGAACAGTTGAATCATGCCGGTGACGGTTCCCAGTAGTCCCAACAGTGGGCAAATAGCGATCAGGGTCTTGATCAAGGGAAAGGCAAAATCGATTTCCAGTGTCAGGTCACAGCTCTGCAGTCGTCGTGCTTTCAAGCTTTCGAGGCGACGACAGGCCGCTAATCGACTTGGAAACACAGCGAAACGAAACCAAAAGCGTTCCAACAAAAGCATCCAGAGTGCCAGACCAACGAATGCCAACAAAATTAACACCGGGCCACCGGAGCGAAAAAAGAGCTCCAGTGATACCAGTATGGTTTCAGCATCGGGCCAGATGCCCGAAACTTTCAGAGTGGAATCAGGCTGCATGGGCAAGTTCACGTACCGGGGTGTCTGGGAGTGTCAGAGCGAGTGATTTTTGCTGTAATATCTGCAGTAAGCGACGGGCCTGAGCTGCAATAAAGCTGTGACCAAACAAGAGTGGAATCGCGACACTGAGGCCCAATACGGTAGTCATCAATGCCTGAGAGATACCTCCGGCCATTAGTTTAGGGTCTCCAGTGCCAAACAGTGTAATACTTTGGAATGTGCCGATCATTCCTGTCACCGTCCCGAGCAGCCCAAGGAGGGGGGCCACGGCAGCAAGCAGTTTGATAAATGTCAGGCCTCGTTCGATGTGGGGAACTTCTTTCAGCAATGCTTCACTGACCCTGTTTTCCAGTGCCTCTTGAGACTCGGTTTTTCCGGTTTGTGCGGAGAGTAAAACGCGACCCAATGGATTTCTGTCGCTGATATTATCCGGCGAGTTGAGCTGGCGTTTGACCGCGAGTGTTACGCGTATTGTGGAGACCAGCTTCAAGAGTGCAAACAGAAAGCCCAATGCACCTAACCCCATGATGATGTAACCAATCGTACCACCTTGCTGAATTCGTTCTTTAATATCAGGAGTCTGGCCGAGTAAGGCCAACAATCCACCTCGACTGGGGTCAATCAGCAGGGTATCAGTTGCGCCCTGATAAAAAGATTTGGCCTGGTTGCCAAATTGGGTATCAGGTTGTTTAGCATAGATTTGCAGCTGTTGTTGATCCGGAATATAGTCCAGGTACTCGCCGTTGGCTGTAATCACGTTAAAGGCACCGAGCCTTAATACTTTTTTGGTTTGCAGCTGACCACTGCTGTTGGCAACAGATGCCTCAAAAAACGCGGTTTCCGCACTCTCTGTCATTTCCTGCTGTAACAATAACCATAAGTTCTTCAGATCCGAGACGGTGGGGATGCGGTCCTTGTTGGAGAACGCAAGTTGTTCGTGCCGATCTGGATATTGTGAACTGATCAATGAGGTTTGTAGGATGCCGGAAAAGTCTTCTGCTTGTTGTTTGATGACGCCAAAGACCTCGCCAAGTTGACCGCTGCGGTTATCCAAGGTGGTCTGACGCTCACTCAGTTTGAGTTCATTTGCATCAAATTGTGCCTGTAACTGATTACGGCGACGTTCTGCTTCTTTTAACCGTGCTTCTGCTTCAGCAAGTTTTTGTGCCTGAAGATCATGTTCATCTTTGAACTTTTGCAGGCGGGCCGCTTCTACTTGCTGATCGACCGTCACTTGTTTGCGCACCTCCTGTAGCAGAGCCCTGAGTGAATCCGGGCCGGTATTCGATTTGGTGCCGGTCGTATCTGCCCATGTGTACTGAGCAGTAGTGAGTAATATCATTATCAGGCTGGAACATAGGGTGTGTCGAAATTTCATTGCACAGTCTCCTTGGCCTGAGCCAGCGAATCATCGGTAACCATCGTTAGGGGCAGTGGCAGAAGCTCGGGGACAGACTGAGAATTTGCTTGCTGGATGGCTTGTTTAATCGCCCAATTGTGTGTTTCTGATAGATCAAACCACTTTTGCTGTTCCTTATTCCACATACCGCTCCGTTTACCATCGGCCGTTTGGTAATACAGTGCGAGTCTGCCGAGCTTCAGGAAAGTGACATTGGTTTGATTGTCGAGTTGCCCCTGATAGGTTTCGATCGTTCGGCCGTAGTCGACTTCAATTTGATAGGCTTCCAGAACCTGTCGGTACTTCTCGGCAATGCTGATATCTGCGCGATTTAGCTGCTCAGCCAGTCGAGCCAGGCGTTTCTCGCGTTCCTGCGGTAGAAATGGCTGGTCGTGCGCGATAAAGCGGACGAGCATATCCTGCATGCTGACCAGGAGGGGGAGCGCCGTTTGTTCTGTTTCTTCCAGTGATTGTATCTGGAGGTCAAGGTCTTGCAGTTCCAGCGCCTGGGCAGTAACCAGCTTCTCCAATTGCGAGTTATAGGCCTCAAGCTGAGTGGCCTGTTTTTCGGTGTGTTTGTATGTCAGGTAATTGTCCCGCGTTGCTGAATCCAATTGGTCTATTTTTGTTTGGATCTGAGCTTGATGATTGTTGGACCGTATGAGTCTTTGTTCGGTTTGCTTCAGAATAGGAGCTGACGTGTGATCGTCGTTTCCGTTCTGTGCTGCCAGTGAGGGAATGGACTTTAGAACCAAAAGAATAGTGGCGAGCGTATTTGCAAAACGTCTATAACTAAATCTTCGGTGTGGTTTGAGAGGAGGCATTCTATATGAGTGCGATGTGAGCATGGTAAGCTACAACCTGAATTAAATGACAATCATTCGCATTATAAGGGTGGGATTTTCAAATCGCAATAAAAATGATTGTTATTATATAAATGGGAACAAGAATCAAAAACATCTGTGACGCCTGCAGTCCGTGGCAGGGAACACCTTGAAATTCCTACTGACAGCACATAAATAATGGTTAAGAATTGATGTTAGAGGCTGTGTTTATCACAGAAGGGTTAAGCAAGTGGAATACAGAGATTATTACCAGACGCTGGGGGTTGCACGTCAGGCTTCTCAGGACGAAATCAAGAAAGCGTACCGGAAACTGGCACGCAAATACCATCCGGATGTCAGCAAAGAACCGGATGCGGAAAACCAGTTCAAGGCATTAAATGAAGCTTATGAAGTGCTGAAAGATCCGGAGAAACGTTCCGCCTATGACCAGTTGGGCAGTAACTGGAAGGCGGGCCAGGAGTTTCGTCCGCCGCCAGGGTGGGAGGGGCACTTTGACTTCAAGAGCGGTGGATTTGGTGGGCAAACGGGCGGTAACTTCAGTGATTTCTTCCAAAGCATTTTCGGCGGTGCATTCGGAGAAAATGTGCGCTCGGGTTTTTCTGCGTCCGGCTTTGATCAAGGCTCGCCGTTTGGTAATCAAGGCAACTTTGGCAGAAACGGCACCCATCGTGGAGCTCAAAAAGGACGAGACAGCCAGGCGCGCCTTGAGATCGATTTAGAGGATGCTTATCAAGGCGGTAAGAAGAAAATATCGCTTCGGGTGGGGAACGAAAACCGCACGTTGAGTGTCACTATTCCGAAAGGTATTAAAGCAGGCCAGAAAATTCGCTTGAGCGGTATGGGCGAGCCGGGTTGGGGCAAAGCCGCCGCGGGCGATCTCTATCTGGAAGTAGCCTTTCGGCAACATACCCTGTATCGAATTGATGACCGAGATGTTTATCTGGATGTGCCTATCAGTCCCTGGGAAGCGGCTCTTGGTGCTCAGGTTAAAGTGCCCACCCCAATTGGATCTGTTGACCTGAAGGTCGCTCCTGGATCGCAAAGTGGACATAAGCTTCGCCTCAAAGAGAGAGGGATACCGGGTCAACCCCCCGGAAATTTCTACGTGGTACTGCAAATTGTTGTACCACCGGTTTCCGATACCAAAACCCGCGAATTGTTCGAGCAAATGCAGCAACAGATGCAGTTCAATCCGAGAGATAAATTTTCACGATAAATCTGATATAGCGTATGGTTCGAGAGGTTTGCACAAGCTGAATCAATCAGCTTGGGAGTCTCATACCGCAAATAATCGCCGGCAAACAATGGTTCTGCCTGGAACCATGTTTGGGGCCATGGAGTTTGGTTTTAGCCCATAGCCAATGCAGTTACACTGTTTCTGCAGGATACTTCCGGGTCGTGGCACTGTTAGTTTGTGCCGCGTTCTCAAGCGTTTCCAGGCACTGTGCAAACGTTCGACTAATTCGTGTCAGGTCCCGAATACGTTGAATCTGGGGCCAAGTAGCGCGTTCGCCTAATGTGATGTAATTTCTCAAGTCTTTCGGCGTCGGGTTGGAGATAACTTTGCGATACATTTTTGGCTGAAATGGAAAGCATATGTTGATATCGCCCAAGTAAGATTGTTTCAGCAATTCATGGGCCTGATCCAGTGCATTGCGTGTAGAGGAAGGCCCGAAGAGTTGTCGAAACGAATCCAGTGAGACGTACGTCTGTGCTCGAAGGGTCTGGATCAGCAGGTGTTTGAGTGAAGGTCGTCCGGCTTTCAGTTCTGAGCGTATGAATGGAATCACATGAGGGTTAGCTTGACTGACGATGGTTTGGTTCACATTATGAAGCCGGGCAATGCGCAGTATAGGCAGATCACTGTGAATGGTACCGTCCACCCAACGTTCGGTTGGCAGATAAGGCGATTGATGTCCGTTACTATCCTTGCTGAAAAGCGTTACCGGTGGATACAACGCGGGGATCGCGCATGAGGCCAACGCGGCGGAGTGAAGGGTAACATTCGGGCTGGTTTTGTGTGTCAGTAACCTCGGTTTTTGGCGAAGCCGGGTCGGGGACACTGAAATATTCAATACCTTACCGGAACGAGCAAAAGCCTCTTCAAAAGTGTACGGGCCAATATTGGTTTCGATATGCTCTTTAATTTGAGCCTGATCCATTGCCACTTTCTGCCTAACGATTTTAGTCAGCGGCAACCATTTGAGCGCATTGAGGTGGATACTGTCGGGGTCTGTCAGTAACGTTTTCAGTTCTTCGGGTGTTCTGCTGCATACGCCAGCTGCGATTATCGCGCCCATACTGGATCCGGAAATGATATCCGGCAGTAAATTCTGTTCCCAAAGCGCTTTCAACACGCCAAGGTGATAAATACCAAAAGCACCGCCTCCGCTTAACATTAAGGCCGGTTTACCAAATACTTGCTCTGCCTGTCGGAACATTTGTAGCTTGTCCTCCGCGGTGATGCCCTGAATCTCGGTATCACGGAGGAAAATCATGCATTTCTCGACTTCGTCAAGATAATTGGATATGAGGAATTTTGTTCCCGTCCGGGCATTGCGATAGAGTGCTGGACTTCCGACTTCGTTTAAATGTCGATACAGGCTCTCGTGCAGGAGTTGCATTAGTGCAGCTGCATTCCGGCTAGCCCGCAAGCGACGCATCTGTTGTAAGTGCTCGCGCACCAGTGATGCGTGATAAAAAGGCGAGTCTTCGTTACTTCTCCAGATGTGGGCTCCTTCAAGGTGGTCCAGTTCTGTAGCAGTTTCCAGCCACTCATCGTAGCTGCTCGCGTGTTCCATTGCGATTTTCAGTTTTTTTGGGCGATCCATCTTCTGGCTCATTGCGAAAAGTCGTTTGGCTCATTACGAAAGGAGGTTCCCATGATACGGAAATGAGCTTTCTCCTGGCAAGTGGATCTTGGTCCGGGATGGTTATATCGGGCGACATGTTATACTGATTGCGGAATTCGAAGTTCAAACTATCGTAACGTATTGATAAAAGTATTCAGAGCAACTTTGTAAGGTTATTACGTGGAAATACAGATTCTTCAAGCTAAATATGATGACGCAATGGATGCGATTGCCATTGGTGACTTGATGCACGCCTACTCTGTTGACCCCATGGGCGGGGAAGCGGCATTAGGGGATGAAATCAGAGACATTCTGGCGCAAGAGTTAGGCAAGGTTCCCAATGCTTTCACGGTGCTGTGTCGCATTGATGGAAAACCTGCAGGGTTGATTAATTGTCTTCAAGGTTTTTCTACATTTAAGTGTAAGCCGCTGATCAATATCCATGACGTGATCGTTGCCAAGCAATACCGTGGATTGGGCCTCAGTCAGAAAATGCTGGAGCACGTTGAAGAGATCGCGCGGGATCGCGGTTGCTGTAAATTAACACTCGAAGTGCTCGAAGGAAATGTAGTTGCCCGGAAGGCCTATCAGCGTTTCGGGTTTGCCGGGTATGAGTTGGACCCAAAGCATGGTAAGGCAATGTTTTGGCAGAAAAATATTTGAGCGCAGATCGTTTTATTCAGGCTGAGGTCTACTAAATGCAGTAACCAGGACAACGAGCTCTGGTTTTTGTATTTCAGGTCTTTAGCGCGTAGGAATCAATCTGCCTGAGCGTAGTTCACGCGCAATGCATCTTTTGCAGACATTTCCCATTCAATGGGCGCTCTGGTTGCACCTGTTTTTCGAGACAGCGCGGTTTTACGACCGAAAAGATGGCTCAACAGTGGAGACCGGGAATGATTTTGACCTGTTTTGGCTTTTGCTAACGACATGACTGTTTCCTGGTATAGAAGATTGGATCACGGTGAAAATGTTATCTGCATCACGTTTTAGTGTTATTTTATGTTAAGTCTTCGTAAATATCCTTAGTCATGTGTGTCATTTTGCATTCATTAACAATCTTCTTTTGTTACATGTTACAGCTACTTCCTGAGCCGTCGGTTCAATCGAGTACTCGTTGTTACTCTTGGTTGTTACTCTTGGTTGTTACTATTAGTTAGTTGTTACTTTCAATCGAGATTCGGCTGTGTGTATCCTGTCCCAGATAATGTGCTAATGCGGTTAGGCCTTTCTGAAGCTGTTCTGCAAGTAACCAAGGCGGGTTGATAATAAACAAGCCACTGCCAAACATGCCCTGAATGCGAGTATCAGGACAAAATTGCACGTTCAGCCAATCTGAATGGGTCCGCTTCAGTTGTTTAAGCATGTTTTCTGCGCTACCGGATTTGTTTCTACCCTGGGTTGAGGCACGCTGGATCAGCGGATACCAGACGATGTATGTCCCAGTCGCGAATCGTTTCAGTGATTCTGTAATGCTTTTAATAACCTCGTTATACTCTTTTTCCTGCTCGTAAGGGGGGTCTATAAGGATCAGAGCCCGTTTGGGAGGAGGGGGCAGAAGTGCTTTCAATCCGTGGTGACCATCCGCTTTTTCAATTCGGCAGCGACGGTCCTGTCGGAAATGTTTTTCCAGATGTTGATGGTCTTTCGGGTGCAGTTCAAACAGACGCAGTTTGTCCTGGGGCCGTAATATTTGTTGTGCAAACCACGGGGAACCGGGATAGTGGTGGGGGTGTTTTGCCTGTAGTCGCTTAACCAGGCGGAGATAGAGGTGCAGGGCTTCCGGCAGCTTCTCCTCAGACTCGCGCAGCATTACGTGAATCCCATGGTGGGCTTCGTTGGTCTTCTGAGCTTCCGCTCCAGCCAAATCGTAAATACCCGCACCGGAATGCGTGTCCAGGTACCAGAATGGTTTGTCTTTTTGGATCATATAATCTGCGCATAGACAAACTGTCCAGTGCTTGAGGACGTCGGCTGAATTACCGGCGTGGAATGCGTGCTGATAGCTGAGCATATGGGCTTGTATTTCCTGCTTGCATCGGGCGCCACAGACAGACGCCCTTTTTAAATGAATTTGATCCTGAGCGTGTGAACGCGTTTGTTAATGTTGAACGTTAGTCTTGATGCGGTTAGATAGTCAGTTGCGATTGAGAATACCCTTAACGGTTTGAGAGATATCCGCAGGATACACGACACTCTTGGCATTGTCTGATTTGGCAAGCGAGTTGAGCGACTCGATGTAGCGTTCGCCTAATAAATACATCACCGGTAGCTCCTGTTCACCGATCGCCTCACTAACCCGTTTTATTGCCTCTTTGCTCGCATCAGCCAAGACCACCTGAGCTTCAGCATCACGGCGAGATGCTTCCAGTCGACCTTCTGCTTCCAGAATCGCAGCCTGTTTTTCACCCTCTGCGCGGGTCACTGTTGCACGACGTTGCCGCTCTGCTGCCGCTTGTTCTTCCATGGCTTTTTGCATTGTATCAGATGGGTTGATATCTTGTATCTCTACTGTTTTCAGGGTGATGCCCCAGTCTGCAATGTCGTCGGAAATCGCTTGCTTCAATTTTGCTTTGATCAGGTCTCGGGAAGAAAGTGCATCGTCCAGCTTCATCTCGCCCACGATGGATCGCAGCGCCGTCTGGACCAGATTTTGAATGGCGATCGTGTAGTTCTCAACGCCGTAAACCGCTTTTTCTGGTGCGACAATGTTAATGTAAGCGACCGCATTGGCAATGATAGTTGCGTTATCCTGGGTGATCACTTCCTGGGACGGGATATCCAGTACGATATCTTTAGTGGTCACTTTGTAGGCCACGGTATCGAAATAGGGAATGATAACGTTCAGGCCTGGTGTAAGAGTCGCATGATATTTACCCAAACGTTGTACGATATGTTTTGAGCCTTGAGGGACGGTGCGAATGCCCATCGCCAAGGTGACGATGACGAGTATAACCAGTACTCCGATAATAATTAATGCTTCCATTTCATTTCCTCTTTGGTTCCTGACGGGTTTAGCGTTCGATCGGTTTGCTATGCTACTTGTTTTGCATAACGTCAACAGACCCTAGTGTAATCCAGATTAATGCACTTATGACAAGTGAGTCGGAGCCGGGCTATTTTCGTTCAGAGGTCTTACCATCAGTGAGTTACCTGATATGTCATAAACTTTGACGCGCTCTCCCATTGCAATCTCGCTGTCACAAATAAAAATCCACTCATCCTCCCCGAGAATCGGGGCAGGGAAGCGTAGTCGCCCCCGGGTTTTGCCTTGATTGCTTTCGATTACCATGCCAACCTGTCCTGTCAGCGCTTCTTTGCCCAGCCCAGCGAGCGTTTTGTCTTTCCATTTTGGGCGAATGAGTACAAACCACGCTACCAGGCTGAGCAGGGCGCAGAGACCGAAAAGCAATAATTGTTGTTCAAAGGGGATCGTGAAGAAGAGCATCGCACATGCCACAACCAACGCGCTGATGCCAAACCAGAACAGAATAAATCCATTTAGAAATATTTCGCCGCCGAGCAGCAACATTCCGATTACAAGCCAGTGCCAGTAGGCCACTGAGGTGTTGAGCCAGTCAATCATTTGCTTTCCTTATCACGTCGTTCCATTAATAAGCTCCCTTAATAAGTTCCGTTAGCGGGTATCCGTGCAAAACTCCCGCACTATTTTCTCCGCCACTGCGTATTGCTGTGATCCTTGTGATGAATAATGACTTGGGTATGGTTTTGCAGCACCAGGATAACTATCGAAAGTGTTGTCGATCTTACTCTTTCAGTCAACAAGTGCTATTGTCAGTTAACACGCCTCAGCCATCAATGGACCTGACTCAAAGATTAACCAATGCAAACATTTCTTCGCCGCCTGGCAATTCTGGACTATCTGAAACGTGTGCGTACTGCCAAAAGCACTCAGGACATACTGTATCATCTGACAGCGACTGGGTATTTGCTGGATGACCTTGAGCCAAAGAGTTTGCAGCGAGTTGTCCAGCGCGATCTTGTTTTTCTCCGTGGCGGGCCATTAAACGGCGAAGCTGATAACGAATTCGGATTGGATGTGACTCCCGGTGTGCGGCGAGCGCTGTTATGGCAAATGGAGCCCTATGGCCTGCAATCCTTCGATTTCGAGAAAATGCCGAAGTTTCTGGCGTTAGCCTTTTCTATGGTCAGAAAGCATTTGATTTCGATCATGCCTCAGAATACGGTGGCGGAGTTAACGGCTTTTTTCGATCACGCCGAGGAAAAGCTGGCGTTGTCTGAAAATTCACTGTCACCCGAGAACTATCGACGATTGAAGGAAAGCATTGAGTTTTTCCAGCGCGGGCAGCGGCTGCAAGCTGCGCCGATTAATCCGGAAACGCTCGATACGATTTATCGGGCGATTGTGAAAAACCGACAGGTGCAATTTCGCTATCGCAGTAAAGATTACTGCGTGCATCCCCTGGGTGTGGCCATATTGTTGCCAAAATTGTATCTGATTGGTACCAAAGTTAATGGTGTAGATGAGTCTACTCCGGTATCGCGTTCGGGAACCGGTGTCCGCGTGGAATACAGAAATTTTTTAATTCACAAAATCGAAGACATCTACCTGAGCCAGAACGCCGCTGAAATCCCGGACGGGTTTTCACTGAAACAGTATCTGGATGAGGGGCATATGGATGTGTTGGTCGACTATCGTGATACTGAACGCTATACCCTGAGGTTACATTTAACTATTCCCTCTGGCCGTCGCGGGCTGTTGGATGATTTACGGGATAGTCCGATCAGCGTTGATCAGATAATTGCTGAACGTGAAACCGTACACAAACAAGACGGGCTTGAAGCCTATTGCTTAACGGCGACCGTACGACGCACGGTGCAGCTTCGGAATTGGTTGCTGTCATTAGGTTCAGTTGCAACGGTAATAGAGCCACATGTTATTCGCGAGGATTTGCTTGCAACAGTGCGAGATCTGCAAAGAAATTACGAAAGAGATTGATTCCTGGCAGAAAATCCGTAATTTGAAGCGTGCTAAATATTTTGAGTTGGACTAGACTTTTTTATGGTGAAATTGTCTCACAAACAAAAAGGAAGCATTATGAAAAAAATAATTGCGGCAAGTGCTCTTCTGATGGGTTCTAGCTATTTGATGGCTGCTGGTGGTCATGGTCCGGCAGGGTGTGGCCTGGGAACGGCAGTCGTGTTCAAGAACCCGACTCAATGGCACGAGCATGTGCTCGCAGCAACTACCAACGGTACCTCTGGCAACCAGACTTTTGGTATGACCTCTGGAACTTTGGGTTGTAAAGACGCAAATGGTCCTTTGGCGGGCGGCCCAAGCATTTATTTCGATAAGAATATGGACCAGATCGCTGCGGATTCTGCACAGGGTGAAGGTGAGTCCCTGGAAGTATTGGCTGCACTGATTGGTATCGAGCAAGCGGATCAGGCGGCGTTTAACAAAATGATGCAGAACAACTTCGACAGCATTTTCGCTTCATCGAATGTCACTTCTGGTATTGCACTTGAGCAACTGGCAGTTTTGATGTCGACTGACGCTACTTTGAAAAAATATCTGGGCTAATTCAGCCATTGCGCCGGGGATAGCCAGTCGTTCCCCGGCCTGTCCCCATCTCAAGTTTTCAATTCTCCAAGCTCGCAAAGAGGAGTTGTGGGTCTTCCATGGGAAGTCTAATTATACTGCTATGTGTATTGTGGGCCAGTACACTCAGCGCGAATGCGCTCGAAATTTCAGATCAAAAAATCAATTCACTCGGCCAGCATCCGGTTTGGTTGGATTTATTGCATTTCAAGCCCGGTTACGTGCGTTCCACCCTTGAAAGTCAGGCCGATGACCGCCGCTTCTTTCTCGCTGAAACGGGGCATCTTGATGCAACTGCGGAATTACGTGCGTTTATTGCTGGAATTAGCAGTGAAACCAGAGCTGGTGATTCCGATAAATCAGTCGTATGCCGATTCCCTGCGAGGTTTTCCTGGTTGCGGCAGCAAGTGCCGTCTCTCGCGCGTTATCAGCATGAATGCCCGGCGTTGCTGGCGTGGAAAGCCCAATTGAATGCAGATCAGGCGACACTCATCTTTCCGGCGGCATACCTGAACAGTCCATCAAGTATGTACGGGCATACTCTTCTCCGGCTGGATCAGGCACCACATGCAGGTTATAAACCGTTGTTGGCGTACAGTATCAATTTTGCGGCCAATGCAGATCCTGCTGATAATGAGCTGGTGTTTTCCTGGAAAGGGCTGACTGGTGGTTACCCGACATTGCTTTCGGTGATTCCTTATTACGAAAAAGTTAAAGAATACAGTAATATGGAAAACCGCGATGTGTGGGAGTTCAAACTGAATCTGAGTGCCGAAGAGCTGGAACGTATGGTCAATCATCTTTGGGAGCTCAGGGAAATCGCGTTCAACTATTACTTTTTTGATGAAAATTGTGCCTACCGTATACTCGCTTTGCTTGATGTCGCCAGGCCAGGGCTCGATTCTGCGCTGGATTTTCGTTACTGGGCTATTCCGGCAGATACGGTTCGAGCGCTGCAAGAAAAAGGCGTGATTGTTTCTGCAGAGTTTCGTCCGTCCGATGCAACCCGGTTGCAGGCCAATTTAAAGCAATTATCTGCTAACCAACAGAATTTGGTGTATGAATTGGCAACCGAACCTGAAGTACCGGAGTCGCCGGATGTCCTGTCGAAACGCTTGACTGGATTGGAAGCACCAGAGCAGAAGCAGCTATTGGAGGCGGCCTATCAGTTTACGCGTTATCGTGCGATCAAGGCTGATCCGGAGACACAAGCCGAATTGGCTCGTCGTTCTCTGAAACTTTTATCTCGCCGGTCCAAGTTGCAACCAGGTTCTGCATTTGAAGGTGTCGATGCGCCGGACGTGCGTGATGACCAAGGTCACCCTACATTTCGTGCCCAGCTGATGTATGGTTTTGATGAGCATGACTATTTCCAGATTGCCTCAAGGTTTGCTTATCATGATCTGCTTGATCCCGTTTCGGGGTATATTCGGGGGGCGCAAATAGAAATGGGGGAATTGGCTTTGAGATGGCAGTCGCAGTCTGTACAGCTTCAGTCCCTCAGATTGATTGAGATACAGTCTTTCACACCCCGCAATGATTTTATTCAGCGTTGGTCATGGCGGGTGTCCACGGGCTTGCATCGAGAGTTCAGGTCATTAGAGCCGGAATTGGGCGCGTATCTGGACGTTGCTTTTGGCTACAGCTTCAATGACTGGAGCGGCATATTGCGCACAAAGCCAGAGTGGGGGCTGATCTATACGCTGTTCGAGCTGTCAGCACGACAGGGAAAAGACTTCAATCACGATTTCTCGATAGGGGCGGGTCCGCGCTTGGGATATACCCTACAGCTCCCTGGATTAAGTCTTCATAGTTACGTTACAACCAAGGCGTATTCTGAAGGATATTCAGAATTGAAAGCTTTGCTTGAGGGTGGTATCCCGCTTCATCCCCAGGTTCAATTTTGGGGGCGAGTGCAATACGCTCACATCAACGGGGTTGAAGTTGGCGACTTTTCTACAGGGCTAAGTTGGTTCTTTTAGCGGGAAAACGGGATATGGATTCGTTTTATTGCCGGATCGAGCAGTGAAAGATAGGGTTGGCTAGATGACTCTCATGCGTATTTTTATCGTGTTACTTCTGCTCGGCGTAACGGGCTGTGAGTCCATGACGGCGTTTTATTTCCATCCGTCCAAACCTTATTATAATGATCCACAGGATTTCGGAATCGAGTATCAAGAAATTGTGGTTCCAACAGAGGATGGGGAACAGCTGGTCAATTGGTTTTTTCCCGCTTCGGCACCCGTGAAGGGATACGTCGTTTTTTTCCATGGAAATGCAGAGAATATAAGCACGCATTTTGCCAGTGTTTACTGGTTACCTGAAGCCGGGTACTCTGTTTTTCTGGCCGACTATCGGGGATTCGGTAAATCAACAGGTCATGCAGTTCTGCCTGTAGTGCTTGATGATATGCGTGCCGTGTTTGCTGCGGTGGTTAAACTTTCACATAACGACCCGCAGCCGGTCGTCGTGATGGGACAAAGTATCGGTGCGTCGCTCTCCGTTCTGGCTTTTAGTCATGCCCGTAATTTTAATCCGCTAAACGTCCCGTCCCGTAAGCCTGCTTGTATGGTGATTGACTCCGGGTTTGCCTCATTTCCCGGTATGGTTCGCAATGCGCTCTCGAATTCCTGGTTATTATGGCCTTTGGCGTACCCTGTGAGCTGGTTGTTTCCCTCGAATTTTGAGCCTATTTCATACGCCGCTGACTATACGGTTCCGGTTTTGCAATTTCACTCAAAAGATGATCGCGTAGTCCCCTTCAGCCAGGGCATCGCATTGAGGGATGCATTCCAGAATGTGGTTTGGCAGGAAACGACGGGCGCTCACATTGCCACCTTTGCTCAGCAAGCTAATCGTGAATTATTGCTGTCTTTTCTGCAAGGGTGTCACTCAGGGATGCAAGATAAGAAAGTTTCTTTTGAGGGTAATCTAACCGAAAAATCGCATCCGAAAAGGTGAGGATTGCCGCAAAGCACTAGCGCTCACCCGGAGACTGATTATTCTCCAGCGTTTGACAACCCGGTTGAGGGTGAATCTGTGGCGCTGAGATGTTTGTCGATTGACGCCATCAGATTCTGGTAGTGTTTCAGTACGTCGGTGTAGTAGTTTACCATCGCTTGATTCGGGTAAGACATGGCGTTCAGCTCCTCGAGCTGTTGTTGTGCTTCCTGCATCTCCTTTTCAAGTCGTTTTCTCTGGGCTTGAAGTGTGCTCATAAAACCTCCGAAATGAGCGATTCGGGTTTTAATACACCGAATGACTAAATATTGACCCCATTATACTGGAGCTGGCGATCACTATTTGACAACTGGTTTGCAATTTTGATAGCTAGATTCCTGATTTTGGGTTTAACTAACTTTAAGATGAAATTTGAGTGATCTTGGTTACACTTGTAATCTCACTAGCGTACGTATATGAGGGACATCATGGATCGTAGACATTTTATACAGTTTGGTTTGGCGGGTCTGGGCGGAGCCGTTGTGGGTCGGGAAGTTTTAAATCCTTCCACAGCGTTGGCCGGATCAGGTCATAAGAGTATGGCCGGGGGCGTTTACTACACTAAAGAGTCTCCTGGACGATGGAGTAAGAAGGTGGATGGCCATTTACCCCATTTCGAGATTGAGAAAGCCGGCATGGATACCATGGTACGTGTATTGACAGGTCATGAAATGAAGGGCTACGAGCACTACATCGTCAAGCACGTATTGCTCGATGCTGATTTCGGCTTCCTTCAGGAGAATATGTTTGATCCAATGAAAGACAAGTCACCTATCTCTGATTTTAAACTGACCGGATACACCGGAAAGCTCTATGCATTGAGCATGTGTAATAAACACGATGTTTGGCTCAATTCAATCGAGATATAGATTTCGAGCGCTCTTAATTTTGATGGCTCCCGGCAAGGTTAAAGTGCCGGGTCTGCTGAAAAATATCGTCGACTGTGTCTTTTCTCAAACTGAAGGCTCGTTTCCTTTCTAATCAATCACTTTTCAGCTAGCGGCTTATTTTTTAGGTCGGTAGAGTGTTCGTTCAAGAAAAGGTCAAACAAGTTTGCAAGTCTCGATGCCAACTCAAAATCTTCTTTTTTCTCCAATACTTGCATGACGGCTTCAGCGGTACAGCAGCAGTTTGTACGTTGGTTTCTTCTAAGGTGGTAGTTTGAGGCTACGATAGCGTCCAGTTGTACTCGAGGTATTGATTGCAGATAAGGACTTCTATTAAACATCTTTCTTGCCTCCTGCCAGGTACCATCAAGAATAATGAACTGGTCAAATTTCTGGAAAATCTGCGTACCAACGAGTGTATTGGAGGTGCTCTCTGGATGCCGTGAGTCTTCGCCGGAAGGTTTTGTGTGTAAGTCAGGGTTTAAAACAGGGCGTGGATCAGGGTAGAGTAAAGCAGTGTTCCCGTGTTGAATGGCTGTAATAAAATCGGGATCAGGTTGTGCTCGCTGCCAAATCACTCGGATCGCACTTGCACCTAAAGCCTGTAGAACCAATTGACCTGTGTTGCTTGTTTTTCGCAATTCATTTTGATGGGTCAATAAATAAACTTTTACCATGGATAGCCGGTACTTTTTCTTGTGGTAGCATGCTGTTTAACGGGATTATAGGGATAACTCTAGAGGATAAAAACGATGGATGTTTCTTGCAAGTCTTCGTCACGTAGTGTTGCGTTATTAGTCTGTATTATTGCTTCGGGTCTCAGCCACGCAGAGGATGTGCCGCTATACGCGCGTTCAAATGGCGTGATCCAATTCGGTGCTGAGCGCATGGGGCTGGATTCCAATTTGCAGATTGATTCCGATGATAACGGTAAAGGTACCCGTGTCGATGTTGAGGATGATTTGGGCTTTGATGAGCATGAGGCATCATTAAGATTTAGCGGTTTTTGGCGTATTGCACCAAAACACCGGGTTGCATTTTCGGTCACTCCGCTCTTTCGAGAGGCATCGGCAACGTTATCCCGCGATATTGAAATCGAAGGGGATATCATTAAAGCGGGCGCAAACGTTGAGACGGATTACGATGTAGTAATTGGAGATGTGCATTATCTGTATAGTCCGCTCCAGCTGGATCAATTCGAACTGGGGGTGAGTGCGGGAATGTATCACTTGATCATGGATATTGATCTGGATGCCTTCGGAACTGTCAGTGAGAATGGAGCCGATTTTGTCCCGGGGACCAAGTACGATTATGATAATGACGGAAGTATTCCTTTCCCGCTCGTGGGCATTCAGGCGGACTTTTATCCGAATCCGAAACTAAAGCTCAGCGCAAAGGCTCGTCTACTTTCCTTTGAGTTTGATGATTTAGAAGGTGATATTGTCTTTTTGTCGGTTGGAGCAGATTTTGCTATCAATGAACATATCGGCATTGGCTTATCTGCGAGCCGAATGGATATGGAGTTTGATGCGGATGATTTTGATGATGTAACCGGCACCTTTGAGTGGGAGCACACGGGTGTGGAAGGGCATATTTCGCTGAAATTCTAATATTTTTAAAACAATACTTTGCGTGTCTGCGTGTCTGCGTGTCTGCGTGTCTCGTAGCTAGACATTGCCAGAACTTGGGGGGCGCAATCGCGGGACAAACGAACCCGGCACAAGCGCCGGGTCGCTAAAGCCCGAAGGGCTATTCCAGCAAAGTTGTAATCCAGTGACCAATATCTTTAATCTGAGGGGGGCAAACATTATGCTCCATCGGATAGGTTTTATAGGTTGCTGCATAGCCCTTTTCAGTGAGCACCTGGTAGGCCTGTTGTCCCAGCATTTCAGGAACAATCGGGTCTAATGTACCATGCATAATGCTGATGGGCAGGGCCTTGTTGGCATCCGATAGCGTAATGGAATCTGCCGTAGCAAAGTAAGTAGAGAGTGCCAGCAAGCCGGCGAGAGGTTTAGGGTAGGTCAGTGCAGTTTCGTAGGCAACTGCGCCCCCTTGTGAAAATCCTGCGAGAATGATTCGTTCCGATGGAATCCCCCGGTTCAACTCCCGCTCGATAAAGGCTCTGATGGATTGTGCGGAAATTCTTAACTGTGATTCATCTACGCGGCGTTGGATATTCATTTCCAAAATGTCATACCAGGCTGGCATGACGTAGCCACCATTGATTGTGACCGGGATTGCGGGCGCGTGTGGGAAGATAAACCGTACACCGTGATTCTCTGATAACCCGAGTTCGGGAACGATAGGCTCGAAATCGTGCCCATCAGCTCCGAGCCCGTGAAGCCAGATCACACTGGCAGTTGCTTCTTGGGCGGGTTCGACTTCAATATGAGGTAATAAGTCCATGGTGATTCCTGATAGGTTAATAATAGGCTCGACTTGGATAGGAACAGTTTACGCGAATTCTGCTCATTAGAAATGGGCCGACTTGGGAGTGCGTGGAAATGGTATCGCATCCCGAATGTTTTCCATCCCGGTTATGTAGTTCAGAAGGCGCTCAAAGCCGAGACCGAAACCAGCATGGGGCACGGTGCCGTAACGTCTTAAATCACGGTACCACCAAAGCGCTTCTTTGTGGTCCATGTCCCCCATACGCGCATCCAGAACGCCCAGCCGTTCCTCACGCTGACTGCCGCCGATAATTTCGCCAATACCGGGGGCCAGTACATCCATTGCGGCCACGGTTTTGTTGTCATCGTTCAGGCGCATATAGAATGCTTTGATTTCTTTTGGGTAATTCATAATGATGACAGGTGCGCCGACATGCTTCTCAGCGAGATAGCGCTCATGTTCAGACTGCAGGTCGATGCCCCACTCAACTGGATATTCAAATTTTTGTGGACAGGCTTGCAGAATCTCGATTGCTTTTGTGTAATCCAGACGCTCGAAAGGTTTATCAACAACGTGCTGCATTCGGGAGATCGCATCAGGATTGATTCTGTCGGTAAAGAACGTCATATCATCAATACGTTCGTTGAGTACCGCCTTGAACAGGTATTTTAAAAAATCTTCGGCCAGGTCTGCATTGTCATGCAGATTGGCAAATGCAATTTCCGGTTCGACCATCCAGAATTCAGCAAGGTGGCGACTGGTATTGGAGTTTTCTGCCCGGAATGTCGGGCCGAAAGTATACACTCGTGACATGGCCAGGCAATATGATTCCACATTCAGCTGACCGGAAACGGTAAGAAACGTTTCCTGTCCGAAGAAATCCTCAGCAAAGTCGATAGCGCCGGTTTCGTTCTTGGGCAGGTTAACCATGTCCAGTGTACTGACGCGGAACAGCTCACCGGCCCCCTCGCAATCACTTGCGGTCAGAATCGGGGTATTGATCCAGTGAAAATGCCGTTCATGAAAATAGCGGTGTATTGCATTGGCAAGCGCCGTGCGGACGCGGGTGACGGCACCAAACGCATTAGTCCGTGGACGCAAATGAGCCACAGTACGCAAATACTCAAAAGTGTGTCGTTTTTTCGCGATTGGATAGGTTTCCGGGTCATCAACCCAGCCGATCACCTCAACGGATTGCCCTTGAATTTCGAAACTTTGCCCTTTTCCAGGCGACTCAACCAGTTCCCCTGTCACAATAACGGAACAGCCTGCGGACAGCTTCAAGAGTTCTTCTTCATAGTTTGCTAGCGTATTGGGTAACACTGCCTGAATTGAATCAAAACAGCTGCCATCGTGAATATGTAGGAACGAGATCCCGGCTTTGGAATCCCGGCGTGATCTGACCCAGCCTTTTACTGTGACGATGGATCCTGGAGTTGCTTTGTTTTGGAACAGTTCAGTGATTAGATGCGTGCTCATGTGCTGATCTTAATTCAGGTGTACGAAAAAGGGCATGGAACGCTGGGTGGTTTGGCAGGAAATTAACCAATACAACAATCGTCCCGTCTTACTTATGAGAGGGTAGTGATTCTGAGGTAAATTGCAATGCCCGTATGCAGAATGGGATTACGCATGAATTGATGTGATTTTATTGGCATAACGTAGCAACCATGCCCGAAACGATAGTGATCGATATCGGGCATGTTTGTCTGTAACCACGCTTACGCTGGCTAGCTATTTTAATGCGAGCGGTGAGCGGATTTTATATGGGACAAATTTTGTTTTTTTCGAGTAATTCCATGAGAAAAGAGCATAAACCGTCTTCGGCGGCTTCTTTTGATTCATAGGGGCCCATACACCCGTCTTCTCGCGTTATGAAATACCATTTCTGATCTGAATAGACGAAACGGTCTGTTTTGGGGTGGAAACGTTTCCCTGTGTCTTCCCATCGCTGTGCTTGCATAGATACACCAAAATTCTAGTTACGAGTTAAAAGTTTTCAGATCCATTTGAAAATCTGAACGGGGTTGTTCGGACGCTTCAATCGTTTTTCTGAGTCTTTTTATTTTCACAACGAATATTGCGAGTCTTGGAAATTGAGTCGTATACATTGGTTATGTTTTAACTAAAAAAGTTAGGTGGTTCACACTATTTCTATTAAAACGAAACCGGATTGATCGCAATTTTATCGGTTTTGCCGCTTCTGAAACCGCCTTCTTGGCCTGAGATCAGAGGATAATAACGCCTTCGAATAAAAATTGCACCATCGTACCAATATAAAAATGACATACCTGTGCAATATTTTGACGTTCGAGTCAGAATGCTTTATGCGGCTGAATTGTGCTTCTTGATTATGCTGGCCGCTTACAGGTTTTGTTTCAGAAATGATGTTTCTTAATTGGTAGATTATCAATTTATGAACATTACTATCGTAATTATTTAATGTTACAGATTAGGTGCAGCTGTTAGAATGTGCGCTATACTTTCGTCAAATGCTCTGCCACAGGGAGGTCGACCGGTCAGCAATTGCGCTCTGATTTTCGGGATTTACGCTAAATTGCAGTTTTATTGCTCGTATTGAGTTTTAATGCTCACTTTTAGTTAGATCACTGGTTTCAGAGGTTTGTTACTAAAGTGGTCCATGTGATCAGCTTTTATCAGCTGCTGTGTTCGCATCTCATTTGTTCAGATGAAAAAGGCGTTGTCGAATTTCAGGATGGGTTGGCGTACGGTATTTCCGAATGCTTATGAAACGAGTCTGTGGGCACTTGCGAAGGCTCTCTGCTCTGCGGAAAGTTTCGCGCGCCATCTTCTCCTCGATGAGAACCGCAACAATAATAAAATTTTTAGCCTACTATGAGCAATTCTGAACCACTCAAAGATCTCCGGGTGTTGTTAATCGACGACTCCGAAAATGATGCATTTTTCACCCTGCGTCAGCTCCGCAAGGGGGGCTACAATGCAACCCATGTCCGTGCTTATAATGCACAAACTATGGCCGAGGCTTTACAGGATGAAGATTGGGATATTGTGATTACAGATCATAATATGCCGGACTTTGATGCCATATCTGCTGTCAAGTTGTTACGTGAATTCGATCCAGACTTACCCGCGATTATTGTTTCCGGCGCGATTGGGGAAGACACCGCTGTTGCTGCCATGAAGGCCGGCGCAAATGACTATGTTATGAAAGATAATATGGCCCGGCTTGCACCTGCTGTAGAACGTGAATTGGGTGAAGCCCAGATCCGGCGTGAACACAAACGCATTCAGCAGGCTAATCTGGCCAAAAGTCTTTTTCTTGCCAATATGTCCCATGAAATACGCACGCCCATGAACGGCGTTGTGGGAATGGCTTCTTTGTTGCTGGATACCGACTTGACGGGTGAGCAGCGAGAGTACGCCAATGCCATTCAGGCTTCGGCTGATGCTCTGCTGGAGATTGTTAATGATATTCTTGATATCTCCAAGATTGAAGCCGGGAAGCTGGAGATTGACCCCATTGCCTTTAATGTCCGGGACACGCTGGCTGAGGTGGCAGAGTTATTGTCTCTGAAGGCGCGTGATAAGAATCTGCCGCTCTATTTGCATATTGATTCCAGTGTGCCTGCCAATGTCATTGGTGACCCTGTTCGAATTCGGCAGATCCTGATGAATCTGCTCACGAATGCTACCAAGTTCACCCAGCAGGGGTACGTAATCCTGAAGCTGGGTTGTCGAGCTGTGACCGAAACCGTTGTCGAACTGGTTTTCACTGTTACCGATACGGGTATAGGGATTGAGCAGAATAAACTTGAGTCGGTATTTGATGAGTATTCCCAGGCAGACAGGTCAACATCACGAGAATATGGTGGAACCGGACTGGGCCTGAGTATTTGCAAGAAGCTTGCGGAGCTCATGGGAGGCACGGTTTCGGCTGAAAGTCAGGCCGGGATGGGATCCTCTTTTTCTTTGGAACTGACTTTACCGATCGATGATGGCGAGATGGCTGAATCGTTTCTCACCGGAAAGCGGGTTCTGATCATCGGCGTTCAGTCGATAGCGACTGAAATACTGACAGCGATTCTCACTGCGCGTGGTGCTGAAGTCTATCAGTGTGAAATATCGCAACTCAATGGGCTTACCGAGGCCGGCCAAGTCGTATTAAAGGGAGATGAAGGCAGTCGTTTTTACGATATTGTGGCCTTTGGCGAGTTGCAGACTGGAGCGCTGTTCAATACATTTTTTGAGTCTGATCCTGCCAAGTCCGGTATTTATACGGCCTATATTCCTGCAATTGGGGAGCGCGGAGATTACAATCAATGCCAGGAAGCCGGGTTTGATATTTATTTGTCCCATCCGTTGAGCGAGTCGGTCGTAGACGGTGTTTTGAAAAAAGTATTGCAGCGTCCTTATCACAGCCAAAAATCATTGGTATCTCGCTATTCGCTGAATAAGTCTGTGGTTGAGAGTCGCTCCAATCAAGTGAGTCAACAGCATCCGGTATTGTTAGTGGAAGACAATGCCATAAACCAGAAAGTTGCAGCACGGATGTTGGAAAAACTGGGGTGTAAGGTGGATATCGCTGATCATGGGCAGGCTGCAGTGGATGCTTGGCGAGAGAAAGAATATGACTTGATTTTAATGGATTGCCAAATGCCGGGAATGGATGGCTACGAAGCCACACGTCTCATCCGGGAGCTGGAAGCAGACTTGGGACAGCGCACTCCTATTGTGGCGTTAACCGCGAACGTCATGGATCGTGACAAGCGAAAATGTACTGAAGCTGGAATGGATGACCATATTTCAAAGCCAGTCAGTCGCGATACGCTGCGTAAGATTCTGGAGCATTTTAATTTAATGAAAAGCTCATGAGCTCGTTAAAGCTTACGATTGATGCTCACAGTTGAAACCCACGAATGGATTCATTGGTGTTGGCGTAACGCGCCATGTTACCGGCGCGTTTCAGGTCGAGTTTTATTGATGATATGCTTTCCTGCTATCTTCAACAAAAATGGAATAGGCTTCCCTGGTCTCGGCAACGGTTAGCCCCATTTTCCAAGCGGCTTCTTTAAGTTGCTCTTGCGTCGGTTGGTTACGTATATTGCTGGGGAGGTACCAGCTCACGTTACGCCCCAGTTCAAACCAGTCTTGACGTCTCATGTGGTTGTTCCTTTCTGAACATCGTCTTGAACACAGGGTTATAATACTAGATTGATGGCGATTACGCCGTTACTATAAGTTAATATTTACAATCTTTTACGTGCTGAAGTCGTCACAATTAATCTTGGGGCTTAAGACGGCTTTTAATTTGATCTATGGTGTCGATTGGCGACATTTGAATTCGAAAGCCGTCTAGTTTCGATGACAATTACGCATTAAACCCGACAGCGTATCGGTGGCTAGAACAGGAGCCAGTCTTCGTAGTCCGAGTTTTCCGCCACTTGCTTGAAGCGTTGGTTTGCGAGTGAGTCGCGAAGGGCATTAATGAGCTGGTTGGACCCGAGGTCATTGAGGCGGCGTTTGCGAGTCTGAGTTGTGCACTTGAGGCTTGCGCTGCTAGTTTCCATGATCGGTTGGGCTCCAATTAGTCCAATTTAAGTGTTGTATGTATTAGTGCGATATTGAAATACTGATCCCCTCAATTTTTTTGACATTAAATTGAAATTAGATTTTCCTGAAATATTTAGACGCTCTTGAGCAAGATAAGATGAGCGGACTGTACCCAAACTGAATCATAACGGTAACGTTAATGTAAGGAGGAACAAATGAGCGATACAGAGAATTTGGTGGCGGTGGATGGATTTCAGCGTGAATGGGTTATTTTGCAAAATCAATATGAACAGTATGAACGCTATGCCCTTGGGATCAAACTCCTTGCGGTGACGCTCTGCTTTTGGGGGTTTACCAGCTCGATTAGCTATCTTGCTGTTATATTCATTGTGTTGGTGCTGTGGCTTCAGGAAGCTGTTTGGAAAACCTTCCAGGGGCGCACGGAAAACCGACTTATGGAGCTGGAGGCACGTATTGACGGCCAAAGTTATGGTGCTGAGGTCGCTTTTCAGGTGCATCGAAAATGGTCTATTACTAAAGGTGGAAATCAGGATTTGATTGCAGAATACATGGCCAGTGCCAAGCGGCCTACTGTAATGTTCCCTTATGTGCCATTGATCGGTCTTGTTTTTCTTGCGAAGATTTTCTGATGAATTGTCAAAGATCCGGCTCGGTTCTGTCCGTACCGGATCTTTTTCGTCAGCATCAAGCCGCATCGCCAAAAACGTGCCTGTTTTCAGTGGTTGCATTAGCTCGAATTTGGGCGAACGAAATCGTCTTCATCAAGTCACCGTTTCTGTATACTGTTTCCAGTAAATCAGTGCGAGTTCCAAGGTTTTCCAGGCGAATGGTTTGGTATGTACCAGCAGGATCCCGAATCAAGGCCAATCTGCCGCGTTTGGATCGCTTGCCCGGGTCGGTCACCGGATCTTTGTAAACATCCTGCCAAATGGCTTTGACACGAGTGGCCGATGCTTTCATCGCGAATTTGAGGGTATCTCTGTTTACTTTTTGCAATAACTCTGCACCCATTCCGAAAGCGATGTTGTCTGCGCTGATATTTGCATGTTTCAGGGCAGACAGTATTTTCTCAATCATAGTCAACGAAACACCATCTCCCTGAATCACACGAATGAAATCAGGCAAGACTCGATATCCTTTTCCGTTTACCCTGTAGCCGAATCGATTCATCAATCTCTGGATGGTTTTACAGACAACTTCGACCGGGTCTCCACTATCTGGCCGGATCACCAAGGTACCGCCACTTTGTATAACTTTGTCGCGTAACTCATCGCCCCAGATATTATCTATCGCATGCCATAAATCGTACGAATCACTTACAACCGCTACAGTCATACCCGGTTGTGCAAATTGGTTCAGCATATTTTCATAGGCGTCCCGTTCCCGTGCTCGCCCCCAACAAGTAATCGTGCTGTGTTCGGCGGCCGGAATCGAAAAGCCTGCCATGGCTTCACCGTAAAAGCGTTTTGCTGCCAATATGCCGCTGAGTGTATCGGTGCCCTGAAAGTTGACCAAATGAGCAGCACCGCCCAATGCTGCCGTTTCTTCAGAGCTCGCCCCCCGAGCGCCAAAGTCGTGCAACTTGAATGGCAGACCGCTTAAGTCGTCTGCTGTGGTTTGAAGATACTGTTGAATAACTTTCTTGCATTCTCGTGATACAGTTGCAACGGTCGTTGGGTACCAAATCGCTCTCAGTAACGCGGTTTCCATATAGCTGGTTAACCAGGCACAATTTGGATCTGTATTGCAGATTTGCAACAATACGTTGTGGGTTGGCACGACCAGGCCCTCTGCCACCGACCTGATCTCGATGGGGAGCTTGCCGTGGTGCTGAGACACGATGTATTCCCAGCCATCCCGATTGAATGGCACCCCATGTGCGCTTAATAGACTGGCGGCTTCCTCAATATCATCACGGGTAACCGGTGTGCATAGATAATCTTTAATGAATGCCTGTAAGCCGAAAAAGACTGTTTCAGCATATTCGCCACCACGAGATTCAATGTAGCTTGAAACGTAAGTGGTTTCGTCTGGGTACTGTTTGTAGTGGGACGTTTTATAGGAATCAACGTTTAAAATTATATTGGTTTTCATTTTGGAGCTCCTCCAAATTTCAGGTTTTCACCGCAGGGTCTTTCCCTTAGGCACACATACGCTTGGTCGTTACCAAGTCATCCAGGCTTAGAAGCCAGTCATTTTTTGAATAATAAAGTAGTGATCTTCAAATAGTTTCCCGGGATCCAGGTCGGCCAAAGGTAGCCAGAATGCCGAGGCTGCATCATCACCTCCCTTTACTTTCGGGAGCTCCGCACGGGGCTCCAGCTCAAAATAGAATGCATGGGTAATGGTCCGGCCACGGGCTGATCGGTGTGGGTCATCAAATACAGCTCTGTCCTTGATCGACCCTCTGAGGACGGGTTCAGGCACTTTTAATCGCGTTTCTTCCCGTAGCTCCCGCAGGCATGCATTCTCCAAGGTTTCATGTCCATCAATAAAGCCTCCCGGAAGTGCCATCAGGCCACGCCCGGGGCGGGCTTTTCGTTCTACCAGCAGGATATGCCCGCTCTGTATGACTAAGGCGTCAACCGTAACAAATGTGGGCGGGTAGGGGGCTTCTTTCCAGCCGCTTTTGTAGGTTTCGATAAAACTATGCTCTTTTTGCAAGTTCTTGAAGTCTTCATTATCCCGAAATTCTGCGAGGTATGATGCAATGCCTTTCGGTAAATCAGGGTAGCCCCCCGGAGGGTCTTCACGGAGCAATGTATTTCGGATGTCTGTGGCATTGATGCCGTTCTGATTGATAACTGACACCGAGCCCCATTGTGGAAATAGTTTCAGGTAGTAGGAGCTGTGATCTTTTTGATGTCCAATTAACCCGACTCTGGCTGGGCGGTGGGGCTGATTAAAATGGGCTGTGACCAAACCTTGAACTGTTTTTTGCACATTTCTAACCCATGCCTCATCGTTATATTGGCAGTCCATTAATGGCGCAATATGAACCCGGCCGGACTCCGTTTCGGTAAGGCAGGATCGGATCATGAATTGCCTTTCCTGGAAGATCCATGGGTTTCTTGTGCTTCTGGGTTGATGTGCAGAGCCACAAAGAACAATTACGTTTTGGCTACGATTGAGACCTTCTTTCAGAACGGCTAAGTGACCATCATGAAAGGGCTGGAAGCGCCCGATAAATACGAGAAAATCAAATTGAAATTGGCTTTCCATTGCTGCAAACCCCTTGCAGTAGAATGATTGGGAACTGGTCTTTCCAGTTGGTGATAGTATAGTGACATAAAGACACTAAGTTGTGAAGTGGATATTTATACAGTTACTCCAGGCTTGCAATATATATGATAATGATTATCATTATGGTTTTTGGCCTTGGTGCCAATTCCCGTTGTCTAATTTGATCAGGAGCAGGGTCATGTGTGAACTTGATAAACTTAATTCAGGAAGAATCGACTCCGCTGGAAACGCTGAAATACAGCCATTTTCGAAGCATTCACTCGACCGTGGGGCTCATGGCGTTAGTGCTCCGGGGTCAAAAAAGCGAGCAAAACTTTGGCAGCTAAACAGAATGTATCATTGCAGTGTAATTGGTACCTGTGCAACATTGGTCGAGCTTAGGCAAATCGCGAGGAAGTACCGGATAGAATGTGATGGACCTGTGACGGATTACATGTTGCATTGTACATTTGTTTCATCTGCTCAAGAGCAGTCTGCACCTATTCGTCATTTGAACAAATTGCTGGATAAAAAGTACTCGCGTCAGATACGTCTATTCGCTCGAGCGGATTCTGAAGAGGCATTGAAAACACTTTGGCGTAAAGCGGTTCAAGACGGCAATATTGCAGGAGCTTATTGGTCTCTGATCACCCATCCGTTGTGTTCTGAGGCGTTGTTCCAGCCCGTATTTGGTGAAGTCCACATGCTATCGCATTTGTCGGGAGCTTCAATTCGAACGGATCTTCGGGAAATGGCAACATTGCGCAAGAATCTTAATGAGAAAACAGATGAGAATGCGCAATATGTTTGCAGATTACAGGAGCGAATAGCGGATCTTGAGGGCGAAATCCGGTCTTTGCAAGAAGAAGTGCTTCAAGCACGAGTGTTGAAGGCGGATCTCAGTGCTGCTAATGCTCGTGTAGCCAATTTGGAAAGTCATTCTCGCGTGACCCAACTGGAAGCTGTCAGTGAGAATCTGGCAGAGAATCTTTTTACGACTTCGGAACGTATGCGGACACTGGAGCAAAAGTTTCAACAAAGTGAATTGCAGCGCATTGCGGCAGATGAAGAACGCTGCCGATTGCAAATTGTTGTTAAGGAAAAAGATGGTGAATTAAGTATTCTGGAAGATGTTCTGGCGGACTGGTTGCGTAGCGAACCTGGCAATCCATGCTCTGGTCAGGGACAGAGGGGATGCCCGTTTAAAGACCTTAACGGGCAACGGATTTTGTATGTTGGTGGGCGTTCAGGTCAGTATCCGTCGCTACGTGCATTGGTGGAAAAAAATAACGGTGAATTGATGTGCCACGATGGTGGGTTGGAGGAGAGTCGTTTGCATTTAAATGCAGTACTTTCCCGAGCTGATGTCGTCTTTTGCCCGTTGAATTGTGTCAGCCACGACGCATACTACCGCGTTAAACGATACTGTGATCGTTTTGATAAAAAATTGGTGCTTATACCTCACGCGAGTTTGTCCTCGTTCTCTAAAGGATTGCATGATGCGTTTCCGGTCAGTAGTCCCTGATTAGTGACATCCGTTACCTCCCTGGGTGTAGCCGTAGTATTCCATTCCCTGGAAGAGGCGGAAGTCCTTGCGGGGGGGATGATTCCGTTCCGTTCCAGCCTTGCCCTTCCATGCTTAAAAAGTGAATCCTGCGTTATTGAGCATTGAGTGTCGCCGGGCGGGTTTTCCGCGCCAGCGACTCAGTGTTAAAAACCGATTAGGTTTTGAGACCGCATAAGCGGTTTATTGTGCGCTTTTTGAGGTTGTAGCATTGATCTTCAGAATCCGTTCTGCCGATCAAATGATTCGTGATGCCTAGTTCGCAAAGTACATCCAGTCAAAGTAATCTTTCATATCCTTTACGAGAACTTCTTCGTAGGCATGAGTTAATTTAAAAAGTACGCTGTCGCTGTGAGATGCTTTAGACATGGTCTGTCTCCTTTCTTCTCGATAGTTTTGGTTATTTCGTTTGTTTTAAAATTTAACCCCGCTGCCATATTGAGATGAGGCCAGACTCGGTGGTCAGGCTTCAACTGACGACCTGGTTAAAGTCGTTAAACCTATCAATCGCTATTGCGAGTCAGAAATGGTGTGCAGAGACTGTCTTCAGCTATTTGTTTAGGTCTCTCACATCCGGTCTGATACTTCCGGCGTTTGATGCGGTCGTTGTGTAGTACTTTGCATAGCGTGTGCCATCATGGTGTGTACTTTGGTTTATGTCTGAAAAATGAATTATTTCTTACAATAAAACAGTGAGATACGTAATCTTTTCCCCAGGGAAAAGAGGTGCGAACTGTTGTGTAGTGCTAGTGAGGTAGTTCTAAATGGGTATTTGTGCACCTGAGTTGTGCGTAAATAGTCATTGCTGATTAATTGTTGTGCGGATTGCATTTAAACCTGTCGTTGTTGACCCTCACCATTCATGATTCAAACCTGCAAGATCTATTGCAACATAGTCTGGTTGATCCTATGATCGTTTAATCTCATCGGCGAACGTATCCGGGTCGAAGTGCAAATACCGGTTACAAATCCCTTGGTAAACATATTCGTCTTCAGTCTCATCTAGGTTCTTTATGACTTACTGTCTTGCAATTGCGGTTGATAGCGGTTTGGTATTGGCTTCTGATTCGCGCACCAATGCCGGTGTCGATAATGTGAATACGTACCCCAAAATGTTTTCTTTTTCAGTTCCCGATAAAGGCTTTTTTACACTTCTCACCTCAGGGAATCTTGCAACGACTCAGGCTGTGGTGCATCAAATCGAGCAGGATTTGAAACACGACCTGGATCTGGCTGAAGGTGAAAAGCCCGTGGGTAGCTTTGCTGTGTGTAAGGATATGAATGAAGCGGCAAAATATCTGGGTACGCTGGCTGTTAAACTCAAAAATTATTACGAGCGCGATTTGAATCAGGCTGCGAATTTCGATTGTACCTTTATACTCGGGGGGCAAATAATCGGTGAGCCCTGTCAGATCTTTATGGTCTATCCTGAAGGTAATTTTATCCAGAATTCGCCGTATTCACCATTTCTGCAGATTGGTGAAACGAAGTACGGGAAGCCGATACTGGATCGGGTCATCAAAAGAAATACCAGTCTAGAGGCGGCCGCTCGTTGCGCTCTGGTTTCTCTGGATTCGACAATGCGCAGTAATCTGTCGGTCGCGCCGCCGTTTGATTTGATGATTTATGAGAAAGACAAACTGGAACCGGCACATGTCATGCATTATAAACAGAACTCACCCTATTATTCTTCGATGCGCAAACGTTGGGGTGAGGGACTTATGGAGTTATTTAACGATCTTCCGTTATTTGACTGGGAAAAAAATGATAAGTAAGGCGGTTATTACGTAACCATAAAAACCGTTTTGGGGGACTGGGCCCTTGCGCGTTAATCTGACTCTTTAAGGAGCTAATGGATGAGTATTTTGGTCGGAATTCGGCATTCAACCGTCTACACCTATGACCGGTTGATTCATATGTCACCCCATACGGTACGTTTGAGGCCAGCACCGCATTGCCGGACACCCATTCTCAGTTACAGCCTGAACGTCCAACCGAAAAATCATTTCCTCAATTGGGTTCAGGATCCGTTCTCGAACTATATGGCGCGACTTGTTTTTCCTGAGAAAGCTGCGGAATTAAGGGTCGATGTTGATCTGGTTGCAGATATGACGCCTTATAATCCTTTTGACTTTTTTGTGGAAGAGTATGCTGAACACTATCCATTTAAATATCCCGATAGTCTCAAGGTTCAGCTTCGTCCGTTTCTGGAAGCGAAAAAATGGGGCAAGGAATTCGATCTCTACCTCAGCAAGGTGAGTCGATCCAAACAACGAATTAATGATTTCCTGGTCGAAATAAATCGTAAGCTCTGGGAAGACATCAATTATACCGTGCGCCTCGAACCGGGGGTACAAACGCCGGAGGAAACACTCAAATCGAAGTGGGGGAGTTGCCGCGACTCGGCTTGGTTACTGGTTCAGCTCTGCCGCCATTTAGGCTTGGCGGCTCGATTTGTTTCTGGCTATCTGGTGCAGTTAACTGCTGATCAAAAGTCACTCGACGGGCCAAGTGGGCCTGAAACGGACTTTACAGACCTGCATGCCTGGACCGAAGTCTATGTACCCGGGGCCGGTTGGTTGGGGTTGGATCCCACATCGGGTCTGTTTGCATCGGAAGGCCATATCCCGTTGAGTTGCACACCAGATCCCGTGGATTCCGCGCCGATTACCGGAGCCCTGGATCCATGCGAGGTTGAATTTGGTTACAGTAATGAAGTGACCCGAATCAAAGAAGACCCCAGAGTTACTAAACCGTTCTCAGAGCATGATTGGGATGATATTGATGCGCTCGGGAATTTTGTTGATGATATTCTCGAAGAAGAGGATATCCGGTTGACCATGGGGGGTGAACCAACCTTCGTATCGATTGATGATATGGAGTCCGCACAGTGGAATACCGATGCGGATGGCGAGGAAAAGCGGCGTTTAGCGTTCCAGTTATCCGAGCGCTTGGCAAAACGCTATGCCAATAACGGATTTGTGCATTATGGCCAGGGCAAGTGGTATCCGGGAGAGCCATTACCACGCTGGAACTATTCGCTCTATTGGCGTAAGGATGGAGTTCCACTTTGGCAGGGGCCGAAAGATACCCTGGAGCACAATGCTAAACCTGAAGACGCCCGTGCATTAATGGTGGAGTTTTGTAAACAAATCGGCCTTTCGGACACCGCTGTTCAACCCTGTTATGAAGACCCGTTCCAAACGCTATGGCAGCAAGGTGGCATCCCGGTAGATGAAGTGGATGACCGGGATCACGAGTCGCTGGCACGCAGGACTCTGGCGAAAATATATGAGCAAGGGCTCAATAATGCGGTTGGATATTGTTTGCCAATCGCGCTAAATCAGGTCACGCAGAGCTGGCAGACCTGTTTATGGCGGTTTCGTTCCGGTGCCCTCTACCTCGTATCCGGAAACTCTCCCCTCGGTTTGCGCCTGCCTTTGGCAAGTTTATCTGCGCAGGAACTCAGTGACGAGTTTGAAGTTCACGAACGTGATCCGTTTGCACCATTGCCTCAGGAACTGAGACCAATCCGCAAGGCTGTTTCTACGCCTTTAGCGGCGATGGAAATACATACCGCTATCTGTACAGAAGCCCGTGATGGCTATTTATACGTTTTCATGCCGCCCGTATCCACTCTGGAAGAGTATGTGACATTGCTTGATGCGATCGGTCATGCCGCTAATCGCTTGAAACTTCCAGTGCGTATCGAGGGTTATACACCACCTTATGATCCGCGCCTGGAGAAATTGGCAGTGACGCCAGATCCCGGTGTGATCGAAGTGAATATTCAGCCAGCCAGCAATTGGCAGGAACTGAAAAGCATCACAGAAACCCTCTATGAAGAGGCCCGTATGTGCCGGTTGGGTACTGAAAAGTTCATGTTGGATGGGCGACACAGTGGAACCGGTGGCGGAAATCACGTTACACTTGGCGGACGAACACCGGCTGATAGTCCACTGCTGCGCAGGCCATCACTGGTTCAGAGCTTGATTACATTCTGGCAGCACCATCCCAGTCTGTCCTATCTTTTCAGCGGCGTATTCATTGGTCCGACCAGCCAGGCCCCTCGTGTTGATGAAGCAAGGGTGGAACGACTCTATGAACTACAAATCGCGTTCTCGCTGCTCCCGGACGAAGAATCCCTGCAGCCCTGGCTTGTTGATCGTTTGTTACGACACTTGCTGACTGACTTGACCGGGAATACCCATCGCAGTGAATTCTGCATCGATAAGTTATACTCCCCCGATTCTTCCACCGGACGCTTGGGGATATTGGAATTCCGTGCTTTTGAGATGCCGCCCCATGCGCACATGAGTTTGGTACAAATGTTGTTATTACGGGCTTGCGTGGCTGCATTCTGGAAGAAGCCCTATCGGAAAAAACTGGTTGATTGGGGAACCAGTCTGCATGATCGCTTCATGTTACCGCATTTCCTCTGGGCTGATTTTCAGGAAGTGCTAACTTTCCTTCAGGAATCCGGTTTTCCCTTCAAGAGCCATTGGTTTGATGCCTTTTTCGAGTTTCGCTGTCCGAAAGTCGGTGAATTTGAGCTGGCGGGTTCCCAAGTTGAATTGCGACATGCTCTGGAACCGTGGTTTGTCCTGGGCGAGGAAAATACGGCAGGTGGCACTGCTCGGTACGTGGACTCCAGTATGGAGCGCCTCCAGGTCAAAGTCCGTCATTCGGCTCCAGAGCGTTATGTACTCACCTGTAATGGAAAACGGATACCGATGGTGCCGACCGAGGAAGAAGGTACGTTTGTCGCGGGCGTGCGCTACCGTGCCTGGCAACCTTGGTCGGCATTGCACCCTACAATAGGGGTTCATTCGCCTTTGGTGTTTGATTTCTTTGATACCTGGACAGGGCGATCCGTTGGGGGGGGGACCTATCATGTGGTGCATCCAGGTGGGCGTAATTACGACCAGTTCCCGGTGAACGCGCTGGAAGCAGAATCCCGTCGCGTAAATCGATTTGAAAACATTGGCCATACCCATGGTCAGCATATAGCGCCTCCTGTGATCAGTGGTGGAGGGCGTTTCTATCGTCACGACGGTCCACGCAAAGGCAGTACACCACCGCCACAAACTTATAATCCGAGTTACCCCTATACTTTGGATTTGCGCTACGATTAGAGCATGGGTGATAAAGATAACAGTACAACAACAGATGTGACTGATCCGGGTCCTGCTTCTTCCGATTCGGCGGCTGTCCAACCGGCTCAAACAGACCTGCTCAGCGATGCTGCGCTTGAGGGCGGTTCTGATAAGGCCGAGACTGTCTCCGGGAGTGCGCGGTCAAAGTCTGATATAGCGGACGGGCTTGCCTCAGAAGACAGTGAATCCGGTAATCAGGATTCAGAGGAGGTTGGCTCAGAGCAAGGTGAGCTCGGATTTATGGGTTCGCCCTATATTCCTCTGGACGGCTCCTTCGACGAAATGGTAGACAAGTCGGGGGCAGTCCGTTCCCACTGGTCCAACTTTTCCCGCTATTTCCGGCGTGCGACCGGAGCAGAGTTAACCCGCTTACGCCGGGAAACGCAGCGACGCCTCAAGGAACAAGGCGTTAACTACAATGTCTATCATGACCCGGAGGGGATGCGCCGCACCTGGCAGCTTGATCCCTTGCCGCTAGTGATTGATGGTGATGATTGGCGTTCTCTGGAGCAAGGACTGGAGCAACGAGCGCGATTGTTCTCGATGCTTTTGACCGATATTCTGGGTCATCAGACTTGTATTCGGGAAGGTCTTGTACCACCGGAGTTGGTGCTTCAGAATCCGGGCTTGTTGAACTCGGTGATTGGCAGCCCGCAGCAACCGCTCAGCCTGTTTGCGGTTGACATTACTCGGGGCCCTAAAGGTGAGTGGTGGGTACTCAGTGACCGGACACAGAGCCCTTCCGGTGCGGGCTATGTATTGGAAGCAAGAATGGTTTCCCGTCGCGTACTGGGTGCCAATGGCAGTGAGCAAATTGCGCCATTGGGACAGTTCTTTCACCACTTCAAACGGCAAATGATGTCGTTGGCGCCGGATCAAACAAAAGAGCCGACCATTGTGCTGTTGTCACCGGGGATCGGTAACGAAGTTTACTTTGAGCATGCCTATCTGGTTGCGCAACTGGGTATCACTCTGGTTCAAGGTGATGACCTGACGGTTCGCCAGGGGCGAGTGTATCTAAAAACAGTCGATGATCTAAAACAGGTTGACGTTATTATCCGGCGTGTCGATGACAGTTTTTGTGACCCGTTGAATTTTCGTGCAGATTCCATGCTTGGCGTGCCCGGTCTGGCTCAGGCCCAGTTACTGGGGCGTGTCGGGATGGCGAATCCGCTTGGGGCAGGTATTTTGGAATCACCCGGGTTACTGCCTTTTTTGCCTCGTCTTGCAAAGCACTTTCTGGCTGAAGAATTGAAGTTACCCAATGTTGCGACCTGGTGGTGTGGTCAGGAAAAGGAACGCCAGCACGTATTGGCAAACCTCGATCGAATGGTTATCAAGAAAGTTGATCGTTCCTGCCATGCAGAATTCGGAGGGCAACTCTCTGCGAAGGACAAGCAACAGCTAAAAGAGAAAATTAATGCCACACCCTGGCTTTATGCCGGACAGGAGTTAATCAACTTTTCCACCGTGCCGACGCTCACGGATGACGCGATTGTCCCACGCCACCACGTACTGCGTGGCTTCGCGGTTGGCAATGGCGAATCCTACAATGTCATGCCTGGCGGCTTGTGCCGGGTTTCTCCCGTAACCAACACCTTTGTGGTCAGTGGTCAGGGTGGTGGACAGAGTAAGGACACCTGGGTGCTGTCCAAGCAGTCTACCCGTGAGAATGTCGCGCCCATTGTTACCCGACAGAGAAGGACTTCCGCTGCGGTACTAACCAGTCGGGCAGCAGAACACCTCTTTTGGATGGCGCGCTATCTTGAACGCAGTGAATCATTATTACGATTGATTCGAGCCTATATGAAACGGCTTGAAAGTTACCATGACTATGGATTTGAGTCTGATCTCCATGTGTTGTCGTCATTCAAGACTACTTTTGATCTGTATTGTCAAACGGGTAATCGATTGCTGCGCACTGATTCCATGCAATCCTTGGTGCTCAATGCACAGAAAGTAGGCAGTGTGGCATTCAATCTGCACATGTCAATTCAGAGCGCTTATACCGTTCGTGATCTTTGGTCCTGGGATTGCTGGCGTGCCATAGAGGAGTTGGAAGAGCTACTCGAATACAGTGAGCGCAATTGGAGTGTACTGGCTTCGGATCAATTCATTCAGCCTTTCCTGACCGCGCTTCTGGCCTTTTGGGGAGCAAGTCGAGAGAGTCTCGCACTGGATCAGGGTGGGCTGTGGTTACAAATAGGGCGTCGTCACGAGCGAGCACTCAATACGTTGTTCGGCACCGCTGCAATCTGTCGGGAGTTCGATCTCGAGGGTGAGGACAGCCATAGTGGTTTTGGTATCCGTGAAGTGTTGCTGGAAGCGCACGACTGTTTAAATAGTCATCGACGCCGCTACGGAACCGAACTAAGCTTTTATACGGTTTGGCAGCACCTTTTACTGGAGCCGTCAAACCCACGTTCTGTTGTGTCTGCTCTGGCTGAACTGGAGCCCTATTTGAAGCATCTGAATGTGACGCCCCATCGCGGATTGATCGCTTTGGAGAAGCGCATTCTTGCGGTGACAACTCCACTGCAACTCGCTGATGCCGGTGAGTGGTACAACGCAGAGCTAACTGTAACTAAACTGGCTCCTTTCTTGCAGGAGCTGAAGCAGAAACTGGATCAGTTTGGATTCGACATTGAACACCAATACTTCAAGCATGCGCAGCCCGTCACCCGATTACTTCGGTAGCCATACGCTATTGAGGGTGAGGCATGAGACCGTATATCGCTATCCTGGAGCGGCGTCCCTGGCCTACAACATGGCTTGGCTGACGCCCCTGAATGATCCACAACAAAATTGCCTGCAGCACCGTGTAAAAATCGACCCCAAACCCAGATTGACCGAGACCCGTATGGATGTCTTTGGTAATCAATGCACATACTTTGAAGTGCACAAGCCCCATGACATGCTCAAGGTCGTCAGTCATGCCGTTGTCGAACGCCATACCGGGACGCTGGATGCTATTAAAGAAACAACCTGGGAGCAATGTCGTTACCGTGAACTTGGCAACGCCCATCAGCGTGTGCGTTCTTGTCGGTTTGCCTATCCGGGGCCGATCACGCCAGCATTGCCAGGTTTGGCAGAATACGCCCAAGTCGCATTTGTGTCTGAACGACCGATTGTTGAGGCAATAGCGGCGTTTACCAAGCAAATCTTTAGCGAATTCAGCTATCAAACCGGGGCGACCCATGTTGATACGCCGATCGATGTTGTATGGCAGACCCGTAAAGGGGTATGTCAGGATTTTGCCCATATTGCTGTGAGCGGATTACGAAGTATTGGACTGATTGCTGCTTATGTGAGCGGTTATATCGTCACAAATCCACCAGAGGGTGAAGAAAAATTGCAGGGGACTGATGCGTCCCATGCCTGGTACGCTGTTTTTATTCCGGGATACGGGTGGCTACACTCAGATCCAACGAACGATATGTGGGTTCGGGATGAGCACATCACCGTAGCACTGGGACGTGACTATTCCGATGTACCGCCTCTTAAAGGCGTATGTTATGGGGGAGGGCAGCAGCATCCTGATGTTGCTGTTACAGTAGAGCGGATATCCGAAGAGGATGCTTCATATGGGGATTGAATGGGGACGTTATCAATGTCCGGGGTTATTTGACGAGATGATTGATGAGTCAGGTAAACCCAAGCCTGTCGCAACCAAGTTAGCCGAGCATTTGGCGACCTTGGAAAGCGAGGAATTGGGGTACTTGAAATCAACTGCAGAGCTGGCGATGAAGGAAATGGGCGTCAGTTTTACGGTATACAATCAGGAAGGGGGGTCAATAGACCGGCAATGGCCATTTGACATTATTCCTAGAATTGTCAGTAAGACAGAATGGGATGTCATCGACCAGGGCCTCCGTCAACGGGTTAAAGCCCTGAACATGTTCATTGATGATTTATATCACGACCAGAAGATTATCAAGGATAAGATTTTTCCGGCTGAGTTGCTGGCCAAATCAAAAAACTTTCGCAAGGAGTGTATTGGCATTAACCCGGCATACGGTGTTTGGGCCCACATTTGCGGATCTGATCTGGTGCGTCATTCTGACGGGCAAATGTATGTTCTGGAGGATAATCTCAGAGTGCCCTCCGGCGTATCATATCTACTGGAAAACCGGCAGGTGATGAAGCGGGTCTTTGCTGACCTGTTTTCGGAGTTTTCAATTTTGCCGGTAGATGATTATCCCTCGCAGTTATTTGATTGTCTTGCTGCATTGTCGCCCCGGCCTGCTGAGTATCCTCAGGTTGTCGTGCTAACACCGGGAATATACAACTCCGCCTACTTCGAACACTCTTATCTCGCACAGCAAATGGGCTGCGAATTGGTTCAAGGGACAGATTTGATTGTTGCCGATGACGATTGTGTGTATATGAAAACAATTTACGGGCTCGAACGCGTTGATGTTATTTATCGCCGTGTTGATGACCTGTTCCTGGACCCCGAGGTTTTTCATCCAGATTCAGTGCTGGGTGTAAAAGGTTTGATGCGGGCCTGGATGAAAGGAAATGTAGCGCTGGCTAACGCGCCGGGAGCCGGAGTGGCGGATGATAAAGTGGTCTATGCCTTCGTGCCCCAAATGATCAAATATTATCTTGGTGAAGAGGCCATTATCCCGAATGTGCCGACTTACCTGTGTATGAAGGATGATGACAGGAAATATGTACTGGAGCACCTTGAAGAGCTTGTCGTCAAGCCTGCAAATGAGTCCGGTGGCTATGGCATGCTGATTGGCCCGGCTTCAACCAAAAAAGAGCGGGAGACATTCGCCGCCCTCATTAAAGATGATCCTCGCAACTATATTGCTCAGCCGACGTTGAGCTTGAGCACGGTGCCTACCTTGATAGAGGGTGAAGCAGAGCCCCGCCATGTAGACATGCGGCCCTTTATACTGTCCAGTGACCAGATAAACGTCACGATGGGGGGGCTTACAAGAGTGGCGTTGAAAAAAGGGTCTCTGGTGGTGAATTCCTCTCAGGGTGGTGGCAGTAAGGATACCTGGATTGTCGACGAGGAGGTGTAACTATGTTATCTCGAGTTGCTGGTAATATTTATTGGATGGCGCGCTATCTGGAGCGTGCGGAAGACATGGCCCGTTTGATTAACGTTAATGCCAATCTTATTCTCGACTTACCCCGTGGTCTTTCGCCAATCTGGGGGGAACTGGTGGCGATAACCGGCTGTAGTGAGTTGTACGATGGCAATTATGAGGAACGGTCAGTATTGAAGTTTTTGGTCAATGATATGACTAATTATTGTTCCATTCTGGCTTGTCTTTCATTCGCACGGGAGAATGCTCGAACAATTCGGGATGTGATACCTCGGGAAGTCTGGGAGGCATTGAATAAAACGTATCACTATTCAAAGGAAAACTCGTCCCAAGCACTCACCAAGCGTGGCCGGTATCCGTTTCTACAGGAAATTATAACCCGATGCCAGACGATTACGGGCATTCTAGCCGGTACCATGAGTCATGATGCAGGATACACGTTCCTGAAAACAGGGCGAAATCTGGAACGCGCCGATATGACAACCCGGATTATTGATACCCGCTCGGCAAATCTGGTCCCGGATGCGACAACAACCAAAGCAACCTACGATAATCTCCAATGGATGAGCGTCTTGAAATCCTTAACGGGATATCAAATGTATCGCCGGGAAATGGAAGTGCGTATTCAGCGTCAGGATGTCCTCCGGTTTCTGATTCAATCCGAAACATTCCCCCGGGCAATTGCGCACTGCATGATTGAGGTGGAGCGGTGTGTTGAAGGGTTACCGAATCACGATAAATCCATTGTGATCATTCATCGTCTGATGAGACAGCTGGACAACGCGGAAATTGACAAGCTGAAGCAGACCGAACTGCAATTATTTATGGATCAATTACAGATAGGTATTGGTCAATTGCATGAGGAGCTGGAGATGAATTACTTCGGTGGAACCTATTCTGAGCAGACTCAATGCCAGGTTGCATGATAATGTTTTCCCCTAAATCCGTGCTTTAAACTATCTTTAAAGGTGGGTGAGACGAACATGGGTGATACGAACAGGCAACATTTTCTGTGTCAGTGTTCGTGTCTCACACTTTTAACAGGGTAAACCGGAGGGGCGTTATGAGTGAGCATGTCTATAAAAAAGTCGAGCTGACGGGCAGTTCCACAAAGGGAACGGATGAAGCGATCCGCAATGCCATCGCGAAAGCATCCAAATCCTTGCATCACATGGATTGGTTTGAAGTGGTGGAAACCCGAGGCCATATTGAAAATGGAGAAATTGCCCATTGGCAGGTCACCATCAAAGTGGGCTTCAGGCTGGACGACTGGCCTTCATGATCAAGTTGTGCATTCCATAATGGAGCGAGCTTTTTGTGTGGCGGTTCGCTCCAGGAGAAGAGTGAGCGTGATTGCGGTAAATAGCAAGCCCGCGCCCATACCGGACCAGATTCCAATCAAGCCAAACTCATCCTTCAATAACCAGGCTGCAGGAAAGCCGATTACCCAGTAGCCGAAAATGGAAATCAACGTGGGTGAGGTGCCCAGCTTGAACGCTCTCAATGCATGCATCGCGATAACCTGACTGCAATCCGCCAGTTGGAAAAGCGCTGCCACACCAAGTAGTGAAGCCGCCAGCACCATTAACTCATCCAATCGTGATTCTGTCGAGTTCAGGGTAAAGAGTTTGACCCAGAGTTCAGGGAAAAAGAACATCAACGTTGCTGAAACCGATGCTGTGATCAGCCCCAGCTTGAGGCCCGCACGACCGTATCGGCGCGCACTTTCAATGGCTTTCGGGTCACCTTGCTCCGGACTTTGGCTTAACCCGTAATTAAACCCGACTTTAATCGCTGTCGCTTGCGCGATACCGATGTAAATATTGAACGACACTGTGGCGATATTCAAACAAATCTGATTTGCTGCCAGAGCGAGTGTGCCCAGCGTTCCCGCCAAGAGCGATGCGGATGTGAACAAGCCCATCTCCATTATAATGGCCAGTGCGATTGGAACCCCGAGAGACCAGAATATCGCGTAGTCCTGTCGTGTTGAATGTGATCGCTTCCAGTTGGCGAGGATACTGCGAGTGGTTGGGTGTTGCAGGAGTTCAAAACCCAGCCAGAAAAGCATGGTGTAGGTCATGAGTGCCGTGGCCCAGGCTACACCGGATATACCGTAACCTTCAAACCCATACAAACCGCAGCCCAGAACATAACTTATGGGTACATTCATTAGCGCACACACCAGCATGATCTTCATAATGGGCTGGGTAATACCCAGGCCGGACGCTATGCAGCGTAGCAACATGAAAGCAAATGCAGGTAAGCTGATCCAGTTCGCGGCATCGAGATACTCGGAAGCCGTTGTAATATTGTTTTCTGTTTGACCGATGTGGGGTAACAGCATGGGAATGAATTCGATCAGCAGCCACACAAGTACAGTAAACCCGATACACAACACGGAGCCGGCTTTAAGTAAGCGGGTTATTGCCGGAAAGTTCCTTTTGCCATGTAAAACGGCTGTTTCATTTGCGGCAGCAAAAAAAATACCACTGAATATCAGCAGGAAGAATTGATAAATCAATGCCCCCAGACTGCCACCCGCCAGCGCATCAATCCCGATCAGGCCCAGAATGACTGTGTCAGAGAACACCATGATTGATTGAGCAAATTGCGCCATCGCAAGGGGGGCCGCAAGCTTGCCTACTTCCACTAATCGGAACATCGGGATTCGTATCAACTAAATTCGTGAGGCTAAAAAGGACCGCCAGTATACGGCAAATCAGGGGGAAAGCGACTACGACAAAAGGATATTATCAGTAGGGAAGGTGCAGTGGACAATTTCTGAGATAGTTGTGGTTCAGAGAACGATGCTGTTATTGTATTGGCCGTTTGTGCTTAGTTTGACCGAGCTGTCCAATATTTATTATTGGTAGGTTTTGCTGTTTTTCCGGACAGGACAGGTCGAATTGTACAGAAATGCTTAATGGCAATAATCCCGCCAAAATAGAATATGAGGAATGAATGATCGTTGAGTTAACACTGGTGCCTGACGGGCTCTCACTTGCGGCGGCAATCACTCTGGTTTTGGCCGCAGGCATTACCTCTTTTATAACGGCAAGTCTGGGGGCGGGAGGTGGCGTTGCGTTGCTGGTTGTTATGGCGTCGGTGATGCCACCTCTGGCGATTGTGCCGGTGCATGGCATTGTGCAGCTGGGATCGAATGGATCCAGGGCGATGATGACGCGAAGACACATTGATTGGAGCGTGATTTCCTGGTTTGTGCCTGGTGCGTTGTTAGGGGCGTTGCTCGCGAGTATGGTGCTGATTCGCTTGCCTCAGGATGTACTGTTGCTGACAATTGCGGGGTTTGTTCTCTACCTCTGTTGGGGGCCAGGATTACCCAAGCAGGCGCTGGAGCGAGGTGGCGTTTTGGTTGCCGGCACGGTAACCACATTTGTCAGTATGTTCGTGGGAGCCTCGGGCCCTTTGGTCGCGGCGTTTATCAAGCAGGTCCATACAGACCGGCATCGAACCGTTGCCACTTTTGCGATGGCTATGAGCCTGCAACATGGTCCGAAAGTGATCGTATTTGCGGTGGCCGGGTTCGTGTTTACCGACTGGTTGCTCTTGATGTTGCTGATGATATCAGCAGGCTTTTTCGGGACTTGGGCCGGATTACAATGTTTGAACAAAATGAGTAACGTGTCTTTTACCCGCTGGTTGAACTGGGTGTTAACGCTGTTGGCAATTCGTTTGATCTGGCAGGCATTCTGGGGAGCATAGCGGATCTTTGGTACCTTGCTTGAAACTCAGCGCCAATCTGATTTTTCGGGTTGACGCTGTTTCTTGTGATTGCCATGGTGAACAGTTTTTGTTCCTGTCACCGGTGTCACCATTGCTGCTTTATGGCCAAAGCCCCACGTTACTGATATGCATATGGTGCGCGACGAATCGATTCATTTTGCTCCTTGTCGTGTTGAATCCACATTTTAGCCCCTTTGTTTCTCATGAAAATTTCAACACTGTCCATGGACTGTTGGGTTTGTGCTTTGTCGTAGTTAAAGGATGGCACGCGTCTGAATGTTCGATTTTTAGTGAAGTGATATAGATCCCCTGAGAGCATTATCGGGCCTTCATCTTCGAGGTCGATATACAAAGCCTGATGGCCAGGGGTATGGCCGATGGCGCGTTTAATGATTACTTTTCCATCACCGAATACATCATGATCACTGTTCAACACGTTGATTTTTTCACGGTTAACCTGGCTATAGGTCTCAGGTTGAAAGCCGTATTTATCGGCTTTCTTGCCAAATGCGGCATCATATTCTTCCTTTTGAATCAGCAGGCTGGCGTTCGTGAACAGATTTGCATTGCCGGTGTGATCCATGTGGAAATGTGAAATCCCCAGATAATCAATTTCCTCTGGCTTGATCTGCAGGGCTTTCAATTGCTTGCCCAGTGGATTGGTTACACTTAAATGGAAGGCTCCATCCCATAGCTCAAGTCCTTTCGGGCCGATGGCGTCGTTTAAGCCGGTATCCCAAACCATATCACCTTCGGGGTGGCGAATCAGGTAGCAGCTATTGGTCAGCTCTTTTTCCTGACCTTCATCGAAGCCGGGGGAAAAGAGAGAGACATCGGCGACTTTAATATTTCCGCAATCGAACACGTAAAGTTTGAGTGGCTCTGGTTTGGGTTCTCCGGTGGACGCGCATCCGTTAAGCAGTATTGCTAGCAACAGAATCATGCTGCCTGAAATCGTAATCTGGCGTCGTTGAGTGGTGTGTCCGTTTAACTTCGGGTTGAAAAAAGTGCGGCAGCGCGCAGTACTTGATTTCAAAATCGCCATAATTGGATTTCCTTGATCCATAGTGTTAGAAAGTAAGAGCCTTTTAAACCGTAAACTCTGTTGTGCACGGGCATGCTAGCGAATTGGCGACAGCATGGCAATAAAGGCCAACAGCAGTTCCAATAACAGGTTAGGCCGAGTATCCTTGGGAAGAGGAAAAACAGCATCATGGATTTGATCATATAGCGCTTAGAAGAGAAGGACCGAATGCCAATAGTGAATCTGAAGAGTGGGCCCGTTTTCTACAGAGAGTCCGGGGCGGGCAATCCGTTAATACTGCTTCACGCCAATCCGGGAGACAGTCGGGATTTTGATGCCATTGTTCCCGCACTGGCAGCTAAATTTCGAGTTTTTGCGCTCGATTGGCCCGGTTACGGGTCATCACCTGCACCGAATCCCGATATCAATGTTCATCCGGATTTTTACCTGGATGTACTAAAGCAAGTTGTGGTCGAGCTCGAAATTCATAGGCCTATACTACTCGGTAATTCGGTTGGTGGGTTTGTTGCTGCCCGATATGCTCTTGAATGTCCTGAGAATACCAGAGCGCTTGCCCTTGTTTCACCCGGGGGATTTACTCACCATAATTTAATGACGCGTTTTTTCTGTCGCTTGATGTCCGGTCCACTGGCTATTCCTCCCGGTATACTGGCGAGGTATTACTTGCGAAGCAATACTAATGTTGTCCGGCAGATGAAAAAGCGCGCAACCCAGGAGCAGTCACTTGCGGTATCTCGAGATATTAACCGGGGTATTTGGCGTAGCTTTGCTGACCCTGATCATGACTTGAAGGCGTTGGCAGCAAATTTGACCCTCCCGGTCTTGCTCGCTTTTGGTAAACTGGATCCCTTGATCCCTGCCAGTAAAGATGGACGAGTTGCTCGTGCCCTTATGCCTGATGCTGTTTACTCTGAATTCGAGAGTGGTCACGCACCGTTCGCAGAGTTGCCGCAGACGTTTCTGGCAACTTTGCTGGCATTTTTCAAGGATTCGAATATTACTAGTGATTAAAGACGCAACGGAAACCGTTCCCAAGGGCAACAGGCACTAAGTCCCAAAGTCACGTGATCAAGCTGTTCAAGAATCGCAATAGTTGGTGAAAAAATAGACGCTGCGTGTTTCGTCTTTAAACTCGTGATGGTCTACACTGGAAATGACTTGAGTCCGCTTAACATGCCCGGTAATAAAGATGGAACCCAACGCTGACAAATGGTTCTGGTGAGCGAGGTTCCGTAACGAACGAAAGGATGCTCAGTTATGCCTAAACACCAGAGAATGCTCTTTTCTGGCTGGTTATTTATCGTCTTTATTTGTTTCTCCGCGGGAGGGTTCGCAAGCAACCCGGAGCCGGGGCATCATCGAATACTTTTGTTGTTTTCCTATCATCCCGAGTTCCCAACCACGGATAAAGTTATTGCCGGCATCCATTCAGTATTCCCGCAAGGCAGTGTAGAACTGGATATTGAGTTTATGGACAGCAAACGACTTTATGATGCTGAAATGCAATCCCGGTTTCTACGTTTGTTGCAATACAAACTGGCCCATAGAAAACCCTACGATGTGGTTGTCAGTGCTGATGACAATGCGCTGAACTTTTTGCTCAACCACCGGCGGCATGTTTTGTCTGATACGCCAATTGTGTTTCTGGGTGTCAATAATGTTCAACTGGCGATTGATCTAGATCCGGTTCCGGATGTTACGGGAGTCGTGGAAGCGTCTTCCTTTCGGGATACCCTGACCATGATGACCTCCCTTTTTCCAGGTCGCAAGCGTCTGAATATACTTGTTGACCCGACACCCTCCGGCCAGGCAGACCTGCAAACATTTAAGGGCGTTCAATCTGACTTCCCGATGCTTGAGGTGCAAGAACGATCGCTTGCAGATTTAACCTGGGATGAGTGGGGACAGAGTCTTGCAATGCTGGATCAAAATGACATGGTTTTGCTCCTTTCCGCTTACCGTGACCGTACCGGTGAGGCAAGATCATTTGAAGAGGGTCTGCAATTGACTATGACGTCACTCAATCGGGTTCCCGTTTTTCATCTTTGGGAGCATGGTGTTGGTGACGGGATCCTCGGTGGAACCTTGGTCAGTCATTTTCAACAAGGCCGGGAAGCGGCGCTCATGGTTCAGCGTATTTTTCTGGGAGAACCTGTCAGGGACATCGGCGTTTTGCGAAAAAGCCCGAATGTTCCCACATTTGACTATGATGTTTTGCGGCAGTTTAGCTTGTCAGTCGATGATGTTGGTTCGAAAGCACGGATCATTAATAAGCCGGAAGTCTGGCGTCAGTATCAGGATTATTTTTTAGTCGCACTGATGATGTTGGGGATACTGGCGGTTTTTACGCTATTGTTGTTGCGTTCTCATGCCCGTATCACATTGGAAAAATCCTTACTTAAAGCGCTCATCGATTCAATTCCCGATGTCATATTTTTCAAAAATGAAAGTCATCAGTATCTCGGCTGCAACAAAGCGTTCGAAGCCATCACTGGATTTACAGAGCGTCATATCACAGGGCAGCACCAACAATTCGTGGTCAACCAGGAGTTGGACGAACTCTTCAGTATTGATGACCAGCAGGTTTTAACTTCCCGTCGCACCGTACGTAAAGAAGCCTGGTTCGAGTTGAGTCACGGGCGGCGAATGCTCCTGGATGTGGTCAAAACCCCATACTTTGACCCGAAAGGTAAGCTGTTGGGGCTCATTGCCATTTGTCGGGATGTAACGGATCGCTATTACTCCGAAGCCAGACTGGCCCGGAGCAAAGAGTTGCTGACCAATGCTCAACAGCTGGCCCACATTGGCTCCTGGGAGCTATCTGTGTCGAGTCTGAACTTCGAATGCACGCGGGAGTTATTCAACATTTTTGGTTTGGAGAATGCGGAAGCGACAGTCGGCCGAGAAGACTTCATCAATTGTCTTTTACCGAAAGACCGGGAGGAGCTGATTAGTGCTTATCAACGTGTTCTTGTGGAGCATGAGCCGATTAATTATGTTCACAGTATTGTAACCCCGTCCGGATCGACGAAATATGTCCACAGTCAGATCAATGTGGAGTTTAATGAAGAACAGGTACCGATCAGAGTTTATGGTACTGTTCAGGACATGACGGAGCATCGACTCACTGATGAGCGCATCCGGCAGGCTGCCACCGTATTCGAACATGCTGCGGAAGCAATCGTATTGACCGATGCAAACAGCGTCATAGTGGATGTGAATGACGCGTTTGAAAAAATCACCGGTTATCACCGAGACGAGGTGCAGGGGAAAACCCCGGGTTTACTAAAATCCGGTAAACATGATGAGCTGTTTTACGCCGCAATGTGGCAAGACATAAAAAGTCAGGGGAATTGGCAGGGAGAAGTCTGGAATCGTCGCAAAAGTGGTGCGATCTATCCGGAATGGTTAACGATCAGCGCAATCAAGAGTCCTGAAGGGATGGTTACCGGATATGTCGGTATTTCCTCGGACATTTCAGCACTCAAGCATTCTCAGGAACAGCTGGACTATCTGGCACATCATGACCCACTCACAGCTTTGCCTAATCGCCTTCTCCTGCAAGCCCGGCTCACGCACTCACTGGAACGAGGTCAGCGCGAAAATTTTGGCGTCGCGGTATTGTTTTTGGATCTCGACGGATTTAAACACATAAATGACAGTCTGGGTCATTCTGCCGGTGATGAGTTGTTGAAGAATATCGCCAGCCATTTACGTAATCGAGTGCGTCAGGAAGACACCATTGCCCGAATTGGTGGTGATGAGTTTGTGATTGTAATGGAACACATTGATGAGATCGGGCAGGTCACGATTCTTGTTGACCAATTATTACAAAGCTTTTATCTCCCGAAATGTGTTGGTGGACATGAAATGGTGGTTTCTGCCAGCATCGGGATCAGTATGTACCCCCGCGATGCGAGTGATGTGCCCACCTTGTTAAGAAATGCAGATGCTGCGATGTACAAGGCAAAAGAGCGGGGCCGTAATACCTACGAATTTTATACGCCTCAGCTTACTGAAGAAGCTTTTTTGCGGGTCAAGATGGAAGCGGAAATTCGTATGGCAATCGAGCGGGAGGAGTTTACCGTTTATTTTCAGCCGCAAATCGACTTGAATACCGGCCTGGTAACGGGCGCTGAGGTGTTGGCGCGTTGGCTTCATTCCGAGCGGGGGATCGTCCCACCGGTGGAATTTATTGCCTTAGCGGAGCAAAATGGCCAGATTATCGAGTTGGGAGAAGTAATCTTGCGCCTGGCATGCCGACAGTGGAGATGCTGGAGCGATAATGGATACGTGCTACCTTTTATAGCGGTCAATTTTTCCGCCCGGCAATTTGAAGATCCGCGCTTGATCGAGCGAGTAAAAGCGATCTTTGCTGCTGAAGCCTTCCCGGCAGAACGGCTCGAAATAGAGATTACCGAAGGTCACTTGATGAAAAAAGTGGAGCAAACCAGCGCGATGCTGGAGGAGCTCAAATCTCTGGGCTGTACCGTCGCAATTGATGATTTTGGTACCGGCTATTCGTCCTTGTCATCCCTGAAGAAGTTACCGGTTAATCGCCTCAAGATTGATCGCTCATTCGTCCAGGATCTGCCCAGAGACGAAGATGATCGAGTCATTGCCCGAGCGATTGTAGCCCTGTCCCATAGTTTGAGGCTGGACGTGGTTGCCGAGGGTATCGAGACGGGTGACCAGTTGCTGATCTTGAAAGAGGAAGGTTGCCTGATTGGGCAAGGTTACTTGTTCTGTCCGCCACTCCCCGCGGCTACCTTTGAAAAATTGCTATTGGAAGAAGGTAAGCTGGAAACGCAATCCCTGAAGGGCTCTCCGGTTTCACTGAATTGATCCATTTCGGTGAAAAAAACGGCTCAGCAAAAAACAGGTTAGCAAAAAACGAGCAGCAAAAAAGCCCCCGAGCTCGAGTTGCGAACAAGGGGGCTTTCAGGCTGGAGGAACGTGGTTTAAAACGGTGTTAGTGAACCGTTAAAGTAAATTACCAGCTTCATCATAACCATTCAGCTGTAATCCGTCTGGACCTGTGCTGGTCGTATCCGGAATCCAGGGCGTGAGACATTCCCGATCTTTGACACAGGGATCGGTAAGCGTTTCCAGGAAGGCAACCAGATCATCAATTTGTTGCTCTGAAAGGTTCACTGTTTTGAGTTTGGAGCTGCCATCGGCTTGTTGTTTTTGCAGTTGTTGCAGGGCCAAGCGGGTGTTGGACTCGGCGTGCTCATGTTGCACGTCACCCTGAGCCAGCGCGCCCAGTGTGAAATCGAAGTTGTCAATTGCCGCTTCAGGGTTCAAGTGATGTCGGACAACGTCTGCAAGTGTATCGTATGCGCCGTCATGTCCGTACGGACCAGTGACCTCAATATTCAGCAACGAGGGTGTACGAAACGCGTATCGATCTGATTCCTGGCCGGTTTCACGGGCCCGGCCGAAGTCGTCGCTGCCGTCTTCACCATTGCCTTTGCCGCGACCGATTTGAGGAATGGCGAGTACATGGAATGATTCATCAGTGAAGAAATCGCCAGAGTGGCAAGCCACACATTCCGCACCACCGTCTTCTACAGATGAATAGAAAAGTTTTGCTCCCCGTTTCGCCGCATCTGAAAGCGCGCCATTATCGCCTTTCACATAGTTGTTCCAGGGCGAATTTACGAAGGATTGAGATTGTTGGTACGCCGCCAGGGCAGAAGCAATGTTATCGTAGGTAATGAGTGTCTGTGCATCATCCGTTGAATTGAATGCCGCCTGAAACTCATCGAGCCAGGTGTTTGGCAGCGCTTGACTGGTGAACCGCTCCGTCAGGGCGACTCGCAGATCCTGATTCGAACCATCCTTCTCAAAATCGGAACGCATTTCTTCAGCTGAAGTTACAGGAAACATCGCCTGGGCTTGAGAAAGTGAGTGGGCCGCACTGTCTGCGGTACCAAATGCGCTGTCCGGTGTTCTAATACCGTTATCAAGCACCTCGACGCGGTAATCGTGGAACAGCCCTTTTTCCCACAAGCCCAAATTGAAAGTAGTGGGTGCATTACGTGGAACCGTGGGGCCGCCGTCATATTCCATATTTGCGGCAACCGCTTTTGCCTGGGAGTGTATTCGTCCCGGGCCAATCAGGTCGGGGTCTTCTGCCTGAACGCCGATTGGGAGTGACAGGTTATCCCCTCCGCCCATAATTGGGTGGTGGCAGCTTACGCACGCCGAATCGAGGTCACCCCCAAGGCCTTTGCTGTAGAACAGCTTCATGCCCAGTTGGGCGAGAGGTTCATCAATACTGGCGATACTTTTCGTTCCCACCGGGTCGCCATTCAGGCCATGGGACGTTGCCAGGGTGCGTACTTCTTCATCTGTGGTTGCTTGGCTATTGTTGTCATCATCATTACAGCCGGTTAACACTAAGGTTCCGAGCATGATAACGTGGCTGAGTCGAGTTTTTTTCATTTGAGGTTCTCCATACTGCTCGCTAACGCGGAGCATCCTGTGCTTCTATACTTTGTGCTTTTTGTTAAAAAGGAGACTTGATCGAGAAGGGCGGTCAAATATCCGTTGGAGACTGACAGCGCGATC